>DATMKQ010000435.1:0-12860 GCA_035571275.1 Trebonia sp.
TATAGGCAGATGGATGTCCCATCCATCTGGTCAGGGCTCCAGGAGGAAGTACACGTCGGTGCGGACCTTCGCCGGATCGTCGTCCCAGTCGCCGTAAACCTCCCAGTTCGTCCCCGCGGGCCGACGGTCGTTTGACGCGCACCACTGCTCCAGGGCCACATAGGCGCCGCCGAGCCGCGAGTAGTCGCCGAAGTGCGCGGCCGTGGCCACCTCGCCTTCGGGGGTCGCCGCCGGCTGGACGTCGCCCTCGGGGATGAACCCCGCTGGCACCTCCACCCCGACATCGACGGTGAGCACGCCGTCCGTGGCGCCGTGGTAGATCACCACGTTGTGTCCGGTGGCGGCGCCCTGGGCGCGCAGCACCGGCCAGATCACGTCCAGCTGCCGGATGATCTCCGGGCCAACCCGGTCAGCAGGGATGCGCGCGCGGCTCGCCGCCAGCGGACGCGGCTGCGGGCGCTCGGTGTGCACGTCATAGTCCACGGTTTCGAACGTTATCAGCCCGGCGCGTCAATCGCCGGGAGTGACTAGGCCGGACTCGTAGGCGAGCACCACCGCCTGCGCCCGGTCGCGCAGCCGCAGCTTCATCAGGATCCGGCCTACGTGGGTCTTGGCGGTCTGTTCGGCGATCACCAGCGTGACGCTGATCTCGGCGTTGGACATGCCCCGCGCGATGAGCCGCGAGCCAGCCCGCATCGGCCGCGCCGTTTTGGTGCCGGCTAATGGCGACCGCCGCCAGCCCCGAGGCGGCGATCAGCGCGAAGCCCAGCCAGCCGAACAGGATCGCCGTCCGCCTGGTCGTCGCCGAACTCCATGCCGGACCCCGGTCACGACCCGCGAGCACCTCGGCCAGCGCCTTCATGCCTCTTAGGTTAGGCCGCGGTGTGGCTGCCCAGCGTCACGCTGGCGGCGTCATACCTGGGTACGATGCCTGGCCAGGAGTTGGCTCCGCGCGGTGACAGCGGTGTTGCTTGACGTCGGCGGCTGGCCGCTAGTCGGCGGGACGCCTGACCGCTTGCCCGGTAGGCTGCGGGCATGACTTCCCGGCCGGCTGACGTGGCCTCGCTGCGGTCGCTGCGCCAGGCCAGGGACCGGATTGACAGGGACTACGGCGAAGACATCGGGATTTCGGCGCTCGCGGCCGGGACCGGGTATTCGCGGGAGCACTTCATCCGTGCTTTCCGCGCGGCGTACGGGGAGACGCCCGGTCGGTACCGCACCCGACGCCGGATCGAACGGGCGTGCGAGCTGCTCAGGTCCGCCAACCTCACCGTCACCGAGATCTGCCATCTCGTCGGCTTCACCAGCCTGGGCACGTTCAGCACGCGGTTCGGGGAGATGACCGGCATGTCTCCGTCCCGCTATCGCGCGCAGGCCCTCAGCCGGGGCGGGCCGACCCCCGTCCCGGGCTGCTTCGTGCTGATGTGGCAGACCGGCCTCCCGGCACGGGAGGCGGTGCCGGGCGCCCGCGGCGCCCGACGCGCCCGCGAAGACAGCACTTCCTGAGAAGCTCGCGGGGTGGCCGGCGGCGTACCATCAAGGCACATGATCAACGGCATCAACATCGTGTCGGTCTGGGTGCTCGACCAGGACTCGGCCAGGGAGTTCTACACAGAGAAGCTGGGCTTCGAGCTCACCAACGACATCAAGCTCGACAACGGCATGCGCTGGATGACGGTCCGCCCGCCGGGCAATGCGAGCCAGGAGTTCGTGCTCATGGACCCCGCACACTCGATGCTCGACGCGCAGACCGCAGAACAGGTCCGCGCGCTCGTCGCGAAGGGCGCCCTCTCCCCCGGCGTCATGGCCACCACCGACTGCCGGGGCGACTACGAGGTGCTCACCGGGCGCGGCGTCGAGTTCACCCAGCCGCCAGCCGAGCGGCCGTACGGGATCGAGGCGATCCTGCGCGACGACTCGGGAAACTGGTTCAGCTTCACGCAGCAACACTGGGGCAACGGGTGACAGTAGTGTGAACCGATAGGAGCAGGTGGCGGCGGGCGGCTGGATCCGGCCCGCGCCGAGCACGTGCCCACCACGACGATCACCGATCTACTCACGGGGAATCGATGAGCGACGAGTTCACTGTCACACCGATCGGCGTCGTGCGCGGCGGCCGGACCGAGATCTACGAGGACAACTGGGGCGGCGTGACGGCCACCATCGTGCTCGACCCGGCTGAGGTCGAGCCGGACGCCACGGCCGGGCTCGAGGACTTCTCGCATGTCGAGGTGGTGTTCCGGTTCCATCTCGCCGTGTCGACGCGCCGCGGCGCCTTCCATCCGCGAGGCAATCCAGCGTGGCCGCAGGTGGGCGTGCTCGCCGGGCGTTCCCCGCTACGCCCGAACCACCTTGGCGTGTCGTGCTGCGAACTGCTGGCCGTCGACGGGCTAGAACTGACCGTGCGCGGCCTGGACGCGCTCGACGGGTCTCCCGTGCTCGACGTCAAGCCGTACCTGCCCGAGATGGCGCCGCGCGGCGAGGTGCGCGAGCCGGAGTGGTCGCGGGCGATCATGCGGGAGTACTTCTGACGCGAGCTCGGATCGGCGCCTCGTCGAGCGCAGTTTCGTATAGTGAAATTGCTATAGAACATGCGTTTGACAAACGAACATGTTTCCGGCAGTGTTGACCTCAACGCAGGATGTTGAGAAAGAGGGGTCGAATCTCATGGGCCAGAAGACTGTCCGGTTCAGCGATCTGAGCGGCCAGCTCATCATGCACGACGACGCACTGGCGCGCATCGTGATCCACGAGCACCCCGACCTGGGCGAAGGCCCGGTCGAGATGGAGGCGCTCGCCGACGAGGCGCTGGCCTTGGAGAAGGACACGCTGCGGGTCGCGGTGCTGGACCTGTACCTGCCGGGCGAGGACCTGCCAAGGCGCGTGACGATGGACGCCGACGCGTTCGGCGCGGCGGTAACGGAGCGACCGGTCAGCGAGATGCTCGCCGCCGCGCGGCCGGTCAAGCGAGCGGGCCGCCCAAGACTACCCCGCGCGGTTGGGGAGTAACGGATAAGACCGCGGTCGCGTCAGCGTCGGCCGAGCCTAGGACTACTGGCGCGGCCGGCGGCGCGTCCTCATTGGCGGAGGCGGAGGCGGACGACACAACCAAGGCGGTGAAGCCGAGGATCGCGAGCACGACGAGACCGGTCAGCACGTAGGCGTTGCCCGCGAGGACCTGCAAGCCGCGCCAGTGGTACTCCAGGAACCACTTCTCGTCGCCGTACTTGATGTACTTCTTCACCGCGGTGTTCGGCGCGGCCCAGATGAGGCCCTTCGTGAAGTCGCCGGGGCCCGTCGTCTTCAGGCTCCACAAGCTGCCCGGCCACGGTATGAAGACCAGCAGCATGCCGAGCGCGAGCGCGACGCAGCCGAAGGCACCGCGATAGCGTCCGGCCTGCCAGGCTCGCACGCCATAGTGCACGGCCACCATCATCCCCGGTACGACCCACACCCAGTGGTGGTCCCAGCTGATCGGCGAATCCAGCAGCCCGACGACCGCCGCCGTCAGCAAGCCGAGCATCGGGTGCCCGGCGCGGTGCAGCATCGTCGCGATCAGCAAGCCGAACACGGTGACCAGCACGACCCCGACGATCCAGATGGGCGTGCCGGCGTTGATGCTGCCCGCCAGCCTGGTGACCATGGCGCGCAGCGACTGGTTCCCGCCCCAGCCAGTGAACCCGGTGCGCCCGTCCTGGATGAACAGGCCGTTCAGCCAGTAGTCCCGCGAGTCGCCCGGCAGGATGAAAAAGCCGAGCAGCATCGTGACCACGAAGGCGCCGGAGGCGTTCGCGGCGGCCCGGAACTTGCGGGTCAACAGCAGGTACGGGATGAAGATCAGCGGGGTCAGCTTGATCCCGGCGCAGATGCCGGTCGCGATCCCCTTCCACCGGCTACGCGACGGGGTGTCCGGCTGGCTTAGGTCCCAGATGATCAGCGCCATCAGCAGCAGGTTGATCTGCCCCAGGTACATGGTGCGGAACACCGGTTCGGTGAGCAGCCCGGCGGCAGCACCCAGCAGCGCGCCGCCCGCCCGGACCCCGCGGCCCTTGTAGCCGAGGGCGCCCATCGTGAACCAGGTCGCCGCGAGCAGCGCCAGCAGGTTCACTATCTGCGACAGGTGGGGCAGGATCGACCACGGGACGAAGGACACCGCCGCGAAGAAGAGCGCGGCGAACGGCGTGTAGGTGAACTTGAGCGCCTCGTTGCTCGTCGGCCAGTCGTACAGCGGGTGGGCCAGATTCGCCTGATAGGGCGGGCTGATGTGCCGGACGATGAGCCCGCCGTCCCGGTAGACCTGAAGGTCAACGGGGAAGAGGGTGGTGCTCGTGGGGTGCGAGGCGACGTAGAACGCCCACCCGGCGAAGACCAAAAGAAAGGCCACGGCTCCTGCGATCAGGATGCGCGTGCCCTCGACTCTTTCGCCTGACGCGGGGACATCAAGGCGATCGACCACCGACCTCACGTCGAAAACCTTACAGGTTCTTAACCCTTGTTGCGGCCACCACGAGCACATTGACGGGCCCGGATATGGCGGTCCGTCAATGTGCGGCGAGGGCACGAGCCAGCCTCGCGTTACGAGGCCGCACTGCCGAGGTTCTCATACAGCGCGGGAAAGCCGGCGAGCGTCGTGAGCACCTCATCCGCGCCCGCCGCGCGAAGGTCACGATCTGTGAACGATCCCGTGGCGACGCCTACTGCCCGTACTCCCGCCTGCACGGCGGCAGCCATGTCCGCGGGGGTGTCGCCCACATAGACGGCGGCCCGCAGGCCGGCCAGCACCGCGGCCTTCTGCGGCCCGTGCACGTCGGCGACCAGGTCGTCGGCGGTCAGCCCGACGCTATCCAGGCTCAGCCGCGCCGACACCTCGTACTTCGCGGTGATCACGACGGCCTGCGCGCCCCGCGCGCGGACCGCGGCGATCGACTCCCGGGCGCCTGGGAGCACGGAGGTCAGCGGTCCGGCCAGCCGCAGATAGTGCTCGCGGTAGAGCCGCATGGCGGCCGGGACCTGATCGTCAGGGAACCAGTACGCGAGTTCGTCCTCAAGCC
This sequence comes from Trebonia sp., assembly GCA_035571275.1. Taxonomy (GTDB): domain Bacteria; phylum Actinomycetota; class Actinomycetes; order Streptosporangiales; family Streptosporangiaceae; genus Trebonia. The sequence continues at coordinate 5,052 of DATMKQ010000435.1, forward strand.
GCAGGCCCAGCCGGCTGTCCACGGCCGCTGGCTCGATCGGCACGCCGGTGCCGGCGGCCACGGCGGCGAACGAGGCCATGATCGCGCGCCGCGAATCGATCAGCGTCATGTCGAGGTCGAACCCGACGGGCGGCGGCGCCATCACTCCCTCTCAGCGTGGGTTTCCTCGGCGGGCAGCATCCGCGGACGGGCGGCGAGCAGGCCCGCGGCCAGCAGGATACCGCTGAGCGCGAAGAGCACCGCGACCGGCAGGTTCCAGCTTCCCGTCGCCGAGTGCAGCAGCCCGACCTCGAGCGGGCCCGTGCTCGCGAACAGGTAGCCGACCGCCTGGGCGAGTGACGACAGCGACGCGGCGGCCGCCGCGTGCGGCGCCCTCGCCATCGTGAAGAAGATCGCCAGGCTGAGCGCCGCGTTCTGGCCCGCGCCGAGGATCAGCGCCCAGATCACCGCCGAGTCGAGCGGCAGGTAAACGACCCCGGCGAGGCCGACCGTCATCGCGACCACCGTCGGCACCACGAGCGCGTACTGGGCGTGCATCCGCTGCGCGACGATGGGGACAAACAGCGACACGGCCAGGTTGCCCACTCCCATCAGGGCCAGCAAGTCGCCAGCCGTGCCGGCGCTGTCCCCGCGGTCGCGCAGGATCGTCGGCAACCAGGAAAGCGCCGCGTAGTACAGCAGGCTCTGCGTGCCCATGAACAGCGTGACCTGCCAGGCGAGCGGGTACCTGTGCACCGCCACCCGCTGCGGTCGCGCGGGCGGGCGAAGCGCGGCCGCGCGAGGATCGCGGTCTTGGGTGGACGCGGACACCGTTCGGGAAACGTGCCTTGTCTGCGGCAGCCATAGCAGCGCCGCCAGCGCCGCGGGCCCGGCCAGCCAGCCCAGGACCAGCGGGACCGAGCCATTGGTGCCGTTCCAAAGCGGCACGCTGACCAGCGACCCGATGATCGCGCCGACCGACAGGGCGGTGATGTACAGCCCGATGAGGAAGCCCGCCCGCTCTGGCCAGCGTCGCTTGATCAGGCTCGACAGCAGGACGTTCATCACGGCGATGGCGGACGCGGCGAGCACCGTGCCGGGGAACAGCAGCGCGCCAGGCGCCGCGGCACGCAGCAACAGGCCGGCGGTCAGCACGACGAGCGCCGCGAGCAGCACGCGCTCCTCGCCAAGCCGCCTGCTCAGCGCCGCGGAAAAGCCGGAGACGACGCCGAAGCAGATGACCGGCGTGGCGGCGAGCAGGGAGATCGCGGTCGCGGACAGGTGCAGGCTGCCTTGGAGTTCGGGGAAGAGCGGGGGCAGGCTGGTGATCGCGCCGCGCAAGTTGAAGCCGAGGGCGGCCACACCGACGATCAGCAACGCCCGTTCAAGCGTCCGCGTCCGGTGGGACGTCTCGCCCTCGCTCCTGCTCTCGCCAGGCTCCGCCGGCCGCAACCGATTCACGAGCCTCTAAACGTACCCCAAACAAGCTGATGTGTCTGATCGGGCGTTTGCGCGGCCCCGCGGCCGATGGCAGGCTGGGCGGGTGAGACTGGTCCACGTCGTGATCGACTGCGCCGACCCCGCGTCCCAGGCACGGTTCTGGTCGACGGCGCTCGGCTGGGTGATCGGCGATCAAGATGACGAGGAAGCGGTGGTATGGCCGGCGGGCTACAGCTACCCGGCGCCCACGGCGCTGCCGCTTGTCTTCATCACCGTGCCCGAGCCCAAGACCACCCAGAACAGGCTGCACCTTGACTTGGCGACCACGTCTGTCGAGCACCAGCGCTCGCAGGTGGCACGGCTGCTCGGGCTCGGCGCCAAGGCGGCTGACATCGGCCAGGGCGACGTGCCGTGGACGGTGCTCACCGACCCGGAAGGCAACGAGTTCTGCGTGCTCGACCCGCGCCCGGTCTACCGCGACACCGGGCCGGTCGCGGCAGTGGTGTGCGGCTGCGCCGACCCCGCGGCGGTGGCCGACTTCTGGGAGGTAGCCTCGGGCTTCGCCAGGCACGAGTCCGCCGACGGCTTCGTCTCGCTGCGGTCGCGCGCCGGCACCGGGCCGTTCCTTGAGCTGCTGCGGGTGCCCGGTCGCAAGACGGTCAAGGACCGCGTCCACCTCGACGTGCGCCCGTGGGCGGACGAAGACCAGGGCACGGCGGTGGCGGAGCTGATCGCGGCCGGCGCGACCCAGGCCGACATCGGCCAGGGCGACGTGAACTGGACGGTGCTCGCCGACCCCGGGGGCGGCGAGTTCTGCGTGCTGACCCCGCGCTGATGACCGCGTGACCCCCGCCCAGCGCCGGCTCCTGGACTCGCTCTCGGTCGAGCTCGCCAGGCTGGCCAGGTACGACGACGCGTCGATCGTGCACGACGCCTGGATCAGGCAGCGCTATGCCGGCGGCTACGCCGCCAGCTACGCGCCAGCCCGCGCCGAAGCCGTCCGCACCGCCTGGCACGAGGCCGGGCACGCGCTGGCCGCCCTCGCGGTGGGCGCGCGGTTTAGTTCCGCGAGCATCCGGGCCGGCGGGACAAGTTCCGGGCGGGTGCACTCGATCCGCGGCGGCGGTGAGCTCGGGTTCGTCATCGACGCCGCCGGGCAGGTCGCGGAGCGGCTGCGCGACTGGACGCTGCCAAGCGCGGCGGAGGGCGCGGACGGTGAGCTGCGGACATGGCTCGCCTCCTGGCGCGGCGACGGCGGCGACGCCCGGCGGTTCCGCGCGGGGATCGGCGAGCGGTTCGGTCCGCCTGGGCCGGCGGCCGAGGCCGCGGCGTGGCGGTACACCGTCGAGCTGCTGACCCCGCTGCGGCCCGGAATCCGCGACCTGGCCAGGGCGCTGCTGGTGCACCCGCGGCACCTGCCGTACGAGGTCGCCGCGGCGATAGCTCCCGTAGCATGACGCCATGAGCTGGGACGAACTGCTCGCGTACTGCCTGTCCAAGCCCGGCGCCTGGCAGGACGAGCCCTGGGAGGGCGACGTCGTCGCGAAGGTCGGGCAGAAGATATTCGCCTTTCTCGGATCGGGCGAACCGCTCGGTGTCGGCCTGAAATGCGGCGCGAGCCGCGATGCGGCCGACGAATGGCTGCTGCGCTATCCCGGCGACGCCTCGGTGATGCCGTACATCGGCCGGTCGGGCTGGAACAACCTGCGGATCGGCGGAGCCATCGCCGACGACGAGGTCTTCGAGGCGATCGACGCGTCCTATCAGGCCATCGTCGGCAGGCTGCCGAAAAAGGACCGCCCGGCCTGAGGGCGCGGGCGCGATCTGCCTCGCGATGACCGCCATCCAGGCGCTCGCCCTGCTCGGGACGGGCATTGCCGGCGGACTCGCCAGCACGGTGGCCAGCGTCGCGAGCGTCGTCTCCTACCCGGCGCTGCTCGCGCTCGGCCTCCCGCCGCTGTCGGCCAACGTCACCAACACGGTGTCACTGGTGCTCACCGGAGCTGGCTCGGTGCTGGGCTCGCGCCCGGAACTCGCAGGCCAGCGCGACCGGGTGCGCCGGCTGGGCCTGGTCTCGGTGTTCGGCGGCGCGACGGGAGCCGCGGTCCTGCTGCTGGCGCCGCCCGCGGCGTTCGGGCTCGTGGTTCCCGTGCTGATCGGCTCCGCGTCGGTGGTGCTGCTCGTGCAGCCGATGATCGGCGCGCTGTCGCCGCGGCCGGACGCCGAGCGGTCCCCGCGACGGCTGGCGGGGGTGTTTTGCGCGGCCGTGTACGTCGGCTACTTCGGCGCCGCGGGCGGCGTGCTCATGGTCGCCCTGCTCGGCACGATGATCAGCGAGTCCCTCATCCGCCTGAACGCGCTCAAGAACGCGATCCTCGGCGGGGCCAACGCCGTGGCGTCGGTCATCTTCGCGGTGTTCGCCCCGGTGCACTGGCTGTTCGTGCCGCCGCTGGCCGCGGGGTTCCTGATCGGCGGCTACACCGGGCCGCGCCTGGTCAGGCGGCTGCCGGTCAAGGCGCTGCGACTGTTCGTGGCACTATGCGGCCTGGCGCTCGCGGTGAAGCTCGGCGTGTCGGCCTACCGCTGAACAGCCGCGTTGGACCTGGCTATCGCGGCCGGGGCCCGGGCCCGCGCGGAGTGGGCCGCGTGGGCCGCGTGGGCTCGCGCGGGGCGGGGAGTGGTTAGTGTTACTGAATTGGCGAACGTTGCTCCATAACGCGAAAGTATTTTTTATTAGGCAGAGAATTCTCACCTATCGCCTATAAAGGTTTTCGCGATCATGATCTGACCAGTTTACAGCGGAAGCGAAGCGGCGCTTCGCCGCCGCGGGAGATGTCCCGCTTGGAATAAATCACTCACATAAGTGATGGCATTCGCCTATTCTCTCTCTATACACGCCGACGACCCTAGGTCGCTGGCGACTCAGAAACCGGGGAACGGCTCAGGCGGCGAGGGGCCACGCTCGCCTCGGTCAACCCCCGGTGCGTCCGTCCCGCTCACTGCGAGAGCAGCTGCACCATGGATATCTTGATTATCATCGTCGTCATCGCCGCAGTTGGGTATTACATCTCGCTACGGGTTCACCCGCTGACGAAATGCAGGCTCTGCAGCGGCACCGGTCGGCACTTCGGCGCCGTCTACAAGGACGCGCAGCGGCGCTGCCGCAAGTGCGGCGGCTCCGGGCGGCTGGACCGGCTCGGCACGCGCGTCTTCCTCGGCGGCACCCGCGGCACCGGGATCTACCCTCGGCGCTGACGCCGCTCCGCGGCGACTGGTCACAGGACCGCCGCCCAGTCACGGGATCAGGAGCACCTTGCCCACGGCGTGGCCCTCGGCGGCCTCGTGCGCGGGGGCCACCTCCGTCAACGGGAAGCGGTGCGTGGGCAACTCGGTCAGCGCGCCCGCGGTCAGGGCAGCGGTGATGTCAGTGACGGCGGCGTCGAGGGCTTGGTCGGGCACACCGTAGACGAGCACGAACCGCAACGTCGCGTTCGCATTCATGCAGGCGCGCACCGGGAGCACCGGGTCCGCCACCTCGGCCGCGTACGTGACCACGACGGTGGACGGTCCGGCCACGGCCAGGTCCAGGTCGAGGTTGGCGCCCAGCGCCACCTCGATCACCCGGTCCATGACCGGCGCGAACGATCTGACCCGCTCGATCGCGTCCCGCTCACGGTAGTTCACGACGAGGTCGGCACCCGCCTTGGCGGCAAGGGCCGCCTTCTCGCTGCCGCTGACCGTCGTCACCACCCGGGCGCCCGCGTATTTGGCCAGCTCGATCGCGTAGTGACCCACGGCGCCCGCGCCGCCCGCGACCAGCACGGTCTTACCGGCCACCGGCCCGTCGGCGAACAGGCACCGGTGCGCGGTCATCGCCGGTATGCCGAGCGACGCGCCCAGCTCGAACGACACGCCATCAGGCAGCGGTACCGCCTGGCGGGCGGGCACCACGGTCCATTCGGCCGCGGTCCCCCACCGTCGCCGGTGCGCCGCGAACCACAGCCACACGCGCTCGCCCGCCAGCGCGGGATCAACGCCGGCGCCGACCGCTTCGATGACCCCCGCACCGTCATGATGCGGAACCTGGAACCCGTCGATCGGGCGGGCGGTGGCCCCGGCCCTGGTCTTGTAGTCGGTCGGGTTCACGGCCGAGCAGCGCACGCGGACGAGCACCTCACCCGGCCCCGGCTCCGGGCGCTGGACGTCCTCAACCCGCAGCACGTCGCGCGCGGGCCCCGTGGCGCGATAGATGGCAGCCCTCATGACGGCCAGCCTAACGGTCCCGCTTGGTGCGCGGCATTTTAGTCCGAACGGACCGTCGCGACTGCCCAGCGGCGGCCGAGCAACGCGGAGCGAGCGGCCAGCCACAGACCGACCGCTGCCCAGACGCCGGGCAGGCCGAGCCAGTGGAAGCGCAGCACGAGAGCGGCCATGGGCGCGAACGCGGCGATCGCCAGGATCATCACGCGGCGCATCGCGGCGTAATCGCCGAGGCCGAGGACCAGGCCGTCGAGCACGAAGGCGAGCGCCGCGAGCGGCTGCGTGGCCGCGGACGTCAGCAGCCCGGTGACCGCCACGGAGCGGACCGCCGGGTCGTCGGTGAACAGCGCGGGCGCGCCCACCGCCAGCGCGGCCGTGACCAGGCCGAGGGCGACGCCCGCCGCCAGACCGAGCCACAGCGTGCGCCGCCCGGCTAGCCGGGCCGCCTCGTGATCGCCCGCGCCGAGCGCCGCGCTGACGAACACCTGCGCGGGAATCGCGAACGCGTCAAGCGACAGGGACAGCAGGTACCACAGGCGGTAGGCGATCTGCTGGCCGCCGAGGGCGACCGGGCCCAGCCTCGCGACGACTGCGGTGGTCGCCAGCGGCACCACGCCGAGGGCCACCGTCCGCACCGAGAGGCGGTGCCCGTCGGCGAGCAGCTCGCGCATCTCCTGTCTTCGCGGCTTGCGCGGGCGGAAGCTGGCCTTGTGCCAGGACGCGGCCGCGTACCAGGCCGCCGCCGCGACCTGCGCGATGACCGTGCCGAGCGCGGAGCCGAGCAGCCCGAGGTGCACGCCGAACACCAGCAACAGCTCGAGTCCCACGTTCACGGCGTTGGCCCCCACCGCGATGACCAGCGGCGTGCGTGTATCCGCGAGCCCGACCAGGTGCCCGTTGCCCGCGAAGGACAGGTAGAGAAACGGCAGTCCGATGGCCGACAGGCGCAGGTACCCGGTGGCCCCGGTCAGCACCTGCTGGTGCGCGCCGAGCGACTCGGCCAGCCACGGCGCCACGATAACGATCACGATCGCGGTCACCATGCCCCACGCCGCGGCGACCAGGTACGCGGCGCCCACCGTGCGGCCCGCGGCCTCGTCGTCGCGCTGCGCGGCCCGCCTGGCCACCGCCGTGGTGGTGGCGGTCGTCAGGAAGACGGCCAGCCACGCGGCGACGGAAAGCGCGCTGGACGCGATGGCCAGCGAGTCGAGCTGCTCGCGGCCCAGGTGACCGACGATCGCGGTGTCGGCGAGGTTGTACAGCGGCTCAGCGGCTATCGACCCCAGTGCCGGGAGGGCCAGCTTGGCGATCCGGCGGTCTAGTTCGCGTTCTGTTGTCTGGCGGGTCGCTGGGCCGGTCAGGTTGGCCTCGTGTGGCTCGTCACGGCCGACAGCATAGGATCACGCGCCACGGAGCGGCGAATGCTGTGCGGGACGCGGTGCGCGGGAGGACCACGCAGGGAAATCTAAGGAACTTCTAAGGATGAACCCCTAGCGTGAGCTTGATCGTTAGATCACAATTGAGCATCAGCGCGGCAACGAACGATGCAAGAGCGGGTCTTTTGCCTTCGATTGCCGCACAAGGGTCGGAAACGGATTAATCGGACGCTTCCCCGTAGGTTGCGTCGCGAGTGGGGCTGGGCTGGTGGCTGAGGCTGACCGTGCGGGTGGACCGCTGAGGCGGTCGGCGATCGGCGTGCTCGGCGGGCGGATCGCGCGCGGGGGGCTCCGGGGGCGGTCGGCGATCGGGGTGCTCGGCGGGCGGATCGCGCGCTGGGTGCTTGACGGGCGGAAGCGGCTCGGCGCCGTCGCCTCCGTCGCCGGGGTCATCGTCGCCGCCATCGTGCTCGCCATCCCCACCGACGGCGGCGAGGCCGGAGCCGCGCTGGGACTGGACCCATCCTCGCGCGTCGCGGGCACGTCGACGACTTCGGCCGGGCAGGCGTTCAACGGGCTGGCGGCGGTAGGTGCGCTGTTCGGTTACAGCGACGGCAAGCTCGGCTCCCACTTCTGCACCGCGAGCGTCGTGCACAGCCGCGGCGGGAACCTGGCCGTCACCGCCGCGCACTGCGTCATGGGCAACGCGGCGCAGGTCGTGTTCGTCCCCGGGTACGCCAACGGTAAGACGCCG
>DATMKQ010000436.1:0-7777 GCA_035571275.1 Trebonia sp.
TAGGCGGTGCGGCGGGGGCCGTGGAGGAGGTTGTGGCCTTGGAAGGTGAACATCGTGGCGTCTGGGTCTAGGGGGGCGGGGGTGGCGGTGAAGCGGTGGGCACCGCAGCACTGGCCGTAATTCGGGTCGGAGAGCCATAGGCGATCGAAGCCGCGGTCCTCGAACCAGGCGCAGATCTGCGGCACCAGGTCGGGCTCCGATTTGCTGCGGTGCCACCGGCCCCGGGTCCACACCACGGTGCCGCCGGTGGCGCACAGCTGGGTGCAGTAGCCGATCGTCCGCTCGATGTGCGTATTGGTGATGTTGCCGAACACTCCACAGGCGAGCACCAGGTCGGCCGGCACCAAGTCCGCGTACGCGCTGGTCCGCGACGCGTCGCCGGTGACGATCTCCACGTTGGACAGGCCCGCTTCGGCCGCGAGGCGGTGCGCGACCTCGGTGTTGCGCGGGTCCAGTTCGACCAGTCGGGCGGTCACGTCGGCGCGGCGCGGGTGGCTGACGAGCACGCCGATCAGGTCGCGGCCCTGGCCGGCGCACAGTGAGATCGCGCGGAACGGGCCCGGCGGGGCATCGTCGAGCGCGGCGCGGACCCGGTCCTGCACCCAGCCGAGCCGCCGGGACAGGCCGCTGCCGGGATTGTCGTAGTCGGCGTGCCAGGCGTACCAATCGTGTTCGCTCACAACCGCCATCGTATTGAGGCGACTCAAGCCGGTTTCGCTCGCGGGCTAGCTCATCGGGATCTTCGGCTCACTGGCCGGGATCTGGCCGGCGGCGTCCTGCCGGGCGGCCCGGGCCAGCATGATGTACCGCTGCACGGTGAGCGACACCACCAGGTAGAGCACGATCGTGGCGTTGCCCACGTCGCCGCCGTTCTTGCCGGTCACGTGGCCGGCGACGAGGTAGTCGTAGCCAAGGTGCGCCGCGAAGGCGACCAGCCAGAGGACGGCGGTCAGCCACGTCCCCTGCCGCAGCAGCTGACCGTCCTGGCCGCGCCAGACGCGCACGGTCGGCGCGCGCACCGCGCCGAGCACGGCCGCCAAGACGAGGCTGCCGACCACCGCGGCGATGATGCGGCTGTCATTGTGCGGGTGGCCGTCCAGGAAGTTGACGAACTCCACCACCCCGACGATCGCGAGGACGACCATCAGCCGGTAGTTCTCGCGCAGCCGTCTGACCGACAGCTGCCTGGTGACGACGAACACGAGCACGACCACACCGATAAGCAGGTTGGTCAAGGCGGCGCCAGACATGTACTCAGCTTCCTACGGTCACGGCGTCGCTGTCACCTGAGATTTGCCATCATTTCGGCATGTGTCGTATCACGCGTGGGCGGCGGCCGCCTGCTCGAGGGCCGACAGCGACACCCAGCCGTCGTGGGACCAGACGACCTTGCCGGCCCCGGAGACCAGCACTAGCCACGGCTGGTCCTGCACGCCGTACCCATCGGCGACCCGGCCGGTCTCGTCCAGGCCGACAGGGAAGTTCAGCGGACCGACCTGGGCCAGGTAGTCGCGAACCGTCGCGACGGACGGCTCCGTCACGGTCTCGTCCACGGCGGTCAGCGCCGGCAGGTGATGCTTGGCGGCGTCGGTGGCGTACGCGTTGAGGCTTGACAGTTCGGCCTTGAGGTTCGAGGTCTCGGTCAGCCAGGTGGCGAAGAAGACGACCAGCCGTGGCTTGCCCGGTCCCAGCGACACCGTGGCCGGTTGCGTTCCTGTCCCGGCCGGCGCCGCCGTCGGCAGCGTGATCGTGGCGGCCGGGGTCTGCCCGGGCACGGTGCCGAGCGACTCCATGCTCGCCAGCCTCGGGTGGCTGGGCAGCAGCGAGGAAACCTCCTGCGCGAGCACCTGCGCGGACTGGGTGACGCTCGAGTACGCCATCGTCGTGAGGTAGATCTCCTGCAGCCGGCCCTGCTGATCGATCACGTACAGCGCGGGCGTGTGGTCGATCTGCCCGGCCTGGATCTGCACGGCGATGTGGTACGCGCTCCACGTGGCCTTGAGCTGGGCGAGCGACCCGGTGAGGAAGTCCCACTGGTTGACCATGCCGTGCGCTCGGGAGTAAGACAGGACGTCGGCCACGCTGGTGGCGTCCGGGTTCGCGTCGACGCCGAGCAGCTGGACGTTGTTTCCCGCCGTGCCGAGCAGCTGTTTCGCGAGCACCATGCTCTGCGTGGTGAGCGGACAGACCGTCGTGCACTCGGAGTCGGCGAACGCCAGGATGACTACCCGGCCGCGGAACTGGCTGAGCGACATGGGCTGGCCGAACTGGTTTGTCAGCCGGATGTCCGGTGCTTGCGTGTTACCCAGGGATGTACCCAGGTCGAGGTTCGGGTTCGCCATCGCGGCGGACATGGCGGGGTCTGGCGTGCCCGCGGCGGTGGACTGCGCGGCCGGCGTGCCTGACGAGCCGCAGCCGCTCAGCGCGACCGCCGCGGCCAGCACGGCTGCTGTGGCGGCGGCAAGCCCGACCCGGGCCTTGAAGTTCCTCGGGTTCACGCTGCGCAGGCTACTCCACGGACCTGAGTGCCTGTTGACCACCGCCTTGTGGCACCTGCGTCTGTTGGGGCTCCTGCGGCTGCTCTGACGGGAGGGGCTCGGGTGGCGAGTCGCCGACGATCACGCCGCCGCCGTGTCCCCAGGCCAGGTACCGCCAGGACAGGTTGATCAGCGTGGCGATCCGGTTCCGGTACCCGAGCAGGTACAGCAAGTGCAGTCCCAGCCAGGCGAACCAGGCGAGCGTGCCGGTCAGCCGTATGCCGTCGGCTAGCTGGACGACGGCGGACCGGCGGCCGATCGTCGCCATCGTGCCCTTGTCGTGGTACTTGAACGGCTGCGTCGGCTCGCCCTTCAGGATCCTGATCAGCTGCCGTGCCGCGTGCCTGCCCTCTTGCAGCGCGGGCTGCGCCAGCTGCGGGGACGGGTGATCGGAGTTGATCGCGATGTCGCCGATGGCGAAGATCCGGTCGGTGCCCTGGACCCGCAGGTCGGGACCGACGAGGATCCTGCCGTTCTTGCCTTGCGGGAGGTGCCAGCCGACGGCCTCCTCCGGCGCGGCCACGCCGGCCGTCCACACGGTCAGGTCGCTGTGGTGCGTAGTGCCATCGCCGAGCACCACGTGGTCCGGCCGCACCTCGAGGATCTTGGTGTTCAGGAAGATGTCGACCCCGCGCTTGACAAGCTGCTTCCTCGCGTACTCGCGCAGCCTCGGCTTGAACGGCTCCAGCAGCGCGGGCCCCATCTCGACCAGCCTGATGTGGACCCGGGCCGGATCGACGTCGGGGAAGGTGGCCCGCAGCACGTCGCTGCGCAGCTCACCGAGCGTGCCCGCCAGCTCGACTCCGGTAGCGCCGCCGCCGACCATGGTGACGGCGAACTCCCGGTTCGCGTCCGTGCCGTCGCTCAGCTGCTCGTAGCCGTTCATGATGTGGTCCCGCAGCGCGATCGCGTCGGCGCGGGTGTACAGGCCGAACGTGTTCTCCGTCGCGCCCTTGACGCCGTAGTACGCTGCCGACACGCCGGTGGCGATGATCAGGTAGTCGTAGCCGAGCTCGCGGCCGTCGGTCAGCGTGATCCGCCGCGCGGCCTGGTCGATCGTGGCCAGGTCGCCGCGGATGTACCTGGTATGCCTTTTGGCGGAGAAGCTCCCGACGGGGTAGGAGACGTCGCCTGGGTTCAGCCCGCCGGTCGCGACCTGGTACAGCAGCGGCTGGAACGTGCTGTATAGGTTCTTGTCGATGATAGTCACGTGCACCGGGGCCCGGCGCAGCTCGCCCACCGCGGACAGCCCGGCGAAGCCGGCGCCGACGATTATCGCGTGCGGCGCGGTTGAGGGCTTGCGTCGGTCAGGCTGCTCGCTGGCCATGGTGTGGTGCCTCCTTCTCGTCCTGGGGTTCGTGTTCCTGGCTATCAGACAGCAGCGTCCGCGGCCAGAGCCGGCGTACCAGGACCGCATCGACCTCCGCCGCGTACAGCGTCACCATGGCTTGGAGGTACAGCCAGGCGAGGAGGCCGAGAACGACGCCGAACGTGCCGTACAGCGAGGAGGCTCGCTGCAGCTGGTGGCTGATCACGTACCCGCCAGCGACCTGGAGCACCTGCCACACGACCGCCGCGATGACCGCGCCGTAGCGCAGGTCGTGCCAGGGCACCTTGAACGTGGTCGCGAGCCGGAACGCCAGCCAGAATGACCCGACGTTCAGGACCAGCGAGACCGCCACCGCCAGCACCTGCCCGCCCGCGCCGGTCAGCACGTGCCCGGCGCCGGCCGCCACGCTGGACAAGGCGGTCGTGACGACAAAGCCGATGCCGACGGCCAGGACCAGAGCCAGCTCGTATAGCCACGACACCGGGAAACCTGGCCGCTGCTCCCGCCGAATTCCCCATACCTCGTACAGCGCGTTACTCATCGCGCCGGCTACCCCGCGCGCGCCGAGCAGCAGCACCACGATGCCGACGGCGAGCGGAAGGCCCGTGCTTGACACAGAGCCGAGATTGTTCCTTATCGTGTCGCCTATCACCGGATAGTGGGCGAGCGCGGAGTTGATCAGGGTGGCGCGCAGCTGCGGGTCGTTCCGCAGCGTTATGTCGAGAACGGTGACGAAGACAAGCAGCAGCGGAAAAGTGGCGATGAAGCCGTAGTAGGCGATGAGCGCGGCGAGGTTGCCGGCCCGGTCCTCGTTGAACTTCTTCCACACGGCCACCGGGAAGGCGATAAATGGCCACCGCTGCTGGAAACGGTCGATCGTCCCGGCAGTTTTCGCTATCGCGTTCATCGCGTGGATGACTACCCGCTGTTGGGCGATTCATCCGCTCCGTGCCCGCTTCGCGGGCGCGGTCGGGTTAGACGTTGAGCGCGACGAGTTCGGGGGCGGCGCACAGGTGCACCGGCACGGCCGGCGACTGGGTGGACGTCGGGGCCGGGGACGGACTCGGCGTCGCGCTCGGGCCGCCGGCCACGTTCTTGGTTGTGGTGACAGAGGCGCCGTGCAGGGTGCGTGTGGCGGTGGCCGCGGGCGTATCCGTGGGCGGCGCGGAGACAGTGGCGGTCGGGCTGGTGGCGGTCGGAGAGGCGCTGGGCGATGCGGGCGCCATGCGCTCGCACACCGCGATCACCACGACGTTGGTGGACTGCCCGGCGCTGCCGCCAAGACCGCTGAGGTCGGCGAAATAGTGCGGCCAGGGCAGGCCGGGAGCCGTCCAGGTCACGCGGCCCGCGGCGAAGTCGTAGCCCCAGGCATCGCCGCCCTGCCCGCTATCGAGGCCGAGCGCCACTCCCCCGCGCACTACGTACATGCCCGCCGCACCGCCCGCGGTGGACCCGGTGACCGAGGCTCGCACCGCGCCGGTCAGCGGGTCGACGCCGACCAGAGCGCCGCCTGAGGAGGTCAGGTACAGGAGGTTCGCCGATAGGTCCGCGCCCTCGGGCACCGCGCTGGGCATGGACCACAGCGCGCCGCCCGTGGAACCGCTGTACGCGGTCACCCCGGCAGCCGAAGTGAACAGCACGGCGCCGTCCGCCGCGATTGACATCGTGCCGGAGAAAGGGTGCCCAGGGGGTGAAAGCAGGGTTCGTTCTGTACCTGAATTAAGGTCAATGACCCGGAGCCCCGTAACCGGCGCCGACCCCAGGTACCCCTGGGCGGACTCGGCGACGTACAGCGTGCCGCCGTCCGCGCGCCAGGCCTGCCCCATGCCTATCGGACGGCGCCAGAGTACTTTCCCGTCGGTGTTGTCGTAACTAGTCACGCTGTCCGGGCCGATGATCACGGTGGCCGCGGCCGACGCCTCGACCGCACCGCCGAACACAGCGGCCGGATAGCTGCCTAGCTCTTGTCCCGTCGCGGCGTCGAGCGCGAACTCGGTGCGCGTGCGACCAGACGCACCGATGACCCCGGCAGTGACGACGCCCGGCCAGGCGCGCACCGACATGATGGCGGAGCCGGCCGGCGCAAGCAGGGTGGCCTGCCAGAGGAGTTTGCCGCCGCGCAGGTCGTACGCGGTCACGGTCAGGCCGCCGCCGACGGCGGCCACCTCGCCACCGACCGCCACATAGTCCTGTCCGGAAGCGGGCACCGTGCCGGTCGCGCTGTCGACCGCGGCCCACTGTCCGGGGAGGGGGCTGGCCCAGCGTTCGGCGTTCACTGATTGCGCGCGGCAGCCGAGGCAGGCCGGCGCCTGCTGCCCCGAGGCGGCACCGGGTACCGGGACGAACACGACCGCGAGCAGCACGAGAGCAAGCACCCCGCGCCGCGTCCAGGCGGGGGATCCGCGCGCCGCCCTGCGTTTCCTCCTCATGCACCTACCGAACGTTTCGGCGATATACCCCGCAACAAGGGTAAAGGGGCCCAAGGGGATCAGACGAGGCGCTTCGGGTTAATCGGCCGGCTGGGTCGCGTGTGACAAACGCCACCGATAGCGTTGGACGCGACACAAGGAGGTAGTCACATGACAGACCGCGCACCGCTTCCGTACGACTTTCATCCGGCCGTGCCGTCATTCACCGTGACCAGCGAGGACGTCGGCCACGGCGAGCACATGAGCGACAAGCAGGTGTTCAACAGCTTCGGCATGAGCGGCGACAACATCTCGCCGCAACTGTCCTGGTCCGGCTTCCCGGCGGAGACCAAGAGCTTCGCCGTAACGTGCTACGACCCGGACGCGCCGACCGGATCCGGGTTCTGGCACTGGCTGGTGATCGACATCCCGGTGTCGGTCACGTCACTGCCGGCGGGCGCGGGCACCGACGACAGCACACTGCCGACGGGCGCCTTCCATGTGCGAAACGACTACGGCACCAAGAACTTCGGTGGCGCCGCGCCGCCCGCGGGCGACCCACCGCACCGGTATGTGTTCGCGGTGCACGCGGTCGACACGGAAAAACTCGGCATCGACTCGGATGTCTCGCCTGCCGTGGCCGGGTTCAACCTGCGTTTCCACACGATCGCGCGCGGACTGCTCATCCCGGTTTACGGACACTGATACCGGAATGCGCGGTTTAACGCTGGTTAGTCCTCGGCTTCAGGAACGGCGCCGAGTGCCTCCGGGTGCATTCGCTGGTAGTGCTCTGTGAGCACGGTACTTGCCGCGCCAGGACGGTAAGCGAGCGTACGCTTACAGATCTGGCAGCGGGTAACTGGCAGGCGCGTGACCGTAACCGGAAAGCGCCTCGTAGCTGAAGTGGTCATTAGCCTTCATAATGCCAGATGGGCCGGGATAATTCCCAGCCTGGGCATGAGTATTGTCGCTATTAATGATATACGGTGCCGATGACTGAACCAAAAACGGCACGTGTCCGGCTCCAAGCCGCACGCGATGAGACGTTGCAGCGGGTGGCCGAACTCGAGCGGGAGTTCGGCGGGATCGTGGCGAGCGTCGCGGACGGATCATCCGGCGGCGACGATGAGCACGATCCGGAGGGCGCGACGATCGCGTTCGAGCGGCAGCACATCGCCGCGCTGCTCGCCCAGGCGCGGTCACACCTCGCCGCGATCGAGGCCGCGTCGAGGAAACTGGACGCGGGCAGCTACGAGCGGTGCGACGTCTGCGGCGGGGAGATCGGCGCGGCCCGCCTGGCCGCTCGCCCGGCGGCACTGACCTGTGTCCGCTGTGCCGCCCGTGACAGGTGATGTCCAGCCACCCTTGGATCGCGGCCGGAGCCGCTCGCTTTGGGCAGGTGAATGGCCCATCCGTCTCGTTATAGGCAGTTGAATGGGCCATGCATCTGGAGCGGCACTTGCCATGGAGGGCGGAGGGCCGCGTACCGGGGGCGGGGCGGC
>DATMKQ010000437.1:0-3862 GCA_035571275.1 Trebonia sp.
TCGCCTCGGTGCTGGTGGCATTCGCTGTCATCGCGCTGCGGTGGCACTACTTCACCGACACGGTGGCCGGCGCGGCGGTCGGCGTCGGCACCGTCTGCGCGCTGGCACTGATCCTCGACCTCGCCTGGTCACGCCGCGAAAGCGCTCCAGGCAGCACTGCGGTCGACAGGATCACGACGGCGAGGATCACGTAAGAGCTTCCGGCAACCTGCTGCCACCAAGCCCATCCGTGGCCGCCTGGCGGGAGCAGCCACTGCGGCGCGAAGGCCAAGTCCGCGAGCCCGGCGGCAGCCATCGCGAGCCAGGCCAGTTTCCGATGTCGCCAGCCGAGGACCGCCATGACAAGCAGCCCCGTCTCTGCCCATACCCAGTGGTGTGACCAGGAGATCGGCGAGATGAGGAGGATAGCGAAGGCGTTAAGCGACAGCGCCCAGGCATCTCGCGAACTGACATCTCGCGAACTGGCAAAGGCACGGCGCATACCGCACACCGTGAGCAGCACAACGACGGCCGAGAGCGCCAGCCACACCGCCGTGGCGGTCGTCGTCGTCGGCCCGAGGCCGGCCCTCGCGAGTACCGCCAGTATGGACTGGTTGCCAGCGTATGCAGCGTTCGTCGGCCTGCCCACCACGAGAATGGCAGACGTCCAGTACCGCGCCGAGTCGGCGGGGGCCAGCAGGAACCCGAGCGCGGTGCAGACCGCGAAGGAGGCGACAGCGGTGGCCGCCGCCCGCCAGCCTCTCCGCATCAGGAGGAACAGCACGAACCCCGCGGGGGTCAGCTTCGTCGCCGCGGCCAGGCCGGTCAGCACACCGCGTGGCCACCGGGTGGTGGCCGGCAGGCAGTCCAGCGTCACCAGCGCCATCAACGTGACGTTCACCTGACCGTAGTTGAGCGTGTTGCGCACAGGCTCCAGGAACAGGGCTACCGGGAGCACGCAGCCGACCACCAGCCACGAGCCGGTACATGTGCCGGTGAGCGAGCGCAGGAACATCCGCAGCACCACAGCGGTCAGCGCGATGGTGATCAGCGTGAATCCCGTAGTCGCGACCTTCATCGGGACCAGCGCCAGCGGCGACAGCAGCACCGCGGCGAACGGCGGGTAGGTGAACGGTAGCCGCGATCCAGCACTCGTCGTGAGCAGGACGCCGTACAGGGGCTGATGCCGCAGCCAGGTCTGACTGCCGAGCCGGTAAACATCCAAGTCGATCCGGTAAGGGCCAAGAGCAACCCCGTGCCGCGTGAATGACAGCAGGAAGAACGTGACCGCGGTCAAGTTCAAGGCGATCAGCAGGATTCGGATGAACGGGGCACGGCTGGGAAGATGCCGGGGGGAAATGGCGGACCGTTGAGTGCTAGCAGCCACTGAGCGAGCCTAGCCGGCTGGGGGTTTCGCGATCGCGACGATCCAGGCGAGCACCAAGGCTTCTTCCCGCCAGGCGTCGTAGCGGCCGCTGCGGCCGCCGTGCCCGGCTTCCATCTCGGTCTTGAGCAGGAACGGTCCGCCCCGGCCGGTGGCGCGCAGCCGGGCGATCCACTTGGCGGGCTCGTGGTAGCTGACCCGGGTGTCGTTGAGGCTGGTGATCGCGAAGATCGCCGGATACGTGGCGTCGCTGAGGTTCTCGTACGGCGTGTACGACTTCATGTACGCGTACACCGCGGCGTCGTGCAGCGGGTCGCCCCACTCCTCCCACTCGGTCACGGTCAGCGGCAGCGACGGGTCGAGGATGGTGTTCAGCGTGTCCACGAACGGCACCTGGGCGACGATCCCGGCGAACGCCGACGGCGCGAGGTTCGCCACGGCGCCCATGAGCAGGCCGCCGGCCGAGCCGCCGCGGGCGACGAGGCGGTCCGGCGACGTCCAGCCGGCCTGGACCAGGTGCTCCGCGCAGGCCACGAAGTCGGTGAACGTGTTCTTCTTCTCCAGCAGCTTGCCGTGGATGTACCAGGAGCGGCCCATCTCCCCGCCGCCGCGCACGTGCGCGATCGCGAAGACGAAGCCGCGGTCGAGCAGTGACAGCCGCGTGATCGAAAACTGGGGGTCGGTCGAGAGCTCGTAGCTGCCGTAGCCGTAGAGCAGGCAGGGCGCCGAGCCGTCGCGCGGCGTCCCGGTCCGGCAGACGAGTGACACCGGGACCCGGGTGCCGTCGAGGGCCAGCGCCCACTCACGGTGCTGTTCGTAGTCGCCGCTGGCGAACGGCACGCCGTCGGGCGAAGGTAGCACGGGCTGCTGCTTCAGCAGGGTCAACTCCCCGGTCGCCAGGTCGCAGTCGTACACGGTGCTCGGGGTGATCATCGAGGTGTAACCGAGCCGGTAGATGGTCTGGGTGAATTCCGGGTTGAGGTCGGGCGAGATCGTATAGATCGGCTCGGGGAACGCGATGTCCCGCTCGCCGCCGCCGGAGTCGAGCACGCGCAGCCCGGTCAGCCCGTCGCGGCGGAAGTAGACGACCGTATAGTCCGCGAACGCGTCCACGCCGAGCAGTCGGGTGTCGGCGCGGTAGGGCATCAGCGGGGTCCACGTCTGGCTGTCGCCCGTGCCGGGCAGCGGCGCGGTGGCGAGCTCGAAGTTCTCCGCGCCGCCGTCGTTGTGCAAGATCAGCAGCCGGTCGGCGGCGTCCGCGACGTTGTACTCGACGCCCTGCCGGCGCGGCGCCACCACCGCGAACGAGCCCTCGGGGGACCCCGCGTCGAGCAGCCACCACTCGCTGGTCAGCTTGCTGGCCGTGCCGATGTAGATGTACCGCTCGCTGCGGCTCAGCCGGACGCCGACCCAGAACCGCTCGTCGCTCTCCTCGAACACCATCACGTCGGATGCGGTCGGCGTACCGACCAGGTGCCGCCAGACCCGGTACGGCCGCCACGCGTCGTCGACGGTGACGTAGAACAGCGCCGTGCCGTCGAGCGACCACGCGCAGCCGTAGAACGTGCCGGGGATCTCGTCGGCCAGGACCTGCCCGGAGTCCAGGTCCTTGACCCGCAGCGTGAACCGCTCGTCCCCGGAGAAGTCGGTGGAGTACGCGAGCAGCCTCTCGTCCGGGCTGAGGGAGACCACACCGAGCTGGAAGAACCCGGCGTCACCTGCCAGTTCGTTGCCGTCGAGCAGGACCTCCTCGCCGTCCAGCGGCTTGCCGTCGACCGGCATCGGGGGAGCGACCTCCCCGTTGAGCACCCGGCGGCGGCAGTAGATGGCGTACTGCTGACCCTCGACCGTGCGCGCGTAACGCCACCAGCCGCCCTTACGGACGGGCACCGACAGGTCGGTCTCCTGGGTGCGCGCCTTGATCTCCTCAAAAATCCGGGACCGCGGCTCCTCGAGCCCGGCGGTCAGCGCCGTCATGTAGGCGTTCTCCGCCTCCAGGTAGGCGATCACCTCGGGATCCTTGGGATCGGTGAGCCAGGCGTAGGGATCGATGACCGTGTCGCCGTGATGTGTGCGCTTCGACGGGACCTGCTTGGCGGAGGGGGTCGGCGGCACTGACCGCGGCTCGCTGCTCATAGCCGCCCAGTCTAGACGGGCCGGGCTTCGCAGGCTTTAGGGGAACGGCGGTGCGGGCGGCCCCCCCGACACGATCTCCTCACCGCGGCGCAGCACCGCCGGGTTCCTGTTCGCGGACGTGAGGATGTAAAAGCGCGATGACCGGATCCCGTCGACCACGATCGCCGCCACCTCGGCAGGCGAAGCCCCGGTCAGCGCGAGGCGGTCGAACTGCTCCGCGCTCGCCTGCTCCGCCGGGCCCGACACCGTCGGCGGCCCCGCCCAGGCCGGCCGGTTCCGCGCCGACGAGCCGAAGTTCGTGCGGACCGCCCCCGGGCACAGCACCGACACCCCGACGTTGGTCGCGCCGGCCGCCCGCAGGTT
>DATMKQ010000438.1:0-2252 GCA_035571275.1 Trebonia sp.
TGTAGGCCACCGCGACCTTCGGGTAGTTGGCCGCCAGCTCGAGGTGCTGCTGGTGCTCTTTAGGGCAGTAGTTGCCGCGCGCCAGGGTGAGGATCAGCGGATCGCGGCCCTGAAGCTCGCTGAGCTTACGTACCGTGCCGAGGTGGTCCGGGAGAGCGTAGTCAGGGAAGGTGCCGCCAGGTCTGATGTCAGGACGCATAGGACTCATCCTCGCACCCGGGGCCGTCCCGTCGCGCCCTTGAATCACACTGGCCGGCGTGCGGTAGGTGGGTAGTACCGGATGATCAGCTGGGCGACGGGGATGGCGGCCAGACCGGTTAGCCCGCACACCCACAGAGCCCAACCGAACCCGCCGGTGAGGGCGGCCGTGGCCGTGTCGCCGTGGTGCATGAGCACCCGGGAGTGCGAGGCCGCGATGGACGAGGCGACGGCCACGCCGATCGCGCCGCCGAGGTTCTGCGAGGTGTTGAGCAGGCCGGAGGCGACTCCCGCGTCGCGTTCGGCGACCCCGGTGAGCGCGCCGATGGCGACCGGGATGAAGGAGAGGGACGTGCCGACGCCGGCAATGAAGAACGGCCCGGCCAGGTCGCGCCAGAAACTCCCGTCGGGCGGGGCCTGGGCCGCCCACAGGATCCCGGTGCCGATGAGGGCCATGCCGACGGCCATGACGGCCTGGGGCGAGGTCTTTGTCACGATCTTCTGGGAGAGGCCGGAGCAGGCCAGGGACGTGACCGAAGCCGTCATCCAGGCCGCACCGGTGGCCAGGGCGGAGAACCTGAGCACCTGCTGCATGTAGAGGGTGCCCACGAAGACGAAGGTGAGGAAGCTCGCCCCGAGCAAGAAGCCCACCGCGTTCGACCCGGACACGCTGCGCAGGCGGAACAGCGGCAGCGGCAGGAGGGGCGCTTCGACCTTGGTCTCGATGACGAAGAACGCGGCGAGTAGCCCGCATCCCGTGGCCAGCATGGCGACGGTCTGGGTAGCGGCCCAGCCGACCTGGGGCGCCTCGGAGATGGCGTAGACGAAGACCAGCAGGGCGCCGGTGATCGAGACCGCGCCGAAGGGGTCGTAGCGCCGCCGTGCGCTGCCGATCCGGCTTTCGGGGACCACCCTGGGGGCCAGGATCAGTGCGGCTGCGCCGATGGGGACGTTGAAGAAGAAGATGTACTGCCAGCCGGCGTAGGTGGTGAGGATGCCGCCGGCCAGCAGGCCGACCGTCCCGCCGAGCGCGCCGACCCCGCCCCAGATGCCGAGCGCCTTGTTGCGCTCGGCTCCCTCCGGGAACAGGCTCATCACGACGGACAGGGCGGCGGGGAGGACGAGCGCGGCGCCGAGGCCCTGGAGCCCTCGCATCACGATGAGAAAGGTGTCCGAGGTGGCCAGGCCGCCGCCGAGCGAGGCACAGGTGAAGACGACCAGGCCGGTCATGAGGAGCCGGCGTCGGCCCAGAAGGTCAGCCGCGCGGCCGCCGAGGAGCAGGAAGCCGGCGAAGGTCAGTCCGTAGGCGGTGACCACCCACTGCAGGTCGGATTCGGGGAAACGGAGGCTGCGGCCGATGGTCGGCAGGGCGACGTTGACGATGGTGAAGTCCACGATGGTGATGAAGTAGGCCACCACCAGCAGGCCGAAGGCGCGCCAGCGCTGGCTAGAGCTCGTCGCGGGTCGGCCCGCCGGTGTGCGGGCGGGCCGGGCACCGGTCCGCTCAGGGCGTTGGACGTTCTGCATGTCTTCCTCCTTCTTGATGTGCAACCAATAGTTGCATGTCTCTCAGAAATATGCAACTAACGGTTGCAGTTCGTTCGGCAACGCGCTACCGTTGGTTGCAGTTCGACGGGGGTGAGCCACACGCAACGTCCGCTGGCGGCCCCGGCCGCCGATGCGCGCAGGGAAGGACCGGTACTGATGGCAGACCTAGTGATCGACCGGGAGGTTCTGATCGAGGCGCCGGTGGGGGTGGTATGGCGCACCGTCACCGAGCCCGATCAGATGAGTCAGTGGTTCGCCGACCGGGTGGAACTGGTGATCGAGCCCGGCGCTCATGGCTACATGGAGTTCGGGGACCAGGGCGGCCCGGTCGTCGTGGAGAGGGTCGATCCGCCGACCCGCTTCTCATTCCGCTGGAACCACCCCCGCGGGGAAGATCCGGTGGCCGGCAATTCGATGCTTGTCGAGTTCACGCTGACGCCCGAGGGCGACGAACGGACCCGTCTTCGTGTAGTCGAAAGCGGCCATGAACTGCTCGCCTGGCCGGA
>DATMKQ010000439.1:0-15308 GCA_035571275.1 Trebonia sp.
GACGGGGCTGGGTTGTCACAAGCGGGTAAGGCCGTCGGCCGATTCGATATATGTGCGGTTTGCGGTGGTATAGCACCGGAAAACGCAAATATATACAGCCCGGCGGTCCGGCGCCGCCCCGGACGTAACTGCAATCCCACCAGAGGTCTGTGCTGCGTACTGCAACCAGACGGGTGCTATCTGGCCAGCGCAAATCCGAAGATGAACTTGATCACCTACGAATTCGACGTGCACCCGCAGCTCCTTCGGCCGGCCCGGAATGTCAGACCCCGGTCATAGAGTTGGACAGTGAGCCGCGACAGGGGGTCTGGCGGCGAGAAGGAGGTGGCACCGTGCGGCCCGTAACTGACCTACAGCGCAGGGTAGCGCCGTTCAAGGTCGTCACGGACATGGTTCCAGCCGGAGACCAGCCGGCCGCCATTGCCGAGATCGAGCGGCGAGTGCGTGCGGACGATATCGACACGGTGTTGCTCGGCGCGACCGGAACCGGCAAGACGGCGTCGGTGGCGTGGATCGCGGAACGCCTGCAGCGCCCTGTCCTCGTCATGCTGCCGAATAAGACGCTCGCCGCTCAGTTCGCGAACGAGCTTCGCGAGATGCTGCCCGACAACGCGGTCGAGTACTTCGTCTCGTACTACGACTATTACCAGCCCGAGGCGTACGTTCCGCAGACGGACACCTACATCGAGAAGGACTCGTCGATCAACGACGAGGTGGAGCGGCTGCGGCACTCGGCGACCAACTCGCTGCTCACCCGGCGGGACACGATCGTGGTGGCGTCGGTGTCGTGCATCTATGGTCTCGGGACCCCGCAGGAGTACGTGGACCGGATGCTGCGGTTGCGGGTCGGGATGAGCATAGAGCGGGAGAACCTGCTCAGGCGCCTGGTCGGCATGCAGTACGCGCGCAACGACCTGTCGTTTACCCGAGGCACGTTCCGGGTGCGCGGGGACACCATCGAGATCATCCCGCAGTACGAGGAACTCGCCGTCAGGATCGAGATGTTCGGCGACGAGATCGAGCGGCTGTCCACGCTGCACCCGCTCACCGGCGAGGTCATGAGCGAGGATGAGGAGCTCTATGTCTTCCCGGCCTCCCACTACGTGGCAGGCGAGCAGCGGATGGAGCGCGCCATCGCCGGAATCGAGGCCGAGCTCGCCGAGCGGCTCGGTGAGCTCGAGCGGGGCGGCAAGCTGCTCGAGGCGCAGCGGCTGCGGATGCGCACCACGTACGACATCGAGATGATGCGCCAGGTCGGCAGCTGCTCGGGCATCGAGAACTACTCGCGGCACATCGACGGCCGCGAGCAGGGCAGTCCGCCGAACACGCTGCTCGACTACTTCCCCGAGGACTTCCTCCTGGTCATCGACGAGTCGCACGTTACGGTGCCGCAGATCGGCGCGATGTACGAGGGCGACGTGTCGCGCAAGCGGGTGCTGGTCGAGCATGGGTTCCGGCTGCCGAGCGCTATCGATAACCGGCCGCTGACCTGGGATGAATTCGGTGACCGGATCGGGCAGACCATATACCTGTCCGCGACGCCAGGCCCGTACGAGATGCGGCGCGTCGGCGGCGACGTGGTGGAGCAGGTGATCAGGCCCACCGGGCTCGTGGACCCGCAGGTGATCATCAAGCCGACCAAGGGGCAGATCGACGACCTGCTCGAGGAGATCAGGCAGCGGTCCGAGCGCGACGAGCGGGTGCTCGTCACCACGCTCACCAAGAAGATGGCCGAGGACCTGACCGACTACCTGCTGGAGAACGGTGTCCGCGCACGCTACCTGCACAGCGAGGTGGACACGCTGCGGCGCGTGGAGCTGCTGCGCGAACTGCGCCTCGGCGAGTACGACGTCCTGGTGGGCATCAACCTGCTCCGTGAGGGCCTCGACCTGCCCGAGGTGTCGCTTGTCGCCATCCTGGACGCCGACAAGGAAGGCTTCCTGCGCTCGTCGACCTCACTGATCCAGACGATCGGCCGTGCGGCGCGTAACGTCTCGGGCGAGGTCCACATGTACGCGGACAAGGTGACCCCTTCCATGCGGCAGGCGATCGATGAGACGAACCGGCGGCGCGAGAAGCAGGTCGCTTACAACGTCGCCCACGGAGTCGACCCGCAGCCGTTGCGCAAGCGGATCGCCGACATCCTGGACCAGATCATCCGCGAAGACGCCGACACCGAGCAGCTCATCGGCGGTGGCGGTCGTCAGCAGTCCCGTGGCAAGTCGCCGGTTCCCGGTTTGTCGTCCCGGGCCCGCGCCGCGGCTCGCGGCGCGGGCGCCCAGGCCGGCGAGGGCGAACCATTGCCCACCGACGCCGCCGGGGCACGCGGAGATCTGGTCGCGCTGATCCAGGAGCTGACCGAGCAGATGCACGCCGCGGCCGTGGAGCTCCAGTTCGAGGTCGCGGCCAGGTACCGCGACGAGATCAGGGAGCTGAAGCACGAGCTCCGGGGCATGCAGGCCGCCGGGGTCTAACCGGCCCGACTAAACCGTTATTCGTGAATTGTCCGGACCGATAGAGTGCAGCCGAGTGTGCTTCCGGAAAGTGCACTTCCGGGAGGTAGGACATGCCGTGGGTGGTTCGCGATGCGGTGCGCGACATCAACCGCACGGTCGCCCGGCGCTGGCAGGCCATTGACCCGCTGCTGCCCGACCCGGCCTCGTTGCCGACGGGTTGCGGCGCGCCGCTCGTCGTGAACGGCGACAACGGGCGTCTGGCGGGTCTGGGCGTGTGCGTCCACCATCACCTCCCGGCGGACTCGCTGAACCAGACCTGGGGCGCGGCGGACCGGTTCACGCTGGTGCCAAGGCTGGCCGGGCAGGACGTCGCGGCGCCTACGGACGTGCTGGTCACCCAGTGGCGCGATCACCTGGCCGGGGTCGCCGCGGCGCGCGGCGCCGACACGTCGGCGACCGTGGTCTGGCCGAGCCAGGACATCACGGGCATCCAGGCCCTGCTGAGTCACGGTCTGCAGCCGTTGACGGTCATCGCGGCCCGGTCGCGGCCGAACGCGCCGCAAGGCCCGTACGCCGTCCAGGGCCCGCACCCCCAGCGCGGCGCCTTCGGCGCGACGATCCGGCTCGCCGGCCCAGCCGATGAGGAGGCGGTCCTCGACCTGGAGCTGCGGCTCATCAGGTACGACATGCACTTCGGCGGGCCGGTGTGGCGGCCGGCCACGGCGAAGCTGGTCCGCGACGAGATCCACGGCAGTCTCGCTCGGAGGGCCGCCTGGACCTGGCTCGCCGAGCGCGCCGGCTACCCCGTGGGCCTGCTAGTCGCCCAGCCCCCGGAGGAAGCCGTGTGGATCGCGGGGATGACCGGCCCGTCCCCCGCGGCATACCTGCAGACGATGTTCGTCGACGCCCGCGAGCGCGGGACGGGAATTGGCTCCGCCCTGGTCAGGCACCTGCACGCTCAGCTCGACGTCGCGGGCGTCGCCGTCACGCTGCTGCACCACAGTCAGGTCAACCCGCTGTCCGCTCCGTTCTGGTACCGGATGGGCTACCGCCCGCTGTGGACGAGCTGGGAGGCCAGGCCCGCGAGCGCGCTGCGCTAGCCGGCAGATGACCAGGTCAGGACACTAACGCACCCGATAGGGCAAACCTGGACGAACGCTGACGACCGGCTGAGCGTAAGCTAATCGTTATGGCGGTGAGTCTGACGGCCGCTCTCGTCGCCGCGCTGCTCTACGGAATAGCTTCGGTGATGCAGGCAATGGCCGTCCGCGAGGCCAGTAACCGGCCGCCGCAGGACACGGCGGGCAGCGGGGTCGATCCCGGCCTGGTCCCGCGGATGCTCCGGCAGTGGCGGTTCGTCGCGAGCCTGGGCCTGGACACCCTGGGCTTCGTCGCGCAGCTGGTCGCGCTGCGCCGGCTTCCGCTGTTCGCTGTCCAGGCGATCGTGGCGTCCAACCTCGCCGTCACCGCGGTCTTCGCGTCGCTGATCATCGGGATGGCGCTGTCCTGGCGTGAGTGGGCGGCCGTCATCGGGGTGGTCGCCGGGGTCGGCCTGCTCGGGTCAAGCGCCGGCGCCGAGGGAGCCACCCAGGCGGGGGTGGTGTTCAAGCTCGCGCTCATCGTCGCCGTGGCCGGGCTCGGGCTCTGCGGCCTGGCCGCCGCCCACCTCCGTGAGCCGGCGCGCACGCTTATGCTCGGCGTCGTGGCCGGGCTTGGCTACGGCGTGCTCGGTATCGCGGCCCGCGTGCTCACCGGCTTCGCGCCGCTCGTGCTGCTTAAGGACCCGGCGGCGTACGCCGTGGCGGCGGCGGGCATCGTGTCGTTCGTCTTCTACGCCGCCGCGCTCGAGGGAGGCAGCGTCACGGTCGCGACGGCCGCGGTCGTGCTCGCGGAGACGGTCCCGCCCGCGCTCGTCGGCGTGCTGTTCCTCGGCGACACCACCAGGCCGGGACTGGAACCCGCCGCCGCCGCCGGCTTCGTCCTCGCCGTCGCGAGCGCGGTAATCCTGGCCAGATTCGGCGAGGCGAACCACGCCGCGGGAAACGACAAATCCCCCCCTCCCCTGACTAAAGGGGCCATGACGGGCGCCGCTTCCCGGGACTTACGGCCAAGCTGCCAGGTCCGCTACCTGCGGCATGTTATCCTGGTGGCCCGTGGACCTGCGGCTTCCCCGCAACATCTACGACCACGGGAGTTCCATCTTGGCCGCGATATCGCCCCAGTCAAAGCTAGCCACATCTAGGCAGGTAGAGACCACACACCTCTTCGTCACCGGGGGTGTAGCCTCCAGCCTCGGCAAAGGCCTCACCGCGTCCAGCCTCGGACGGCTGCTGAAGATGCGCGGCCTGCGGGTTTCCATGCAGAAGCTGGACCCCTACCTCAACGTCGACCCGGGAACGATGAACCCGTTCCAGCACGGCGAGGTGTTCGTCACCGACGACGGGACGGAAACCGACCTCGACGTCGGTCACTACGAGCGCTTCCTGGACACCCGGCTCAGCGGCGAGGCGAACGTCACCACCGGCCAGGTTTACTCCAGCGTGATCGCCAAAGAGCGGCGCGGCGACTACCTGGGCGACACGGTGCAGGTCATCCCGCACATCACTGACGAGATCAAGGCCCGCATCCTGAGGATGGGTGGCCCCGACGTCGACGTGGTGATCACCGAGGTCGGCGGAACGGTCGGCGACATCGAGTCGCTCCCGTTCCTTGAGGCGATCCGCCAGATACGTCACCAGATCGGCCGGGAGCGCTGCTTCTTCCTGCATGTCTCGCTGCTGCCGTACATCGGGCCGAGCGGCGAGCTGAAGACCAAGCCCACGCAGCACTCGGTTGCCGCGCTGCGGTCTATCGGTATCCAGCCGGACGCGATCGTCGCCCGCTCGGACCGCCCGATCAGCGAAAGCCTGAAGCGCAAGATCAGCCTGATGTGCGACGTGGACGAAGAGGCCGTGGTCTCCACCCCCGACGCCCCCTCCATCTACGACATCCCGAAGGTGCTGCACTCCGAAGGCCTGGACGCCTATGTGGTCCGCCGGCTGCGGCTGCCGTTCCACGACGTGGACTGGAGCGCCTGGGACGACCTGCTGCGGCGGGTGCACCGCCCGGCGCGCTCGATCACGATCGCGCTGGTCGGCAAGTATGTCGATCTGCCCGACGCGTACCTGTCCCCGGCCGAAGCGCTGCGCGCGGGCGGCTTCGGCAACGACGCGAAGGTGACGATCCGCTGGGTGGCCAGCGACGACTGCGAGGACCCCGACGACGCCGCGAGCCAGCTCGACGGCGTGGACGGCGTGCTGATCCCCGGCGGCTTCGGGGTGCGCGGCATCGAGGGCAAAATCGGCGCGATCAAGTATGCCCGCGAGCACAAGATCCCGGTGCTCGGCCTCTGCCTCGGCTTGCAGTGCATGGTGATCGAGGTCGCCAGGAACCTGGCGGACTTGCCCGAGGCGAACAGCGCGGAGTTCGACCCGGCGACGCCGGACCCGGTGATCGCGACGATGGCCGACCAGGAGGATGTGGTCGCGGGCGAACGCGACATGGGCGGCACGATGCGCCTCGGCCTGTACCCGGCGAGCCTCAAGCCGGGCACGATCGTCAGCGATCTGTACGGCGGCGCGGCCACGGTCGACGAACGGCACAGGCACCGGTACGAGGTGAACAACGCCTACCGCCAGCAGCTCGAGGACGCCGGGCTGGTCTTCTCCGGCCTGTCGCCTGATGGCCGGCTGGTGGAGTTCATCGAGCTGCCGACCGACGTGCACCCGTTCTTCGTCGCGACTCAGGCGCATCCGGAGTTCCTGTCCCGGCCGACCCGCCCGCGCCCCCTGTTCTCCGGGCTGATCGCCGCCGCTCTCGCCAGGTCCCGCGCCAGCGACGCCGGCGCCGCCCGCGCCGCGGCGACCGCGTGAGCGAGCGAGCAGAGCGAGCGGGAGACAGAGCGTGAGCGACATCGAGGACGCCGCGGGAAGCTGGCCGGTCGTATCGACCGATGAAGAGCTGAGGAACTGGCTGATTACCGTTCGGACCGACAAGGTCCAGATGCCTGACAATCATTATGCGGAACGGACCGTCGTTACTCACCTGGGCGCCGTCGCCGTGCTGGCGCTTGACGACGCCCAGCGGGTGCTGATGATCAGGCAGTACCGCCACCCGGCGGGGTACCAGCTGTGGGAGATACCGGCCGGGCTGCGGGACACCGCTGGTGAGTCGCTGTTGGAGACCGCGCAGCGGGAACTGTTCGAGGAGACGGGCTACCGCGCGCGGGAATGGCACTGCCTCATCGACTACTTCTCCTCGCCTGGCTACAGCACCGAGCGGCTGCGGATCTTCCTCGCGCGCGGCGTCGAACCGGCCGAAGACGATCACTATCACCGCAAAGACGAAGAGAAGTTCATCGTCGTCGAATGGGTCCCGCTGCAGGAGGCGGTGCGCCTGGCACTGGCGGGCAAGCTGCACAGCGGGCCAGCTATCGCCGGCGTCCTCGCGGGGTATGCTGCCAGCTCAGAGGGATTTTCGGGGCTTCGCCCCGCGTCCGCGCCTGAGACCTAGGTCTGCTGCTGGTAGCGGGGCTCGGGGCAACAGGGCTATCAGAGTCGGTGATCTCATGAAGGTCGGCGTCCCAGCGGAAGTGAAAAATCACGAATACCGGGTGGCGATCACCCCCGCGGGGGTGCACGAGCTCACCCGGGCGGGCCACGAGGTGTTCGTCGAAGCGGCCGCGGGGGAGGGGTCGCAGATCCCTGACGAGGATTTCGCCGCCGCGGGCGCGAAGATCGGCAAGACCGCCGACGACGTGTGGGGCACCGCGGACCTGATCCTCAAGGTCAAGGAGCCGGTCTCCGAGGAGTACCACCGGATGCGTAAGAGCCAGGTGCTCTTCACCTACCTGCACCTGGCCGCGTCGCGGGAGTGCACAGAGGCGCTGCTGTCCCGCGGCGTCACCTCCATCGCCTACGAGACCGTCCAGCTTCCCGACGGCTCGCTGCCGCTGCTGGCCCCCATGTCCGAGGTCGCGGGGCGGATGGCGCCGCAGGTCGGGGCGCACCACCTGCAGCGCGAAGGCGGCGGTCGCGGCGTCTTGATGGGCGGCGTGTCCGGCGTCTACGCGGCGAAGGTCGTGGTGCTCGGCGCGGGCGTGTCCGGAATGAACGCGGCCGCGATCGCGCTCGGCATGCAGGCCGAGGTTCTGCTGCTGGACAAGAACGTCGCGCGGCTGCGCCAGTTGGACGCGATCTACCAGGGGCACTTGCAGACCGTGACGTCCAACGCGTATGAGATCGAGCGCGCCGTCATCGACGCCGACCTGGTGATCGGCGCGGTCCTCGTGCCCGGCGCGAAGGCGCCCAAGCTGGTAACCAACGAGATGGTGAGCCGGATGCTGCCCGGCTCGGTGCTGGTCGACATCTCGATCGACCAGGGCGGCTGCTTCGAGGACTCCCGGCCGACGACGCACGCCGAGCCCACGTACCGGGTGTACAACTCCGTCTTCTACTGCGTGGCGAACATGCCGGGCGCGGTGCCGCACACCTCGACCTACGCGCTGACCAACGTGACGCTGCCGTACGCCGTGGAGATCGCCAACCGCGGCTGGCGCGACGCGCTGCGCGCCGACCCCTCGCTGGCCCTCGGCCTGAACACCTACGAAGGCGCGATCACCTGCGCCCCGGTAGCCGAGGCCCACAACCTCCCGTACACCCCCACTCCCGCCGTCCTCGCCTAGCGGGCCGCAACCGTCGTCGCCTCAACTTCGCATAGACGCTGACCACTCCGCATAGAAGCTGACCACTTCGCATAGAAGCTGACCACTTCGCATAGACGCTGACCACTCCGCATAGACGCTGACCACTCCGCATAGAAGCTGACCACTCCGCATAGAAGAACGCTTCCCATACCATGACAAAACGGACGCGGAAATTGTCATGGCCTATGCGAAGTGGCCATGGACGGCTGTGGGCCGCCGCGAGGAGCAGCGGCATGTCGCGACGGTGGGCGCCCGGGAGCGGCGTTAGCATCGGGCTGTGGTTTCGGTGGCTGAGGGGGTGCGGGAGTATCTGCAGTACCTCGTGGTGGAGCGCGGGCTGGCGGCTAACACCGTCGAGTCCTACCAGCGAGACCTGCGCCGGTACGCCGAGGTGCTGGCCGCATGCGGCAAGACGCAGCTCGGCGACGTCCGCACGCCGGACGTCGCCGCCTTCCTCGCCGCGCTGCGCACCGGCGATGAGGACCACCCGCCGCTGGCGGTGAGCTCCGCCGGGCGGGCCGTGGTGGCGGTCCGCGGGCTGCACGCCTTCGCGCTCGCTCAGGGGCTGTGCGCCGCGGACCCGGCGAATGACGTGACGCCGCCCGCGCCGCCCAAGCGGCTGCCGAAGGCGATCAGTGTCGCCGAGGTGGAGCGGCTACTGGAGGCGGCGGGATCGACGCAGGACCCGGATCCCCGGGTGCTCAGGGACCGGGCGCTGCTTGAGTTCCTCTACGGGACGGGCGCCCGGATCTCCGAAGCGGTCGGCCTCGACCTGCGCGACCTGGACCTGTCCGCCGACCCTGCTGTGCTGCTGTCTGGCAAGGGCGGCAAGCAGCGGTTCGTGCCCGTCGGCAGCTACGCGGTGCGGGCGCTCGAGGCCTACCTGGTCCGCGGTCGGCCGGCGCTGGCGGTCGGCGCCCGGCGGCCCAGCAACGCGGTGTTCCTGAACGCGCGCGGCGGGCGGCTCACCCGGCAGGGAGCATGGGGCGTGCTGGGCGAAGCAGCCAATCGTTCAGGAAAAGAGGGGGTGTCACCGCACACCTTGCGGCACTCTTTTGCGACACACCTGCTGGACGGGGGTGCCGATATCCGGGTCGTGCAGGAGTTGCTCGGACATGCCTCGGTGACCACGACACAGGTCTACACTCTGGTGACGGTGGACAAGCTCAGAGAGGTCTACGCCGCCGCGCATCCCCGTGCTTCGGCGAACTGAGCGCTTTCGTTAGCTGAGCGCGTTCGTGTCGCGGTGACCGGTAAATATGCCGGCGCTTACGGCGCGTTGGCTTGCCCCCGCCTAGTGCAAGGCCTAGAGTCCCGAACAGTTCGCGATCTCTAGCCGCGGGAGGATCTTACTGGTGGCCGCATCTCGCGTAATAGAGCTTCTGCCGGGAGACATCGGACCGACCGGGCGCCCGCTGCCCGCCTTCCCCGACCCCAAGCCGCTGACCGAGCATGGCCCTGCGCGCATCGTCGCGATCTGCAACCAGAAGGGCGGCGTCGGCAAGACCACGACGACCATCAACCTGGGCGCGGCGCTCGCCGAGCGGGGGCGGCGGATGCTGCTGGTGGACTTCGACCCGCAGGGCGCGCTGTCCGTGGGGCTCGGCATCCAGCCGCACGACATCGACAGGACGGTCTACAACCTGCTGCTTGAGCGCGGTGTCGAGGCGCACGACGTGCTGTTCAAGACCAGCGTCGACAACATGGACCTGCTGCCGAGCAACATCGACCTGTCCGGCGCCGAGGTCCAGCTGGTGCACGAGGTGGGCCGCGAGTACGTGCTCGGCGGCGCGCTGAAGCCGGTGGTGCCCGAGTACGACTACATCCTGATCGACTGCCAGCCGTCACTCGGCCTGCTCACGATCAACGCGCTCGCCTGCGCGGACAGCGTGCTAATCCCGCTGGAGTGCGAGTACTTCGCGATGCGGGGGGTCGCGCTGCTGATGGAGACCATCGCCAAGGTGCAGCAGCGGCTCAACCCCAGCCTCACGAACGACGGCCTGCTCGGCACCATGTACGACTCGCGCACGTTGCACACCAGAGAAGTGCTGGGCAGCATCGTGAACGGGTTCGGCGATAAGGTCTTTCATACCGTGATCAACCGCACTGTGCGGTTCCCGGACGCTACCGTTGCAGGTGAGCCCATCACGAGCTTTGACTCCGCGTCAATGGGGGCTAGTTCTTACCGTGAGCTCGCCAAGGAGGTTCTCGAGCGGTGGCGGCAGCCAGGGGACGGTCACGCCGGGTAAGCATCCCCGGGGTCGCGGAACTCCTGCGCCCCGCCGCACCTGGACCGGTCGCCTCAGATGAACGACAGGCGACCGGCAGGGAAAGGCATGATCAGAAGATCACGGTTTACATATCCGCCGCCGAACTGCTCGACATAGAGCAGGCCCGGCTCGCGCTGCGCAGGTACGGGTACGTGATCGACCGTGGTCGGCTAGTCCGGGAGGCGATCGCCATCCTGCTCGCCGACCTCGACGCCCGCGGCAAGGACAGCCTGGTGGCCAGGCGCGTGCGCGCCAGCCTCGACCCGGAAATCGACGGGATCGTGGTTGCCCATAACGGAGCGGGGCAGAATGGCTCCGGCCCCGGCACAGAGGCGGACGACCCGGACGGCGCGGCGAGTCCGCTACCGTCGTTATCGTGGCAACAAGTGCGGGTGGCACGGTGAGAGGCGATCAGCTGGCAGGCGCGGCGGCCGACGCGCCGCGCGGCACCGCCGCCTTCGAGGTGCACCTCGACGTCTTCGAAGGGCCGTTCGACCTGCTGCTCGCGCTTATCTCCAAGCACAAGCTGGACATCACGGAAGTGGCGCTGTCCCAGGTCACCGACGAGTTCATCGCCTACATCAGGCAGCGTTCCGGCGGCTGGGACCTG
Source organism: Trebonia sp. (assembly GCA_035571275.1). Taxonomy (GTDB): domain Bacteria; phylum Actinomycetota; class Actinomycetes; order Streptosporangiales; family Streptosporangiaceae; genus Trebonia. The sequence goes on from DATMKQ010000439.1 coordinate 11,080, forward strand.
GACCAGGTCAGCTATTTCCTCCTCGTCGCGGCCACCCTGCTCGACCTCAAGGCGGCGCGGCTGCTGCCCTCGGGTGAAGTGGAGGACGAGGAGGACCTGGCGCTGCTCGAAGCCAGGGACCTGCTCTTCGCCCGGCTCCTGCAGTACCGCGCGTACAAGGAGGTCGCCGGTGTGTTCGCCGGGCGGATGGCGATGGCGGCACGGCGCTTCCCGCGCCGGGTGCCGCTCGAGCCGCGATTCGCCGAGCTGCTGCCCGAGGTGCTGTTCACGATCGGCCCGGTGGAGTTCGCGGCGCTGGCCGCGCGGGCGCTGACGCCCAGGGCGGCGCCGGTGGTGCCGACGGACCACATCCACGCGCCGTTCATCTCGATCAGGGAGCAAGCGATGCTGCTGGCCAGCCGGCTGCGCGAGCTCGGCCGGGCCAGCTTCAGGCAGCTCACCGCGGGCGCGCTCGGCAACTACGAGATCGTCGCCTCGTTCCTGGCCCTGCTCGAGCTGTACCGCGAGGACACGGTGACCTTCGAGCAGGTGGCGCCGCTCGGCGAACTGTACGTCAGCTGGTCGGGCGGCGACCGCGAGGTGATGCTAGACCCGCCGGGAGCGGGTAGCGTCAACGCATCGACGGAAAGCGAAGAAGATTACAGATGACCAGCGACCTGACGGGCGAGACCGACGACCTTGGTCCGGTTGTATCGGGGGGTGCGGGGGGTCGTCCCCCCGAAGGAGCCCAGCCGGTTGTATCGGGGGGTGCGGGGGGTCGTCCCCCCGAAGGAGCAGAACCGGGCTTGCGGCCATCGCTCGAGGCGATCCTGCTCGTCGCGGACGAGCCGGTGCCCGAGGTGGTGCTGGCGCAGGTGCTCGAGCGGCCGCGGGGGGAGATAGCCGAGGGGCTTGCGGCGCTTGCTGAGGAGTACACCGTCGACGGCCGGGGCTTCGACCTGCGCGAGATCGCCGGTGGCTGGCGTTTTTACACGCGGGAGGACTGTGCGCCGCTGGTGGAGCGGTTCGTTCGCGACGGCCAGGAGGTGCGCCTCACCCAGGCCGCGCTGGAGACGCTCGCGGTGATCGCCTACCGGCAGCCGGTCAGCCGGGCGCGGGTCTCGGCGGTGCGCGGGGTGAACTGCGACGGGGTGATCAGGACGCTGGTGCTGCGCGGCCTGGTCGAGGACTCAGGCACCGATCCGGACACCGGCGCGATCTTGTACCGCACCACTGGTCACTTCCTTGAGCGGCTTGGCGTGGCGAGTCTGAGCGACCTGCCGGACCTGGCGCCATTCCTGCCGGACAACATCGAGGACATCGAGGACAATGAACGCACGCGGGCATAACAGGCCCGATATCGACGACGAAGACGACGACTGGGGCGATGCCGGTGGTGAACGGGACGACCTGACCGACGTTCCTGGCGGGGTCAGGCTCCAGAAGGTGCTCGCCGCGGCCGGGGTGGGCAGCCGGCGGCACTGCGAGGAACTGATCGGGGCGGGCCGGGTCGAAGTCGACGGGCAGACGGTCCGCAGGTTCGGCGCCAGGGTCGACCCTGAGCATCAGGTCATCCGCGTCGACGGCAGGCGCATCCCGTCGCGGCAGGACGTGGTGTACCTGGCCTTCAACAAGCCGCCGAAGGTGCTCACCGCGATGTCCGACGACCGCGGCAGGCGCACGATCACCGATTTCCTCGGCGACCGGGCGGAGCGGCTCTTCCACGTGGGCAGGCTCGACTACGAGACCGAAGGCCTGATGCTGCTGACCAACGACGGCGAGCTCGCGCACCGGCTCGCGCACCCCAGCTATGAGGTCGCCAAGACTTACCTGGCGGACGTGCCGGGCCCGGTCCCGCGCGACCTGGGACGCAGCCTCGCCACGGGCGTCGAACTCGACGACGGGATCGCGGTGGCGGACCGGTTCCGCGTGCTTGAGCAGACGGGTTCGCGCGCGCTCGTCGAGATAACGCTGCACGAGGGTCGCAAGCACATCGTCCGGCGGATGCTGGCCGAGGTGGGACATCCGGTCGGCCGCCTGGTCCGCACCACCGTCGGCCCGATCAAGCTGGGCAACCTGCGTCCGGGCGCGACCCGTGACCTCACGGCGAAGGAAATCGGCGACCTGTACGCCGCCGTCGGCCTGTAACATGCGGGCCGGGGAACCGGGAAAAAGGGAGGAGTCACGCACATGCCAGTCCGGGCCGTTCGGGGCGCGATCCAGGTGGACGCCAACGAGAGGGACGCGATCCTGGAATGTACCGCGGAGCTGGTTACGGCGGTCATGAACCGCAATGACCTGACCACCGACGATGTGATCAGCGTCCTGTTCACCGCCACTCCGGACCTGACCGCCGAGTTCCCCGCGCTCGCGGCGCGCAAGATCGGCTTTCACGCGGTGCCGCTGATGTGCGCGTCGGAGATCGCCGTGCCTGGCGCCATGCCGCGGGTGGTCCGGCTGATGGCGCATGTGGAGACGGACCGCCCGCGTTCGGAAGTCCAGCACGTGTACCTGCGCGGCGCCGCCGCGCTGCGGCTGGACATCGCCCAGTGAGCCCGGTCCGGTGACCGCGCCGGGCCGCGTCCTCGTCGCGGGGAGCGGCCTGATCGGCACGTCGATCGCCCTCGCGCTGCGAGAGCACGACACACAGGTGTGGCTGACGGACGCCGACGAGGCGACGGCCCGCCTGGCGGCCGATCTCGGCGCCGGGACTGTCGTCTCTGATCTGCGGGACGCCAAGGGGCTGGCCGACATCGCGGTGCTCGCGGTACCGCCCGCGTCCGTCGCCGCGACGCTGGCCCGCGCCCAGGACTGCGCCGTGGCCGACTGGTACACCGACGTGGCGAGCGTCAAGGAACTACCGGTCACCCAGGCGCGGGCACTCGGTTGCGACCTGGGCAGCTACGTTCCCGGCCACCCGCTGGCCGGCCGGGAACGGCACGGCCCCGCGGCCGCGCGAGCCGACCTGTTCCTGGGCAGGACCTGGGCGCTGTGCCCGCTGCCCGAGACATCGCCCGGCGCGCTTGACGCCGTGACCGCGCTTGTCGTCGCCTGCGGCGCTGATCCGGTGCGCGCCGATCCCGTGACGCACGACCGCTGGGTGGCGCTCGTCTCGCACGCCCCGCATCTGGTGGCGGCGGCGATGGCCGCCCGCCTCGCGCCCACCTCGGTGCCTGCCGACGCGCTGCAGCTGGCGGGGCAGGGGCTGCGCGACGTCACCAGGATCGCGGCGGGGGACAGCGCGCTGTGGACGCAGATTCTCGCCGCGAACGCCGCCCCGATCGCGGAGGTGATCGCCGCGGTCGCGGAAGACCTCGCCGCGGCCGCTCGTGCGCTCGCCGACTCGGCTGCCGCCGACGACGCGGGCGTTCCGGACCTGCTCGACCGCGGCCGGGTCGGTGCCGCCAGGATCCCGGGCAAGCACGGGGGCCAGCCGCGCAACTTCAGCGTGGTGCAGGTCGTGATCGCCGACCAGCCCGGCGAGCTAGCCAGGCTCTTCAACGCCGCCGGTGCCGCCGGAGTAAACATCGAGGACGTGCGGATCGAGCACTCGCCCGGGCTGCCGGTCGGCGTCGCGGAGTTGTCCGTCCGCCCCGGCCAGGCCGGCGCGCTGCTTGAGGCCATGCGCGCGGGAGGCTGGTCGGCCCGCCGTTAAGCTTGACGCGTACAAGGAGGCCCGTATGACCGAGAGCGCACCGCGGAAGGCTCCGCAGGCCGGGACGAACCAGGCCAGCGGTAAGCAGGCAGGCGCGGAGCAGACGAGCGCGAAACAGACCAGCCCCGAGCCGGACAACGCGGAGCAGCCCGCGCCGAAGCAGCCCGCCGCGGCGAAAGCCGACGCGGCGAAAGCCGACGCGGAGCAGGCCGCGGCCCCGCAGGCCGGAACACCGGATACAGCCGACAACGGCGGCAAGCCGGACATGGACGATGTAAAGCGGAAGTTCCGCGAAGCCCTAGACCGCAAGCGCGAGGTTCACGCGGAAGGCTCCGGCGGCGGCAGCCGCGACCCCAACAAGATCCATGACGCCCACGGCCCGGCCCGCAGTCGTCGTGACTTCCGTCGCAAGAGCGGCTGAGCCACTGACCGCAGGTCGGCGCGGCGTCGCGGGGGCGAAAGTCAAACGACTCTGCCCTGGGTTTCGCAATCGAGAATCTTTCCGTTCGTCTTTTGCTCCAGGTCGCGGTGGTCCGGGCTTGCTATGCTCGAAAGTGGGCGCCTACGCGCCTATGCTGCGATTCGGAGGTTCGCC
>DATMKQ010000440.1:0-2358 GCA_035571275.1 Trebonia sp.
CGCCGGCCAGGTGCACCTCGGCGGCCGTGGTGGCGGCGGTGGCGAAGGGCGGCGTGATCACCTTCTCGTGCGGGCCGAGCCCGGTGGTGATCACCATGGCGGCGACCGCGAAGGTGGTCAACACCTCGGACCGGGTGGTCATCGACGGCGGCGGCAAGGTCACCCTCAGCGGCGGCGGCAAGATCCGGATCCTGGACATGGACACCTGCCCGGGCTGCTGGGAGCAGTCCGGGCCGCACCTGATCGTGCAGAACATCAGGTTCATCGACGGCTACGCGGGCGCTCACCAGGTGAGCGGGTCAGCGGACTACGGCGGCGGCGCCATCTTCGATCAGGGTGGCCAGCTCACGGTCGTCAATTCGGCGTTCGTCCACAACGGCTGCTATCAGTTTGGTCCCGACCTCGGTGGCGGGGCAATACGCGCCTACGGGATGGACATGAACACCCCGGTCTACCTGACCGGCGACACCTTCCGTGGCAACACGTGCTCGAACGGCGGCGCGGTCAGCGGCCTGTACGCCAACTTCGTCCTGACCAACAGCCTGCTGGCCGGCAACAAGGCCATCGGCTGGGGCCAGAACCCGGCACAGGCGGGCACTCCCGGCGGCGGCAGCGGGGGCGGCGTCTACACCGACGGCAACAACTACAACCTGATCATCGACGACACTGTGATCCGCTCGGACAGCGCCCGCGAGGGCGGCGGTGCCATCTTCTGCGTGATCGACAACGGCCAGGGCGCGCTGACGATCGAGAACTCAGATCTGCACGGGAACCCCAGCGGCGAGTTCCAGGACGCCCCCGGGATCTTCGACAGCCTCGACGGGCACGACGTCCAGCCGACAGTGACCGGCTCAGCCGTAAGCTGACGCCACGCATTTCGATCAGGCGGAGACCAGGTCACACACGAAGATGAGGGTCTCGCCCGGCCCGATTCTGTTCCCGGCGCCGCGATCACCGTAAGCGAGGCCCGGAGGAATGATCAGCTGACGGCGGCCGCCGACCTTCATGCCCTGCACGCCCTGGTCCCAGCCGGCGATGACCTGCCCGGCGCCGAGCTGGAAGGACAGAGGTTCGCCCCGGTTCCAGCTCGCGTCGAATTCCTCTCCCGTCGAGTGGGCGACCCCGACATAGTGAACCGCGACCCGGTCGCCCGCACTGGCCACGCGGCCGTCGCCTTCCCAGATGTCGGTGATCTCCAGTTCGGCTGGCGGCTCGCCGCCGGGAAAGTCGATCTCGGGCTTGCCGACGCTCATGCTGCCTCTTCTCTTCGCTCTGCTTCTGCGCGTTCGCTCGCGCAAGGTTATGCCAGGACGACCACGAACTCGCCACGACGCGGCGAGTCATCCGCTCAGCAGATAGCGTTCTCTCCGGACTCAAGACAGGAGCCACGATGACCGAGCACACCACGGCAGGCCAGATGTCCCTCGCCGAGCTGGCCGACGGGCATAAATGCCCACCGTCCACCATCTTGCGCCTCACCGCAGAGCACAGTCCCGGTGGTGCCTTTCCCGCAAATGTCGCCGCCTACATTAACGGAGTGTTCCGCGGCACCATCGCCGCCACTGACCACATGCCCGCTGGGCTGCACCTTTACCTGCCGTAGCGGGCAGCGAGGACTGGGTTACGAGCCCACGGTGTCAGGGAGCTTGCCGGTCGCCCCGAGTTTGTAGGCGATGATCATGTTCCGCTGCGTGGCGGACAGGCTGACGCCGGCGCCAGCGATGACGTAGTTGCCGTCGACAGCTACCGGCGCGTTGCTCCCGGCAGACATCGGCGACGTGAACAAGATGGCGCCGGTAGTCGCGTCGAGTGCGTACAGCTCGCCCTTGAATGTCGTGGTGAACACGACGTTGTTGGTCACCGTCGCAGCGCCGTACGGCGAGGACGGAAGGGGGGTGTCCCAGATGACGGCGCCCGTGTCCTGGTTGACGGCGACCATCTCGCCGACGGCGTTCTCGACGGCCCGGACGTGACTGGTCAGCGACCCGGTGACGAAGCCGGCCGGGGTGGCCGACATTGCGAGGTCGTTGACGGCGGCGAAGGTGGTGGAGCCGTTGCTGGCCAGCTGGGTCAGGACGCCGCCGTAAATGCTCGGCTCGAGGCAGAACTTCGCTGGCAGCAGGCCCCGCGAGGCTGGCGTGGCGTGCTCGGCCAGCAGCCCGTCGTGCTCATGCCCGTCGTGCCCGCCAACCGGACGCTGCCACAGCAGCTTGCCGGTCTGCGCGTCCAGCTCGATGATGACGCCGGCCTTGCCGCCGTCGATCACCACCTGCCGCCCGTTCGCGGTGGACAGGACCGGCGGGTTCTGCAGGTCCCAGTCGTACAGGTCGTGCGGGGTGAGCTGGTAGTACCACAGCA
>DATMKQ010000441.1:0-8032 GCA_035571275.1 Trebonia sp.
CCCCATTCCCCCCTGGCCCTCCTGGCCCCTCTGACCCCTCTGACCGCCCATGCCCCCCTGGCCCCCCTGAGGCCGTCCCAAGGCAAAGCGGGCCCGACCAGTGAACAGCCAGTTGCTCAGCCGGATCGCCGAGACGCTGTACTGGACGGGCCGCTACGTCGAGCGGGCCGACGACACCGCGCGCCTCATCGACGTCTACGTGCACGGGATGCTCGGTGAGTCGGGCGCGGGCTCTGAAGCGGCGTGCCGTTCGCTCTTCGGGATTCTCGGAGTGACCCCAGAGACCAACCTGGACATGGACATCGGCGTCGTGCTGTTCCGTCTCGTCTACGACGCGTACAGTCCCAGCGCGATAGCCGGGGCGATGCTCGGTGCTCGCGCCGGGGCGCGGGGCATCCGCGAGGTAATCTCCAGCGAGATGTGGGAGTGCCTCAACGTCACCGCGCACGGCCTGGCCGGCCAGCGACGGGCCGCCGAACGTCTCGGCCCGCACGTCTACCTGCGGTTCGTCAGGGAACGGGCCGCGCTGTTCTTCGGCCTCGCCGACTCCACGATGAGCCACGACGACGCGTGGCGGTTCCTCGTGCTCGGCCGCAGCCTGGAGCGCGCCGACATGACCGCACGCCTGCTCCTGGCCCGCATGTCGGCCCCAGACGACCTCGGCTGGACCGTGCTGCTGCGGGCATGCGGGGCCCACGAGTCGTTCATCCGCACCCACGGCTGGGCCGCCGAACCCGCCAGGGTGGCCGAGTTCCTCCTGCTTGACCGCCTCTTCCCGCGCAGCGTCGTGCACGCGCTCGGCACCGCGGAGGAGTGCCTCGCCGACCTGAGCCCCGGCCCGGTCCGGATGGGCATCGACGATCCAGCGCGGCGGCCGGTCGGCACGCTGCGCACCCGCCTGGAATACGCCGACCCGAAGCAGCTACCTTCTCAACTGCCGGAGCTGCTAGGCACCCTGCAGCAGACCTGCGTGCAGGCGAGTGAGGCGATCGCGATGCGATACTTCCAGTACCAGGCGCAAATCGCCTGGAAACGGGACGGCTGACCATGGGCTGGCGGCTGCGCATCGAGCACACCACCAGGGTGAAATACGCCGGTCCCGTGCTGACCTCGTTCAACGAGGCACGGATGACCCCGTTGACGCTGCCGACGCAGATCACGCTCGAGTCGCGGGTCACGGCGGGGCCTGGCGTGCCCGTATGGACCTATAACGACTACTGGGGCACCTACGTCAGCGTGTTCGACCTGCCAGACCCGCATGACGACTTGCTGATCCGCGCCACCTCGACGGTGGAAACCCAGGTCGCGATCCCAGCCGAGAAGGGCGAAGGAGCCGCGCGGGCCGAAAACCCCCACGCGGCCGGCCCCGCATCCGGACGACTGCTTGAGCACCTGATGGCGACGAAGCTGACGACGGTGACACCCGACATCGTCGCTGCCGTGACCGCCGACCTGCGGCCCGCGTCCCCGGATGAGACGGCCGCCGCCATCGCGTCCCGGGTCAGGGAGCGGGTAACTTACATGCCCGGCGCTACCGGGGTGCGCACCGACGCGCAGGAGGCGTGGGACAAGGGCCAGGGGGTGTGCCAGGACATGGCGCACGTGACGGTCGCGCTGATGCGGGCGGCCGGGCTGCCCGCCCGCTACGTCTCCGGCTACCTGCATCCGGACACCGAGGCGGCGCCCGGTCGTACCGCGGTCGGCCAGAGCCACGCCTGGGTCGAGTACTGGGCTGGCTCGTGGACCGCCTGCGACCCGACCAGCGGCGCGCAGGTGGGGGAGCGGCACGTGGTGGTCGCCCGCGGCCGCGACTACGCCGACGTCCCCCCGCTCAAGGGCATCTACCGCGGCGCGCCGGACAGCGCGATGGAGGTCACCGTCGAGGTGACCCGCCTAGCCTGAGCCCTCCCACCGCTGCGCCGCCAGCGGGGTTGCCCCGCCAGGGATCGGCGGCGATAGTAGCTATGGTGGAGAACGGGAACGGCGCGGGCGACGAAGCCGTCCGGGTCGCGATGAACGGCGTCACCGGGCGGATGGGGTATAACCAGCACCTGCTCCGCTCGGTCCTCGCGATCAACGCCGACGGCGGGGTGCCGCTGTCCGACGGCCGCCGCATCCGCCTTGAGCCCGTCCTCGTCGGCCGCGACAAGGAAAAGCTCCGCACCATCGCCGAACGCCACGGCATCCCCGCCTGGACGACCAGCCTCGACGAGGCACTCAGCGCGGTCAACGAAGGTGGCCTCTACTTCGACGCCCAGGTCACGAGCGCCAGGTACCCGGCCGTCATGCGGGCGATCGCCGCGGGCGCGCACGTGTACGTGGAAAAGCCGTCAGGCGCCACCGTTGAGGAAGCGATGAGCCTCGCGGAAGCGGCCCGTGCCGCGGGGGTAAAGCACGGCGTCGTCCAGGACAAGCTGTTCCTCCCCGGCATTCGCACCCTGAACAGCCTCATCGGCAGCGGCTTCTTCGGCCGCGTCTTGTCCGTCCGCGGCGAGTTCGGCTACTGGGTCTTCGAAGGCGACTGGCGGTCCCCGCAGCGCCCGTCCTGGAACTACCGCGCCGCCGACGGCGGCGGCATCGTCCTCGACATGTTCCCGCACTGGACGTACGTCCTCGAGGGGCTGTTCGGCACGATCCAGGCGGTCACCGCGCGCGCCGTCACGCACATCCCGGTGCGCTGGGACGAGCGCGGCGACCGCTACGACGCCACCGCCGACGACGCCGCCTACGCGATCTTCGAACTGGCAGGCGGCGTCGTCGCGCAGGTCAACTCGTCGTGGTGCGTCCGCGTGCACCGCGCGGAACTGCTCGAGTTCCAGGTCGATGGCACCGAGGGCAGCGCGGTCGCCGGGCTCAGGGATTGCGCCGCGCAGCACCGCGGCACCTCTCCCCGTCCCATCTGGAACCCCGATATTCGCAGCGATCAGGACTTTCTCGGCCAATGGCAGCCGGTTCCCCGCGATGGCGAGCCGGGCAACGCGTTCCGGCTGCAGTGGGAAATGTTCATCAGGCACGTGGTGGAGGACGCCGCGTTCCCGCATGACCTGTTCGCGGGCGCGCGCGGCGTCCGCGTCGCCGAGCTCGGGCTGCGCTCATCGCGGGAGGGCCGCCGCATCGAGGTCCCCGCCCCGTGAAGATAACGCTCCCTACCCCCGACGGGACCCTCCAGCCGTACCAGCTAGCGCCGCCGCGCGCCTGGCCCGCCTCGGCGATCCCGCCCAGGCAGCGCATCGCCTACGCGGCGGCGCACGTCGTCGCCGACCCGGCAGGCGATCCCGCGGATCCGGTGCCCACCCTGGACTGGGACGCCACGCTGCGCTTCCGCGCGCACCTGTGGTCGCACGGGCTGCGGGTCGCCGACGGCATGGACACCGCCCAGCGCAACATGGGCCTGGACTGGACCGTGACGCGGACGCTGATCAGGCGGACCGCGGCGGCCGCGAAAGACTACGGCGACCCGGCCGAGCTCGTGGCCGGCGGCGCCGGCACCGACCACGCGCCAGACGCGCGAACCCTGGACGCGATCGCCGCCGCGTACCTGGAGCAGGCGGAGACCATCAGGGCAGCCGGGGCCGGGGTGGTGCTGATGGCCAGCCGCGAACTGGCCAGGGTCGCTCGCGGGCCCGATGACTACCAGCGGGTGTATACCAGGGTGCTCGCGCAGGCCGACCGGCCAGTGATCCTGCACTGGCTCGGTGAGATGTTCGACCCGCTGCTAGCCGGCTACTGGGGATCGCGCGACCTGACCGCGGCCGCCCGAACGGTGCTTGACATCATCACCGGCAATGCCGCACGGGTCGCCGGGATCAAGGTCTCGCTGCTCGACGCGGACCGCGAGATCGCGCTGCGCGCCGCCCTCCCGCGCAGCGTCCGGCTGTACACCGGCGACGACTTCAGCTATCCGTCGCTCATCGCCTCGGGCAGCGACGCGCTGCTCGGCATCTTCGACGCGATCGCCCCGGCCGCTGCCGCGGCCCTGCGCGAACTTGACGACGGCCACCTGCGGGCCTACGGCGAGATCCTCGCCCCCACCGTGCCGCTCGCGCGGAAGATCTTCGAGGCGCCGACCTTCAACTACAAGACCGGGCTGGTGTTCCTGGCCTGGCTGGCCGGGCATCAGGACGCGTTCGTCATGGTGCGGGGCGCCCAGTCGGCGCGCTCGCTGCCGCACCTGGCTGAGGTGTTCCGCCTCGCGGACCGCGCCGGCCTGCTCCCCGACGCCGAACTCGCGGCGCGACGCATGGCCGCGCTCCTGGCCCAGTACGGGATCACCGAGTGAGCACCCCAGGTATCACCAGGCTCTCGCTCAACCAGCGGACCGTCCGCCGGTGGGGCGTCAGGGAGGCGATCGAGGGCTGCCTGCGGCACGGCATCGACGCGATCGGGCTGTGGCGCGAACCGGTGGCAGACCTCGGGCTGACCGTCTCCGCCGCGCTGATCAAGGACGCCGCACTGCGGGTGTCCTCGCTGTGCCGCGGCGGCTTCTTCGCCCAGCCGGGCTGGCTTGACGACAACCGAGCCGCCATCGACGAGGCGGCCACGCTCGGCGCCCCCTGCCTGGTCCTAGTGGTCGGCGGGCTGCCGGACGGCGACAGGGACCTGATCGCCACCCGCGCCCACATGAGCGACGCGATCGCCGCGCTGGCACCGTACGCGGCCGACGCGGGCGTGCGGCTGGCGCTCGAGCCGATGCACCCGATGTACTGTGCCGACCGGGGCGTGCTGTGCACACTCGGCCAGGCGCTCGACGTGGCCGCGCCGCACCCGCCGGACAGCGTGGCCGTCATGCTCGACACCTTCCACCTGTGGTGGGACCCCGACGTGCGAGCACAGATCGCCAGAGCCGGCCGCGAACGCCGCGTCGCCGGGTTCCAGGTCGGCGACTTCCTCAGGGAGCTGCCGGCCGACGTGCTGCTCGGCCGCGCCATGATGGGCGACGGCGTCATCGATTTCGGCCCGCTGTGCGGTGCCGTGACCGCCGCCGGGTACACCGGGGACGTGGAGGTCGAGATCTTCAACGCCGACATCTGGGCCGCCGACCCCAATGACGTGCTCGCCGTCATGAAGGAGCGTTACGCGTCACTAATCGCCCCTGTCCTCCATCCCGCCGATTGACCTCCAGCCCGTTGACCCTCCAGCCCCGTTGACCCCTTCTTTTCTAATCACTTCTCGGTAAAATAGATCGAAAGTTTCGAGACATTCGGAGGCTGATTTGCCCATCGGGCTCGCCGACGAACGGGCTGAGCCAGTCCGCGTCGCGATCGTAGGCACCGGGAACATCGCCCGCAATCACGCCAGGGCGCTGGCGACCGCCGGGGCCGCGATAGCCCCGGCCCCCTCCGGCGGGCCGCCCGCGACGCTCGTGGCGGCGGCCGACGTGAACGATGCCCGCCTGACGGCCTTCTGCGAGGAGTTCGCGGTCGAGGGCGCCTACCACGACCTCGACGACCTGCTCCGCAAGGAGCGCCCCGACCTCGTGCACGTGTGCACGCCGCCGGGCCTGCACCATGTGCAGGCCCTCGCCTGCCTGCGGGCCGGCGCGAGCGTGCTCGTGGAGAAGCCGCCGGCGATCAGCCTGCGGGAGTTCGACGAGATCGCGGCCGCCGAGGGCGAACCGGCCGCGGCCGGTCCCTGGTTCGCCACCGTCTTCCAGCACCGCTTCGGATCGGGCCAGCAGCGCCTGAAGGCGCTGGCCAGCGCCGGGGATCTCGGCCGCCCGCTGCTGGCCATCTGTACCACCACGTGGTTCCGCGACCAGTCGTACTTCGACGTGCCCTGGCGCGGCCGCTGGGACACCGAGGGCGGCGGCCCGACGATGGGACACGGCATCCACCAGATGGACATGCTGCTCGACGTTCTCGGCGACTGGACGGAGGTGTCCGCGGTGACTAGGACGCAGGCCCGCCGCGTCCAGACCGAAGACGTCTCGCTGGCTCACGTCACCTTCGCCAACGGCGCCGTGGCCAGCGTGGTGAACAGCGTGCTGTCGCCGCGCGAGGAGACATACCTGCGCTACGACTTCGAACGAGCGACGGTAGAGGTGACGCACCTGTACGGATACACCGACAAGGACTGGCGCGTCACTCCGGTCGAGGAGGACGAACAGGATGTCCTGACCGCCTGGGAGTCAGGCAGCGGCGAGACCCCGGGCGAAGCGCCCAGCCGCAGCGGCCACGCCAGCCAGTTCATCCAGGTGCTCGACGCGCTGCGCGCGGGCCGCCGCCCTCCCGTCGCCCCCGCGGAGAGCCGCAGGACCATGGCGCTGATCGCGGCCATCTACGCGTCCGCGTTCACGAAAAGGCCGGTGACCCCGGACGATCTGGCGCCGGGAACGCCGTTTTACGATCGGATGAACGGAGGTAACTCGCAATGGTGATGTCCTTGCAAGCGGGCGACACCGCGGTCACCGCCGTGTGGGACGAAACCGAACTGTTCAGGTACACGTTCGCGCCGGACGACCCGCCGTTGGAGTCGCCGCGGCCGTACTTCCACCCCGTCCGCACCCTCGGCGGGGACGCGGTGACGATCTACCGGCCGCACGACCACGTCTGGCACAAGGGAATCGCCCTGTCGCTGCCGAACCTGGGAACCGAGAACTTCTGGGGCGGCCCCACGTTCAAGGACGGCGGCTACGTCCAGCTCAACAACGACGGCGCGATGCGGCACGACGCCTTCGATCTCGCGGCCGCCAAGGCCGGCGCGGTGCGGCTGGACGAGCGGCTGACCTGGATCACCGAGGCCGGCCGGACGCCGGTCACCGAGCGCCGCCGGGTCGCCGCCATCGCCTGGCCAGACGACGGCGCCTGGGTGCTCGCGTTCGAGACCACGCTCACGAACGTCAGCGGCGAGCCGATCGCCATCGGCAGCCCGACCACCGAGGGCAGGCCGAACGCCGGGTACGGCGGCCTGTTCTGGCGCGGCCCGCGCTCGTTCACTGGCGGCGAGGTCGTGCTGCCGGACGCGACCGGCGGCGATGAGCTGATGGGCCGCCGCGCCCCGTGGCTGGCCTTCACCGGGCGGCACGACGGGCACGGCCGCGCTTCGACGCTGGTCTTCAGGGACGCGCGGGAGAACTTCAGCTTCCCCAGCCAGTGGTTCGTGCGCAGCACGCCCTTCGCCGCCGTGTGTCCGGCGCCGTTCTTCGACGCGGAGTACCCGTTCGAAGCGGGCGCGTCGCTGACCCTCCGCTACGACATCGTCGTCGCCGACGGCGCCCTCGACGCCGCCGCCTGCGCCAGGCTGATCGGCCGCGCGGCCGCCGACGACCCGCTATCGACTGGGGATTTATCGATGTCAGAACGAACCGGGCTTCCTCTTCCCGATCACCTCCCGCCCGCGCCGGGCGCGCGCTTCCCCGGCGCGACCGCCCTGACCCTGCTCGACGTCTACGACTGGGAGACGCAGGACGGGTTGCGCGGCGGTTCGGCCCACGTACACCTCGCCTCGGCCGAAGGCTACATCGTGCTCTCCGGCACCGGCCGGCTTCAGACGCTGGGCGCCCAGGGCTACGCGCAGACCCAACTGCGCCCCGGTGACTGCCTGTGGTTCACGCCAGGCACCATTCATCGCCTGGTCAACGACGGCGACCTGCGGCTTCTCGTCGTCATGCAGAACGCCGGGCTGCCCGAGCACGGAGACGCCGTACTGACGTTCCCGCCGCGAATCCTGGCCGACCCGGCTGCTTACGCGAGGGCCGCGTCCCTGGACGGCGGCCCCCCAGACGAGCGCGCGCGGCAGCGCCGCGACCTGGCGCTCGAGGGATATTTCGTACTGCGCGACCAAGTAGCGGCGGACGGCCCGGCCGCACTGGACGCCTTCTTCGCCGCGGCGCTGAAACTAGCCGCGGGACAGGTCGCGGACTGGCGCGACCGCTGGAGCCAGGGCGCGATGGCCACCGCCGCGCAGACCGGCGTCCACCTAGACGAGATCGCCGCGGGCGTGACCGGCCACCTGGCCGAAGCCTCCCTATGGAGAATGGAGCGCCCCCCGGCCGCCCGCGCCTACGGCATGTGCGGCCGCCTAACCACCTACC
>DATMKQ010000442.1:0-10512 GCA_035571275.1 Trebonia sp.
CCGATGCGGGTGCCGCAGGCCCGGCTGATCCGCAGGCTCTCGGTGAGGTGCTCCCTGGCCAATTCGATGGCGCCGAGTTCGATCGCGACCCGGCCGAGTCCGTTCAGGGAGCGCGCCATTTCCGGTCGGGCGCCGACCTCGCGCAGGTACGCGACCGCCTCGGTGTACCGGTTGCGCGCGTCGGCGTGGTCACCGCGCATCCGGGCGAGGTCACCGAGCCCGAGTTGTGCTCGGGCCAGGCCCCACCGGTGGTCGATGGCGCGCATGACGCTGATCGAGGCGTTCGCGAGTTCGGCCGCCGCCCGCATCTTGCCGCGCAGTCCGGCGACCGCGGCCTGGATGCCGAGCGCCCAGCCCTGGTTCCAGCCGTCGTCGGCGGCCTCGGCGATCGAGATCGCTTGCTGGCCGAGCGCCTCAGCCTCGTCGGGCCGGCCGGTGTGCACGGCGATCTCGCTGAGCAGGTTGAGCCCGGCCGACGTCCAGAACTGATCGCCTGCCTCGCGGCACAGGTCGAGTCCGGCGCGCGCGGGCGACTCGGCGCCGGCCGGATCGGAGGACAGGATCAGCTGCGCCCGCCCGATCAGCGCCGCGCCACGGATCACCGGCGGCACCGCGGACGCCCCTGGCGCGGCGAGAAAGGCGTCCACCCACTCGCAGCCCAGGGCGAACTCACCGCGTATCAGCATGGCCGGGCGGGTCGCGGTGCTGAGCCGCAGTCCGGTCGCCAGATCCCCGTCCAACAGGCAGTCACCAAGCACCTGCCAGAGGTTGCCGGACTCGATGTCGTACGCGCGGATCGTGTCGACCCGCTCCTGCCACGAACCGGGGACCAGCGCCATCCCTACCGCGAAGTTGCCCTCGGCGAGCGTGAGCAAATAGCCGCGGAGGCGGAGCTTGAAGGTCGCGGTCTCGCCGGCCGCCGCTAGCTTGCCCGCCGCGTACTGGCGGATCGTGTCGAGCAGCCGGTACCGCGCCTGACCGAGCATCTCCGGTTCGCGCACGACGAGCGACTTATCCACGAGCCCGGCGAGTGAGTCCAGCAGGTCCGCTGACGGGACTAGCTCGTCCGCGCATACCCGCTCGGCCATGTCGAGCGACCATCCGGCGAACACGGACAGCCGCCGCAGCAGCACCTGCTCCGGTTCGGTGAGCAGGTCGTGGCTCCAGTCGATCGCGGCCCGCAGCGTCCGCTGCCGCGGCGGCGCGGTCCGGTCGCCGGTCGTCAGCAGCGCGAACCTGTCGGTCATCCGGGCCAGGATCTGCTCGACGGACAGCACGGGGACACGCGCGGCGGCCAGTTCTATCGCCAGCGGTATCCCGTCGAGCGCGGAGCACAACTGCGCCACGACGACCGCGTTGTCCGCGTCGAGAGCGAAACCTGGGGCAGCCGCGACAGCTCGTTCGGAGAAAAGCTGGGTTGCCTCGGAGCGGGGGAGTGCGCTGTCCGCACCCGCCGGTGCGGCGCCCGCCGGTATGAGCGTCAGCGGCGGCGCCGGCCAGACGGTCTCGCCGGCGACACGCAGCGGTTCGCGGCTGGTGGTGATCAGCCGCAGGTCAGGCGAGCTGGCGAGCAGCCGCTGGCAGAGCCGTGCGCAGGCATCGAGCATGTGCTCGCAGTTGTCGAGGGCGAGCAGCAGGCGGCGCGGCCGCAGCGCGTCGGCGAGCGTGTCGAGCAGCGGACGGCCCTGCTCTTCCGCGACCCCGACCCCGCCCGCCACGCGCGTGACCACCAGGTCCGGGTTGCTCACGTCGGCCAGCTCGACGAAGCACGTCCCGTCGGGAAAGTCGCCGGCCATCGCGGCGAGCGTCCGCAGCGCCAGCCGTGTCTTGCCGATTCCCCCGGGGCCGCTCAGCGTCAGCATGCGTGTCGCGTGCACGAGCTTGCGCAGCTCGTCGAGCTCGCGCTCGCGACCGACGAAGCTGTTCGCCTCCTGGGGCAGGTCTATCCCGATGGCCGCCGCCTAGGTTGGGGATATTCGCGTAACCGCGCGGGGGATGCGATTGCATATGCGGCTACATAATCCGGATGATGCGCTCCTGTGGCTGCAAAGTTTAGCCTGGCCCAGATAAGCACCCGGGCGCTTTTGAAATTGCGCCAGCGGTGCTTTTCGCGGCGAGCGCGGCGGCCCTGGCTATATGCCGTCGTCCGTGCCTCGCGCCTGACGGGTCAGTGAGGGGACCGCGGCAGGCGCGGGTATGGGCTCGGTCGCCGTGACCGGAACGGAGGGGGGGATGCGACAGGTGGCGCTGTGCGCCACCCGCCGCAGGGAGCGGTCGCGGCGACCGGGTCATGCCGTTGCGATGGCCTCCCGGACCGCTGGCACGATCTCCCGTGCGTACCGGGACACCGCCACCGGCGCCGGGGTGTCGTCGGTGCTGCGGAAGATGAAACCGGACGCGTTGTGCTCGATGACCGCGGAGGTCATCGCCTCGATCCACTGGCTGACAGAGCCGCCGATCCAGCGCCCGTCCTCGCCGCGGGTCTGCGCCAGAGGCTCGGCGGTGATCCGGCCGCCGAAGTTGAAGACGTCGATGACCGCCGAAGGGTCCCGGCCGGCCTCGGCCGCCGCCTCGTCGATCACCGGCCGGGACCGCCGGTAGAGCGCGCTCAGCCAGTCCGATCCCATCGAAGGCACCCAGCCGTCGGCGGCGCGCCCGGTGACCGCGAGCGACCTTGGTCCCACCGAGCCGGTCCAGATCGGCGGCACTGGGATGGGCGCCGGGTCCAGGCCGTAGACCTGGTAGAACGCGCCGTCGAAGGACACTGGCTCGCCGCCGCCCGACAGCGCCCTGATCAGCGCGATCGCCTCCTCCATCGCGCGCACCGCCGCGCCGGGGGTGAGTTTCTGCACGCCGAGCTTGATGATCATGTCCCAGATCGCCCCGGCGCCGATCCCGAGCACGACGCGGCCGCCGGACAGCGCGGACAGCGACGTGATCGTCCTCGCCACTAGCGGTGCCGGTCTCGTGGGCAGGTTGGTGACCGTCACCATCCCAGAGATGTTCGTGGTCCGGCCGAGCCCGAACCCGACGACCGAGTAGGCGTCCAGCTTGTCGCCGAAGTAGAGGTGGTCGGCGATGGTGAACAGGTCAAGACCGCCAGCTTCCGCGGCGGTCACCAGGTCAAGCACACCCGCCACGTTGGCCGTGTCCGCCCCGTTCCACTGACCGAGGCTGGCGCCGAAATACACGCGTCGCTGCGACATGCGCGAGTTCCCCTTCGAGATGACCGGAATATCCGTCGGCGTCAGCTTACGGCCGTCACGCTCCCGCGGGAGAGGTGCTTGCCCCGAGGGATCCGGGTGTGAGGTAGCACTGCCGCAGGCGGCGGGCCGCGTCCGCGTCCGCGCCCAGGTAGTCGAGCCCGAGCAGCGCGGCGCCAGCGATCGGCGGGATGTCGACGACCCGTGGCAGGACACCGGGGGCCGCGGTCGCTAGCCGCTCTTCGACGGCCGTCGTCAGCAGCTTGTCCCTGGCTTCGAGCAGGCCGCCGCCGAGCACGACGGGGGTTCCGGCGGCGGGCAGGCCGAGTCGGCGCATCGCGGTCACCGCCATCACGCAGATCTCCTCGGCCTGGCGCTCCACGAGATCGCGCGCCACCGGGTCGCCCGCCGCGGCGACCGTGAAGAGCACGGACGTCAGCCGCAGCAGGTCGTCATCGCCGAGCTTGCCCTTGTGCACCGCGATCGCGACATCCGTCACTGTCGGCACGCCGAAGTGCGCCGCCACGGCCGGCGCGAGCGCGGTGGCGGGGCCGCGGCCGTCTTCGGCCCGGATGGCGTGCCACATCACGTGCTTGCTGAGTCCCCGGCCGCCACCCCAGTCGCCGGTGAGGGTGCCGAGAGCGAGGTAGCGCCAGATCCGCCCGTCGGGTGCGACGGCGACGCAGTTGATGCCGGCCCCGCAGGTGACGGCGACCCCGGCGTTCGCCGCCCCGGACGCCCCGGACGCCCCGGACGCGCCGGACGCGCCGGACGCGCGTGACGCGCCGGACAGGCCCGTCCGCAGCACCGCGAACGTGTCGTTGACCGCGACCGCGGTCGGTGACCAGCCGCGGCGCCGCAGTTCGCCGGTCAGCTGCGCTTCTTCCTCGGGCAGGTCCGCGCCCGCCAGGCACGCCGAGGTGTGCCGCGCGATGGTCTCCGACGTGACACCCGCGTCCTCCGCCACCGCCTGGACCAGCCGGTCGAGGATGCGGACCGCCATGTCGACGCCGTGTTCCTCGTGGTTGGCACCCGGGCCGCGCAGCGTCGCGAGCACGGTGCCGTCGGCGGCCACCAAAGCGACGTCGGTCTTGCTGTTCCCGCCGTCGATCGCGAGCACCGCGGCGAGCGGATCGTCAGCCAAGCCGGTGCCCCCGGGGGGACGCCCCGAGCGAGAACGCGAACAGCGAGATCGCCGAATAGTCCAGCGACGGCTCCACCGACGGCCACGAGACCACGTTGTCCTCGTACCCGGCGGCCGAGTTGTCGAACTGCGCGTACGACCCGTAGGAGCAGGCCCGCATCCCGGTCACCGTGCCGAGGCCGACGAAGTTGTCCGGGCTGCTCGGCCCGTCCACGGTAGCGCCGACCTGGATTTTCCCTGTTCCGGTCAGCGACCCGGACAGGTTGGCGATCTCGCTCTGCATGCAGTGCGGGTACGCCGACCCGGCGCCCACCACGAATGAGGCGCCCCACGGGTTCGCGCCGAGCGCGTAGCCGAGCTGCTGCTGGGCGAACGCGGCGTAGGCCGAGGATCCGCCGTTCTCCTGGTACAGCATGTCGGTCACGTAGAGCCCGAACGCGTGCGGCGCCGCATCGGACGGCCCGAGATCGGTGCCGAGTCCGAACGGATCGCCGTGCGCCCACGCCTCGCCCACCCGAAGCTGCTCCGCCATGTCGCCCAGCAGCAGCCGCGGGGCGATCACCGGCTGAACGTGCGCGCCGCGCATCGCGCGGAGCAGTTCGGCCTCGGCGACCGCGCCGTTGTCGTAAAGGTTGAGCGTGTCACCGCCCGCCGGGTGTCCCTGCGCGATGTACGCGCGGGCCCAGCTCGCCGCGACCGCGAGGTCGTGCCGCAGCACAGGCCGGGGCACGCCGACCCGCTCGTCGGCCAGCGCGATCTCCGCCGCGCCCCACAGCATGGCCGACTTCCATTCGGTGCCGGGGTAGTAGTCGTGGGGGAACGCGGTGACGATGGACCGGACATTCCTCGTCTGCGCCATCGCGTACACCGACCTGGCCAGCGCGAGCAGTCGCTCCGCCGACACCCGGTCGGCGGAGCTCGCCCGGCCGGATCCGCGGCCGCCGCTCACGGCGAGCTGAGCGCCGAGCGCGTAGTCGGCGGCGTACCGTCCGGCCAGTTCCGGGCTGACCTTCTTGCCCGGCGCCGCCGCCTCGAACACCGGCCGGTACTCCACGTAGTAGTCCGCGGCACCTGGCTTGGCGCCGAGCCGGTCCTCGGCCTGCGGCTGGAACCAGAAGTCGTAGTCGCCGTCGATGCTGTTGTTGCCGTTACCGATCCCGACTTGGATGTACATGACTTTCTTCGCGGGGTTCCACAGCTCTTGCATCCAGTTCAGCCCGAACTCGGCTTCGGCGCGCAAGGCGGACGAGTTCGGCCCGCGGACGTCTCGCGCCATGATCAGCAGCAGCGCGTCGGCGTAGCTCGCCGTGTAGCCGAACTTCTCGTATCCGCCGCCCGCGTCGAACCAGCCGCCCGACACGTCGACCGGGCCGCCGATCCGCTTGAGCCCGCCGATGAGGTTGTCGTTGCTGTCGTACCTTGGGTCGGCGTACACGTACGCGCGGGTGTCCGTGAGGTTCGCGGGCTTGCGGTCGAGCACGGAGGACACCACGTCCGCCCCGTCCCGCTCGGAGGTGAAGTACTTGACGCCGTTGGCCACCAGCCCCTGGTACAAGGCGCGCCCGTCCGCGATCCGGAACGCGGGTGAGACGGTTGACCCGACCCGGATCCGGTACGTTCCAGGCCGGCGCAGCGCGGAGAAGGTGAGTGCGTAGACCGCGCGGTACCGCGAGTTCCACGACCCCACGTCATCGGTGGACGTCCCGCGAAATGCCACGCCGCGAGTGCCCACGACGGTGAAATTCACTCGCGTAACGCGAGCAGGCACCATCAGGTATGCCACCTTGGAGGTCGAAGTGCTGTACCCGACCTGATCAACCCGGAGCTCCGGGGTTGTCCTGGCAACAGAAACCCGGGACAAATCGCGGGCGCCCTGAGCCTGCGCGGCTGGAGCGGCCAATGTGGCGACTGAGACGGTGGCCGCTAGCATCACGGCGATGGTCGACCATGTGTGGGTATGGTTGCGCACCGTTCCTCCTCAGGTCCAGGAAAGGAATTTCGCGTTCTCCGCGATCATCCGGTCGGCCATGTCTTCCGCGAGGGGGTACTGGCCGATCAGCGGGTGCGCGAGCAGCGCGGTGACGACCCGGGACCGGCCGCCGTGCCTGGCCGCCAGCAAAGCGAGTTCCTCGTACGCCGACATGTGCGCGACAAGCCCGCGCAGCAGCGGCGGCAGCGGCGCCGCCGGCACGGGAACCGCCCCGTCCGCGCCGATGACGGCGGGCACCTCGATAACAGCGTCGTCGGCGAGGAATCCGAACGTCCCGTTGTTCCGCACATTCACCACGTGCACGTCCCGGGTGTCGCCCGCGAGCGCGGACAGCAGCGCGACCGCCGCTTCCGAATAGAACGCGCCGCCGCGCTTAGCCAGCGCCGCTGGCTTCCTGTCGAGCGAGGGGTCGGCGTACATGCGGAGCAATTCGGCCTCGATGGCCGCGACTTCGGCCGCCCGCGTCCCCGACCTTTTCTGCTCGGCCACCACCGCGTCGTGGAAATAGTAATACCGCAGGTAATAGGAAGGAATAACCCCATATTCTTCCAGAACGGACCGGGGTGTCCCCACGCGCTCAGCGATCTGCTCCCCGTGGGTGGCCAGCAGCTCGGGCAGCCTGTCCTTCCCCTCCACGAGCACCGCGCGCTCCCACGTGAGGTGGTTCAGCCCCACATGGTCGAGGCTGACCGCCTCCGGCGGCACGCCGAGCAGCCCGGCGAAGTAGCGCTCGAAGCCGATCGCCACGTTGCACAGCCCGACCGCGCGATGCCCGGCGTCGAGCAGGGCCCGGGTCACGATGCCCACCGGGTTGGTGAAGTCGATGATCCAGGCCCCCGGCGCCGCCCGGCGCCGGGCGAGGTCGGCGATACGCAGCACCAGGGGAACCGTGCGCAGCGCCTTGGCCAGCCCGCCCGCCCCTGTGGTCTCCTGCCCGACGCAGCAGAACTCCAGCGGCCAGGTCTCGTCACGGTCGCGCGCCGCCTGCCCGCCGACGCGCAGCTGGATCAGCACCGCACCGGCGCCGTCGAGCCCGTCGTCCGCGTCGGTGGTCCATCGCACGGTCGCCTGGTGCCCGTGCGCCCGCATGATCCGGGCCGAGACCGGACCGACGGCCGCGAGCCGGTGCTCATCGGGATCGACGAGCACGACCTCGGTCACCCCGGTCGCCAGCCGCCCGAGCCCGTCCGCGAGTTCCGGGGTATAGGTAGACCCGCCCCCGATCACCGCCAGCTTCATGTACGCTCCCAAGCCCTGGTTGCGCGGCTCACGTGAAGGCCTTTACTTCCGCGCCGGTCTGCGCCACGTGGCACGCGACCTCCCTGACCGCCATAACACCCGCCCCCGTCGCCCCGAACGCCTCATCCTCCACCACAGCCGCCGTCAACTCCGGCGTGACCGTTTTGCAGGCATCGATGGCTACCGGGCAGCGGGGCTGGAAGCGGCAGCCGGGGGTGGGGTCGATCACCTTGGGCGGCTCGCCGCGTTCGCCGGAAGCGGCGGCCAGCGCCGCGAGGCTGGGCGGGGGCGCCTTCGGGTCGGGCACCGCGGACAGCAGCAGCTGCGTGTAGGGGTGCTTCGGGTCGCCGAGCACATCCTCGATCGGGCCGGACTCGGCTATCTGGCCGGCGTACATCACGATCAGCCGGTCGGCCACGTACCGTGCGCTGGCGATGTCGTGAGTGATGTACAGGATCGACACGCCTTCTTCGTCCCGCAGCTTGGTCATCAGGTTCAGCAGCCCGATCCTGATCGACACGTCCAGCATCGAGACCGGCTCGTCGGCCAGGATGAGCTTCGGCTTCGTGGCGAGCGCCTGCGCGAACCCGACCCGCTGCCGCTGCCCGCCGCTCAGCTCGTGCGGGAACCGCTGCAGCATGTCGGCGCCGAGGCCCACCACGTCGAAGACGCGCTCCGCCTCGGCCTGCCTGGCGTGCCCGGACAGTTCGGGGCGATGCAGCTTGAGCACGCGAAGCACGCCGTGCGACACGCGGAACACGGGGTTCAGCGAGCTGAACGGGTCCTGGAACACCATCGGAACCCGCGCGCTGTAGGCGAGCGCGGCCTTGCGCGACCGGATCTGCGTGATCGGCTTCCCTTCATACAGGATCTGCCCGCGCGTTGGCCGGTACACGCGCGCGAGCAGCCGGGCCACGGTCGACTTGCCGCTGCCGCTCTCCCCGGCGAGCGCGACGATCTCCCGCTCGCCGATGCTGAACGTTACGCCGTCGACCGCGTGCAGCGTCCGCCTGGACAGCGACCCGCCGATCTTGAAATGCCTGGTCAGGTTCTCGGCGCGGAGCAGCTCGGTCACTTCTTCGCCCCTGTGCTCGGCTGTGCGTTCGTGCACGCCCCGGCGTATAGCAGACACCGCACCGTGCTGCCATCACGCGGCACGAGTTCCGGCGCCGTGGTCGCGCACTCGTCCAGTCGCTGCGGGCACCGGGGCAGGAAGCGACAGCCGTTCTGCACAATGGATAGGTCAGGCGGGGCGCCCGGGATCCCTTTGAGTGGGACCTTTGGCCCGCGAATTCCCGGGAAAGCCTCGAGCAGTCCCTTGGAATACGGGTGCAGCGGATTGTCGAATATCTGCCTGGTACCGCCGAGTTCCGCGACCTGGCCCGCGTACATGACCATCAGCCGGTCCGAGAAATGGCTCACCAGCGACATGTCGTGGGTGACGAAGACGATCGCGAATCCCAGTTCCCGCTGCAGTTCCTTGATCTGCACCATGAGCGAGCGCTGCGCCACGACGTCGAGGGCCGAGGTCGGCTCGTCCATGATCACCAGCTCCGGGGTGAACAGCAGCGCCATCGCGATCATGGCCCGCTGCCGCATGCCGCCGGATAGCTGGTGCGGGAAGCTCTTCAGGTGCACGGGGTCGACGCCGACAAGCCGCAGCACCTCGGCGGAGCGGCCGGCGATCGCCTTCCTCGACGTCATGCCGTGCGCGCGCAGCGCGTCCGCGAACTGGGCGGCGACCGACTTGACCGGGTTGAGCGCGTTCATCGCGCTCTGCATCACCACGGACAGTTTCTGCCAGCGCAGCGCCGATAGCTGCTTGTCCGTCATGCCGACCAGGTTCTTGCCGCTGAACGTGACCGAGCCCGCGGTGATCTGCGCGGGCGGGGAGAGCAGTTGCGCGATCGCGAACAGCAGCGTGGACTTCCCGCAGCCGGACTCGCCCACGATGCCGAGGAACTCGCCGTCCTCGACGCTGAACGAGACGTCGTCCACCGCGAGCACCGGGGCCTTGCCCGTGGCGTACTCGACGGTCAGGCCGGATACCTCAAGCACGGCTCAGCCTCCGCACTAGCAGCGCCCGCTGGCGTCGTCGGCGCACCGGCCGCAGCGCCGGGTTGCCGATCTCGTCGAACGCGTAGTTGAGCAGCGCGAACGACGCGCCGAGCAGGGCGATGCAGGCGCCGGGCACGATCGCCTGCAGGTAGTAGCCCGCCTGCAGCGCCTCGTTGTTCTGCGCCCAGTACAGCATCGTGCCCCAGGAGGTGGAGTTCGGGTCGCCGAGGCCGATGAACTGCAGGCTCGAGGCGAACAGCACGTCGTACAGCGCGTTGGTCAAGAACGCCGCCACGAGCAGGGAGATCATCGTGGGCAGGATCTCGACGACGATGACGTACCTGGCTCGTTCGCCGCGCACTTTCGCCGCCGCCAGGAAGTCCCTGTTCCGCAGCGACAGCGCCTGGGACCTGAGCTGCCGCGCGGTGTACGACCAGCCGGTGAACGTCAGCACCGCGATCATGACGGTGGTGCCGGAGTTGTGCACGTAGGCCGCGATCACGATCAGCAGCGGGAACAGCGGGATCACCAGGACCACGTCCGTGAACAGGCTGAGTATCGCGTCCCAGAACCCGCCGAGGTACGCGGCCGCGACGCCGATCGCCGCGGCGATCACGGTGGACGCCAGGCCGGCCCCGAACGCGATGATGAGCACCTGCTGGGTGCCGTACACGGCCTGCGCGAATATGTCCTGGCCGAGGCCGGTCGTGCCGAACAGGTGCTGCGCGCTCGGCCCCAGGTTGCGCTGGTAGAGCTCGGCGGTCGGGCTGTCGTGCGCGAAAAGCCCGGGGAACAGCGCGAGCACCACGAACGCGGCGAGCAGGACCGCGCCGGTAGCCGCCTTGGGGTTGCGCGTGAACGCGCGGAGGAACCTCACT
>DATMKQ010000443.1:0-2408 GCA_035571275.1 Trebonia sp.
TGTCGATCGGCGATGACGTGCTGGCCGAGACCGCCGACACCGTGGTCAGCGTGCCCGAGATCTTCAACTACTGGCTGCAGCCCGGCCGGATCGACGTCGGCTTCCTCGGCGCGGCGCAGATCGACAAGTTCGCCAACATCAACACCACGGTCATCGGCGCCGACTACGCCGAGCCGAAGGTCAGGCTGCCGGGTGCCGGAGGCGCGCCCGAGATCGCCGCGTGCTGCAAAGAAGTGATCGTGATCGCACGGCAGTCCCGCCGCAAGTTCGTCGAGCGGGTGGACTTCATCACCTCGGTTGGTTTCGGTGACGGCCCAGGGAGCAGGGATTACCTGGGTCTCCCCGGCGCCGGGCCACAGCGGGTCATCACCGATCTGGGCGTGCTGGAGCCCGACCCGGAGAGCTGCGAGCTGGTGCTCACGGCGGTGTACCCGGGCGTTAGCGCCGCCGAGGTCAAGGAGCGGACCGGCTGGGACCTGCGGGTCGCGGCGGACCTCGGGGAGGTCGCGGCGCCGAGCCCGGCCGAGCTTTCCGTGCTGCGCGAGCTGCTCGCTACCATGCCCGCGAGAGAGTGAAAGGAGCGCCCAAGGTGCCGGTAGTTGTACGGAATACCCCTCGAACCGATCTCGAGGTCGTCGACGGCCTGGCGGCCGCCGGTGTGGCCACGGTGCACGAGGCCCAGAGCCGCACCGGGCTGCTGCGGGCCGACATCCGCCCGATCTTCCGGCCAGCGCGCATCGCGGGCAACGCGCTGACCTGCGAGGTTGCGCCGGGCGACAACTGGTCGATCCACATCGCCGTGGAGCAGGCGCAGACCGGCGACATCCTCGTGGTCACCCCGACCAGCCCGTGCGACGACGGCTATGTCGGCGACCTGCTGGCCAACAGCCTGCTGGCCCGCGGGGTCCGCGGCGTGATCATCGACGCCGGGGTCCGCGACGTCGCGACGCTGACCGAGATGCGCTTCCCGGTCTGGTCCAAGGCGATCTCGGCCAAGGGCACGGTGAAGGAGACACCGGGGAACGTGCAGACCCCGATTGTCTGCGCCGGCGCGTACGTACGGCCCGGCGACGTGGTCGTCGCCGACGACGACGGGGTCGTGGTCGTGCCTCGTGCGGAGGCCGCGACCGTGCTCAAGGCCGCGCAGGACCGCGAGGCCAACGAGGCGTCCAAGCGGCCGAGGCTGAGCGCCGGCGAGCTCGGCCTGGACATCTATGACATGCGCGGCAAGCTCGCCGGCAAGGGGCTGCGCTACGTGGACTACCCGGAGTCATCATGACGCAGACCGCCATCTCGTGCGCGGCCATGCGCGGCGGCACGTCCAAGGGGCTGGTGTTCCTCGCCGACAGCCTGCCCGCCGACCGCGCCACCCGCGACGCCGTGCTGCTCGCCGCCATGGGCTCCCCGGACCCCAGGGAGATCGACGGCATGGGCGGCAGCCACCCGCTGACGTCGAAGGTGGCCGTGGTGAGCTTGTCGTCCCGTGACGACGCCGACGTCGAGTACCTCTTCCTGCAGGTGTGGCCGGACCGGCCGGAAGTCTCGGACAGCCAGAACTGCGGCAACATGCTGGCCGCCGTAGGGCCGTTCGCGATCGAGCAGGGGCTGGTTCCCGCGGGTGACCCGGTGACGCCGGTCCGGATCTGGATGCGCAACACGGAGACGCTGGCCACCGCGTTCGTGCAGACGCCCGGCGGCAGCGTCCGCTACGACGGGACCGCCCGGATCGACGGAGTGCCCGGCAGCCACGCGCCGATCCCGATCGAGTTCGAGGACGTCGCCGGCTCTTCCTGCGGCGCGCTGCTGCCCACCGGCAACGTCGCCGACGTGATCGAGGGTACGACCGTCACCTGCATCGACAACGGCATGCCCGTGGTCTGCCTGACGGCGTCCGACTTCGGCCTGTCCGGGCAGGAGTCACCGGCCGACCTGGAGGGCAACGCCGAGCTGACCAAGCGGGTCGAGGCGATCCGGCTAGCCGCAGGACCAATGATGAACCTCGGCGACGTGACCGACAAGACCGTGCCGAAGATGAGCCTGGTGTCGCCGCCCGCGCACGGCGGCACCGTGTCCACCCGGACGTTCATCCCGCACCGCGTGCACGAGGCGATAGGTGTGCTCGGCGCGGTGTCGGTCGCCACCGCGTGTGTGCTTCCCGGTTCCGTGGCGCACGAGGTCGCTGTCGCCGGTAACCAGGCCGACGGGTCGCTGGACATCGAGGTAGAGCACCCGACGGGTTTCTTCACCGTCACCATCGACGTCAAGCTCGAAGCGGGCGGCCCCGTCGTCACCAGGTCGGCGCTGCTCCGCACCGCCCGCCTGCTCATGCGCGGCGAGGTCATGGTGCCGTCGTCGGTCTGGAGCCGGGCATGACCCAGCGCAGTTTGACGCAGCGCAGTTTGACGCAG
>DATMKQ010000444.1:0-11222 GCA_035571275.1 Trebonia sp.
GCCGCCTGCCGGAAAGCCACCCAAGCCGCAACAGAAGAAAATTATACAGATGATGCTGGATTGACAATTGAGGCAATTCCAGCTTAAATAGAAACAGATCGCGAGGTGGTTTCTCATACACCACCCTCATGGACGTGGCCACGCGAGCAGGCTGTCCACGTCCGCTTTCACGTACCCGGGGCGCAGTTTCACCGTCGGGAACCGGGCCTCGCCCGCCAGCTGCCGCAGCGACCCGCGATCGCCCCGGACGAGACTCTGCACGATCCGGTCGAGGAACTTATCGACTTCTTCTGCTCCGTAACCGCCCACGCGGGTCGTGCCCAACCGCGAGCTCTTGATCCGGTCGACCAGCTCGCGGACTCCCGGCGGAACGTCCGCGTCCGATCCGGGCCTGCGGACCAGCTGCGCAAGCTCGCCCATCAGCCGATCGACGTCCCGCGGGACGTACCCGGTGCTCAACGTTGTGAGAGGGAACGTGACGGCGCGGACATCCGCCGGGGAGGGCAGCTCGCCGACGCGCAGCGCCTTCAGGACACCGGCAAGGAAGGAGTCCACATCTGAAATGCGGTACCCGGGAGTGTTTTTTGGCAGCCAGTCTTTCGCGGTCTCTAGCAAGTAGACCGTCCCAGGATCAGCATCCACGAACCGATCATCTCCTCCAGGCGCGCAAACTGTCCAACACCGCGGCCCGATGATAAGCGATTGAAGTCCTCGTTAGCTATGGGACGTTGGTCGATTCAGGCATACGTACAGTGTGCTTCGGTGATCCGATCAGGTGTCATGACGCGTGGCCTTCCGCGTGCGCGCTATTTTGTAGTTACATCAAGAAACTCAGATATACCCCCACGCACGAGGGCAATACAAAAGGCTGGTATGCCAATGAGGTAGAGACCCTCTCCGGCGACGCGTACCACGGTTATGCGTATAGGTCCTGTGTTGCAGGATGGTGGGAGCCGAAGTGTGGATCCGGTGGCCGTCTAGTGGCCGGCCATCGCGAATGAAAGGCTGAACACGGCCGGGTGTCCCGCGCATGCGTGAATGCGGGTCACCGGGCCGACTGCTGCCGCTCCCTGAGCTAATAGCGAGCGCTCCAACCTGACAGGACACTAGCCGCTCTCAACGGTCGTACTGCATATTCGGGCATCGAACTATGGTTGGGGCGCAACTCCTACGCGTGCGCGCCGATCGCCTACGGTGTTGGGTGGCTCAGTCGCCCTTGACGTTCACGATCTGCCGCAGCGTGTGGCGGATCTCCACGAGGTCGGCCGCGTCCGCCATCACCCGATCGATGTCTTTGTAAGCTCCGGGGATCTCGTCGAGGAACGCGTCGGTGTGCCGCCACTCGATGCCTTCCATCGCGGCTTCGAGCTGGCCGCGGGTGAACGTCTTGCGGGCGGCTGAGCGGCTGTAGTTGCGGCCCGCGCCGTGCGGCGAGGAGTTCAGCGACAGCATGCTTCCCTTGCCGGTCACCACGTAGGAGCGCGTTCCCATCGAGCCAGGGATCAGGCCCGGCTTGGCCAGGCTGGCGTCGATCGCTCCCTTGCGGGACAGCCACACGTGGCCGCGCCGGCCCGCGGGGCGGGCCTTCCAGTGCCGCAGCAGGTCGTCGCTCATCTCTTCGGTGTAGTTGTGGTGGCATTGGATCGTCTCCGCCGCGCGGATGTCACGGCCCATGAACTCCGCCAGGCACGCGGCGACGCGCGACATCATCTCCTCGCGGTTCAGCAGCGCGAAATGCTGCGCCCAGCGCAGGTCCCGCAGGTAGGCCCAGAACTCGTCGGTCCCTTCGACCAGGTAGGCCAGGTCGGGGTCGGGGAGCGGGATCCAGGCGCGCGCGCACCACTCCTGCGCGACCTTGATGTGCCTGGTCGCCAGCTTGTTGCCGACACCGCGGGACCCCGAGTGCAGGAACAGCCAGACCCGGTCCGCCTCGTCGAGGCTGACCTCGATGAAGTGGTTGCCTGACCCGAGCGAGCCGAGCTGGAGCCGCCAGTTCGGGGCTATCGCCTCGGCGTTGGCCGCGCCGTCACGTTCCTCAAGCTCGGCGATCCGCTTGCCGGTCTCGCTGTCGTGAACGGTCTCGTTGTACTGCCCGGCCGACAGCGGCACCGCCTTCTCGATCCCCTCCCGCAGCCGTGCCAGCGCCCTCCCCCGCACGTCGTCGCGCACAAGCTCGGTGCGAACCGCGATCATCCCGCAGCCGATGTCGACTCCAACGGCGGCGGGCACGATCGCGCCCAAGGTGGGGATCACCGAGCCGACTGTGGCGCCCTTGCCGAGGTGGGCGTCGGACATGAGCGCCAGGTGCGGCCAGATGAAGGGCATGGAGGCCGTTCGCTGGGCCTGTTCCTTGGTGCTCGGCTCCAGGATGGACGCCCAGTTGATCAGCTTCTTGCCCAGGTGCTCCATAACCCACAATCCTCGCCCCGTCGCCCCCCTAAAGCACGGTAGGCCCCGCTCTGGCACCGGGGCACCCGATTATCTCGCCCGCCTCCGCCCCGGGTGGTACGTGAGGGGAGGGAGTGACTGCCTGACCTGGCTTGGCGCTCGCTTCGGCCGGATGAAGCCGGATGAAGCCGGATGAATGTCCCGTTCAGCTGGCTATCACAAGCTGGATGGGCCATTCATCTGGGCAGAGGCAGGATGGCGGGGCGCTGCGGGGCGGGGCGCTGCGGGGCGCTGCGGGGCGGGGCGGGGCGAGGGAAGGCTCGGGGCTAGGACTTGGCGCCGGTGAGGAAGACCGGCCAGCAGACCTCCGTGCGGTGCTGGGATTCGTCGGCGGTGTCGGCGAAGCCGACCACGTAGTATTCGCGGATCGGGCCATCGACGCCGATGGCGCGCTCGGCTACGGCGGTGCCGAGGGCGCCGTAGGTGCGGTCGATGTCGTCGGGGGCGCCCGCGTGTACGACGACCGCCGCCTCGACCGCGGGGATCTCGCGCAGCGAAACCCGGCCGGCGGGAAGCCGGGCGACGGCGGAGGCCGCGTCGCCGCCGGTGACCGGGAGGAACAGCGTCAGCTGGGCGTGCTCGAGTTCGAAGAAGTCACCGGGGAACAGCGCGCCGAACGGTCCGGCCGGGGTCAGGCCGGTCGCGGGCAGCGCGTCGGACAGCACCTCGAACGCGCTGGTCCCCCAGTCCATGAAGCCTGCCACCCCGACCATCTCCTGGACGGCGAGCGCCGTGACCGCGGGAATCGTCCGCAGCTCGACCGCGGGCCGCACGGGCGGGCCCTCGAGGAGGGCCCGCAGGCCGGCGACCGCGGTTTGCGTCTGCTCCAGCTGACGTTCCATTCGTGCCAGGTGCGCCGCGATCTCGCGGTTCCTGCTGTCCACGTCGGGGGCGGCCAGCACGCTGCGGATGGAGTCCAGCGGCATGCCCAGGTCGCGCAGCCTCCTGATCACCTGCGCCGAAGGCACCTGGCTCGCCTCGTACGACCGGTAGCCGGTGAACCGGTCGATGGCCGCCGGCTCGAGGACGCCCACGTCGTGGTAGTGCCGCAGCGCCTTCACGCTCAGGTGCGTCATGCGGGAGAACTCGCCGATCGTCAGGAGCGTCTCCACAGTCAGACTCCTCTTTCCTGTCGGCACATTTCCTGTCGGCACATTTCCTGTCGGCACAGACCAGCCGGCTTCCTCGGGATCAGGAACGTGACGGCCATTTCGGCCACGCTTCACCGGTACGCGACGGCGTAGCCACGAGACAGCAGGCCGTAGAAGATTACCCCGGTGACGGCCACCCTGTTCCATCATGGTCATGGAACGAGCCTCGAGCCTCCTGTTGCAGGGGAGTCAACCGCCGCCGCCGATTACGTCGCCGCCAGTCCCGGAATTAGCGGACCCTGGTTAGATCGGGTTGTACGCGCCATAAGCCTGGGAGGACCCGATGGACCACAAGATCGAGACGGCCGACGGCCGGACGCTTGCCGTCGAGGACGACGGCGACCCCGGCGGCCGCCCGGTGCTCGTGCACCTGGGCACGCCGAACTCGCGGCACCTGTACGGCCCGAACGTCACCGACGCCGCGGCTCGCGGGCTGCGGCTCATCAGCTGGGACAGGCCGGGATACGGCGGCTCGACGCCGCAGCCCGGACGGACCGTCGCTTCCGTCGCGGCCGACGCCCGGACGATCTGCCGCGCGCTGGGGGTCGGGCCGGTCGGGATGTGGGGCATCTCCGGCGGCGGCCCGCACGTGCTGGCGTGCGCCGCGCTGCTGCCCGACCTGGTGGTGGCCGCGGCTTCGCTCGCGTCACCCGCGCCTTACCCCGCGGACGGGATCGACTGGTTCGCCGGGATGGGGCAGGACAACGTCGACGACTTCCGGCTGATGCTAAGCGGCGACGAGGCCGCGGCGCGCGCGAGGCTGGACGAGGAACGCGCGGGGATGATCGCCGCGACGGCCGATGACCTCGCTTCCCAGCTAACGACGCTGCTGACGCCCACCGACGCGGCGGTGCTCACCGGCGACGTCGCCGAGTACCTCGTGTACACCTCCCGGGAGGGCCTGGCGCCCGGCAGCCAGGGGTTCTGGGATGACAGCTGGGCCTCCTGCCAGCCGTGGGGGTTCGACCTCGAGGACATCTCCGTGCCCGTGCTGGTGATGCACGGCCGGCAGGACAAGTTCGTGCCGTTCGGGCACGGTGAATGGCTCGCGCGGCATATCCGGGGAGTCGACGCCAGGCTGCTGGACCATGACGGGCACCTGACGCTGCTGGCGCACCGCGTCGGAGAGGTCCACTCCTGGCTAGCTGAGCACCTGTAGGCACCGCGGGCGCCGCGGGCGCCGCGGCCGGGGCCGCCGCGCCCGCGGCCACCCGCGGCGCTGTCAGGTCACGGTTCCAGGCAGAACTCGTTGCCTTCTGGGTCGGCGCAGACGATCCAGCCCGCGTCCGGGGGCTGGCCGCCGACCACGGTGGCGCCGAGGGCGGTCAGTCGCGCTAGTTCCGCCTGCTGGTCGTGACCTTGCGGGATCACGTCCAGGTGGAGACGGTTCTTGACCGTCTTGCGTTCAGGGACGGTAGTGAAGTACAGCCTGGGCCGGCCTTCCGGTGGCTCGACGGAGTACTCGACGTGACCAGGCGTGTCGTCCTGTTCTCGCGCCGTCCAGCCGGTCACGGCGGCCCAGAACAGTGCCTGAGACCTCGCGTCCGCGCAGTCGAATGTGATGTTGCCGATGGTTGAGTACATGGCGTGTGCCGCTTTCGTCGCGGGCGCCTCCGCCGCGGACGTCAGGACCTGGCGGGAGGCGCGGGAAGGTACGTGGACATCGACCGCACCTCCTCTCTGTCACTCGGTCATCGTGACGTCAGAGCCGAGCGTCTCACGGACCGGCGCCGAGGTCCAGGCAAATACGCGGGGGCTGGCTGAGCCCGGAGGACCCGGCGATCGCGGCGATCGCGGTGCCGACGAAGGTCGCCTCCACGACGTGGTCGCGCCTGCCCACGTGAGAGGGGCAATCCTTGGCGCTTACCCGCATCCGCATCGCGGCGATCACGACGCCGTCGGCGCCGAGCCGGCGAACGTCGTCGTCCAGCGCGCGCCTGGCCTCGTGGCGGCAGCGGCCGACGAGTTCGGTCCAGCCGCCCACCTCCACGTTGCCCGCCCTCCAGCGGGTCTGCCTGGTGGTCGCGAGATCGTCGTGCCTGGCCCCGACGGAGATGCCGAGCGCCAGCCCGGCCGGCACCCAGCCCGCCGTCACGAGCTTGGCGAAGTCCTGGCCGGACAGATCGGAAGTAAACGGGACCGGCGGCGCGTCAGCGACGCCGGGAGCGCGCACCGCCGTTCCGATGGCCGTGAACTCAAGGCCGCCGAGACGAAAGTCGCCGTGGGTCAGCCGGACGCCGACTACGCCGTGCCCGCCAAGGTCAGCGCACTGCCCGACCATCCGGTCGATGGCGACGCGCCGCGCCTCGTACATGGCTTCCACCAGCGGCCCGAACGGGGCCAGGCTGGCCGCCGCCGATGTGCCAGGGCAGCCGTACATGCCGGCAGACGCGGAGCTGTAGACGGCCGCGCCGAACACCTGGCCGACGGGTTCGAAGCCCGTGCCGCGTATCGCGGCGAACTCGTCGGCCGTCAGCGCGGATCCCCACGCGGCGCGGGATTCCGGCATGCTGCCCCGGCTGTCCAGGCGCCGGTGGTTCAGGCGGAGACGAGGTCGCAGATGAAGATGAGCGTCTCGCCCGGCGCGATCACGTTCGCCGCGCCCCGGTCTCCGTAGGCGAGGCCGGGCGGGATGACCAGCTGCCTGCGGCCACCCACCTTCATGCCCTGCACGCCCTGATCCCAGCCTTCGATCACCTGCCTGGCGCCGAGCCGGAATTCCAGCGGTTCGCCCCGGTCCCAGCTCGCGTCGAACTCCTCGCCGGTCGAGTACGCGACCCCGACGTAGTGCACTTGGACCCTGTCGCCCGCGCTCGCGACCTTGCCGTCACCTTCCCAGATGTCGGTGACCTCGAGGGTCTCGGGCGGCTCGCCCTCAGGGAAGTCGACCTCAGGCTTGCTGATGCTCATTGGCCTAGCGTATGACCTAGAGGTCCACATGAGGGAGGCAGTATGGTGCATGCGGTCGTGACCGGTGGCGCCGGGTTCGTCGGCGCCCGGCTGGCCAGGGAACTTCTCGCGGCGGGCACGCTGGAAGTGGCGGGCGACGAGGCGCGGCCGCTGTCGCGGCTCACGCTCATCGACCGGGTGGCCGTCCCCGCGGATCTCGCCGCGGACGAGCGGGTGCGGACCGTACTGGGTGATCTCGTCGAGTTGTTCGGCCAGGTTGGCGCGGACGGCGGCCGCGCGGACGGCGGCGGCGCGGACGGCGGCGGCGCGGACGGCGGCGGCGCGCTGGACGGCGCCGACGTGATCTTCCATCTGGCCGCGGCGGTCAGCGCCGAATGCGAGGCCGACTTCGACCTGGGCATGCACGCGAACCTGGGCGCCACGCAGGCGCTGCTCGCCGCCTGCCGCGCGCTCGGCACACGTCCGGTGGTGGTGTACGCGAGTTCGCTCGCGGTGTTCGGCGGCTCGGCCGGGCATCCGCTGCCCGCGGCGATCGACGACCAGACCATGCCTAACCCGCAGACCAGCTACGGCACGCAAAAGCTCATCGGGGAGCACCTGCTCGCCGACTACACCAGGAAGGGGTTCTTGCGCGGGCGTGCCGTCCGGCTGATGACTGTGTCGGTGCGTCCTGGCCGTCCGAACGCCGCGGCGTCCGCCTTCTTTTCCGGCATCATCCGCGAACCGCTGAACGGCCAGCGCGCGGCCTGTCCCGTCGACCCGGCCACCGAGGTTGCGCTTGCCTCCCCCACCAAGGCTGTGGAGGCATTGCTTCGCGCGGCGATTTCTTCGGAACGGAGCTGGGGTGACCGCACCGCGCTCACGATGCCCGCCTTGACCATGACGGTCCGGGAGATGGCCGCTGCCCTGGAACGGGTGGCCGGACCCGAGGTGGCCGGCCTGATCGACTGGGTGCCCGACCCGGCGATCGCCGCGATCGTGACGGGCTGGCCCGGGCGGGTGCGCGCGGACCGCGCGGCCCGGCTCGGCCTGACCCCCGATCCGGACTTCGACACGGTCATCAGGATGTACCTGGCCGAGCGCCAGGTCGCGACGCAGTGACCCACGATTAGGGGGAAGTCATGGCGGTGTTCGCGGTTACGACGGCTAAGGGCGTCAACTGGGACTGGTCGCACGGGCCGCGGGAGCAGCCGTTCTGGGAGGAGCACGCTGCCTTCGCCGACCAGCTCGTGGAGCGCGGCGTCATCATCATCGGCGGACCGATCAGCAGCGATGATGCCGATGACATCGCACTGCTGGCCGTCACGTCCGCCGATGAGACGGCGGTGCGTTCGGTCTTCGATGAGGATCCGTGGACCGTGCACGGAGTGTTCCGGCTCAAGGACGTGCGGCGGTGGACGCTGTGGCTCGACGGCAGGTCCGGCCGGGCCGATGGCCGGTTATGGGAGCTGCTGCAGGCCGCCGCCGGTGAGCAGGTAGCCGGGGGCGACGGTCCCTGGGTCGGTGTTCACGAGGTCCAGCAGGGCGGACCCGGCTGTCTCGGGGGTCAGCGGTTCGCCCATCTGCTTGATGAACGCCTCCTCGTCCTGGCCGCTGCGGGCCGCGTAGGCCGCGATCCCGGTCTTGCCTACGTCCCCGTACGGGGTCATCCGCGGCATGATCGCCGTGACCGTTATGTCCAGCCCCGCCAGGCGCGCCTCCTCCTGCGCGTATGCCGCGATGAACCGCTGGGTCGCCTTCGAGCCGGCGTAGCCGCCGGTGGCTGGCGACCCGTTAATGGCGGCGCCGCTGCTTATCACCACCACCCTGCTGCCCGGTGGCAGCGGCTTCAGCAGCGCCTCACGCAGCCAGTTGAAGGTCATCCGCACGTCGGTATGCCAGTTCACCGAGAACGTCTCCCACGTGTGCTCCTGGAGCGGGCGGGCCACCGGGTTGGCGCCGGCGACCAGGATGAGGACCCGCGGCTCGTACTTGTCCAGCAGGATCTTCGGCACGGCCGGGTCGGTGGCGTCCGCGACCTCGATCCGGATGTTCGGGCTGGTGGCGGCGAGCTCTTCGAGCGCGGAAGCGGTCCTCGCGACCGCGACCACCGGGGCGGCGACGGCGCCGACGGCGCCCTCGGCGGCGACGCCGGCGGCCGCGAACGCGCTGGCGATGCCGCGCCCAAGTCCCCTGCTCGCGCCTACGACAACGGTTGTCCTCGCCGATGTCTCAGTCATTTCGGTTTCCCCTCTTTCGCGTTTGCCTGCTTACCTGTACTGATCCGGGAACCTCGCGGAACTCACCGCCCGTCGGCTCGTGACCGATCGGAAAATGAGTTGGTGAGCGGAGCGCGGTAGCGGAATGCTGGAGGCATGCCATGGACAGCTCCGCAGATCACCCGCGAGTCCGCGCCTTACATCGCCGACGAGCGGCAGATGCTTGAGGCGTGGCTGGACTTTCACCGCCAGACGCTGCTGATCAAGTGCAGCGGGCTAACCGCCGAACAGCTCCGGCGGCGCGCCGCGCCGCCATCGACGCTGTCGCTGCTCGGGCTCGTCAGGCACATGACCGAGGTGGAGCGCGGCTGGTTCCGCATCCGGATCGGCGGAGAAGACCTCGGCTTCCAGTACTCCAGCGAGTCCGATCCTGACGGGGAGTTCGACCACGTCGACGGCGCCGACGCCGAGCAGGATCTCGCTGCCTACCTGCGCGAGATCGACCTGGCCAGGAAAGCGGCCGCCGGCCACGGCCTCGACGAGACGTTCTACCACTCGCACCGCGGTGAGGACATCAGCGTGCGGTGGGCGTACGTCCACATGGTCGAGGAGTACGCGCGCCACAACGGCCACGCTGACCTGCTGCGCCAGCTCATCGACGGCGCGACCGGGGACTGACGGCCGGTTTACCCGTCCGCCGAGGGCGCCGGGGGTCCGGGCTCGACGCAGAAGACGTTGCCTTCCGGATCGGTCATGACCGTGTGCGTGCTGTCGCGGTATACGAAGGCAGCGCCGAGACGCTCGAGGCGGGCGACCTCGTCCTCCATCGACCCCGGGGCGCGCAGGTCGAAATGCATCCGGTTCTTGGCCGTCTTGTCCTCCGGGACCTTGTTGAACCAGATGTTCGGGCCGCCCCAGCCGGCCGCCTCGACGAAGGCCTTGTCGACGGTCGAATCCTCGTCTACGTCGGACCCGAAGACGGCCGCCCAGAACCCGGCGAGCGCGAGTGCGTCCCGCGCGTCAAACGACACGGACTTGATCACAGCTGACATGCTCGCCAAGCTAGCCGACGGTGCGCCTCGGGGCGATGAGGAGAGACTGGGCGCCGACGCCGACCGGGCCGTCGAGGTCGGAGAGCACGGAGGTGGCGAGCCCGGCGCCGCCGACGGAGACGGAGGTCTGCGCGTCCAGGCAGACCCACTCGCCCACGGCCTCACGGTGCAAGTGGACGGTGAGTTCGGGGTTGATGAACTGCCACCGTTTGATGTCTAGTTCCCAGGAGGCGCCGTTGCCGCTGTCCGCGATCGTTAGCACCCGCTCTAGGGGACTGGGCTCCTCGTCAAGGACGAGCGGGTAGCGCATTCTCGCCCAGACCGTGGCTGGCCCGGGAACGTCGAACCCTCCCCGCGCCGGGCGCCATTCGACCGCTGACAGGTACCCGCCTAC
Source organism: Trebonia sp. (assembly GCA_035571275.1). Taxonomy (GTDB): domain Bacteria; phylum Actinomycetota; class Actinomycetes; order Streptosporangiales; family Streptosporangiaceae; genus Trebonia. The sequence goes on from DATMKQ010000444.1 coordinate 10,154, forward strand.
CCAGCCGGAGCGCGCCATCGAGTCTGACCCGGCTGGCAGTCCTTCAGGCGCGGGCAGGTGGGATATCGCCGGGGCGCCCTCGGTCCTGCGCACCCGCCAGGCGGTGGCCCGCGCGACCTCACGCCCGTCCGAGCTCGCGATAGCCTCCAGCCATTCGACGCTGCGGCCTGGTCGCGCCAGCCGGGCCGAAACGCTGATCTCGCCGACCGGGATCGGACCAAGGATCTCGCAGGTGAACCTGGCGACAATCATGTCTTTCCGCGGCTGGCACCCCTGCATGGCCCGGCCGAGCAGCGCGCTTGGCGGCCCGCCATGCTGCGCTCTGGGGTCCCACGGGCCGCTCGTGTGTACTGTCGCCCGCCACCGGCCGTCGCCAAGCGGAACGTAAAAGCTGTCTGCCACGCAACGAATGCTACTGACCGGTCACATGGCGCGCGCCATCGGTGAGCTAAGTGTCGTGGGCGGCGTGGCAGACCGGCACGGGCTCGAGAACGGGACGCTGGTGGCCGCCACGCTATCGGCCCGGTGAGCTGAGCGCCGCGCTGGGCGCTGTGCGCTGGCTAGGCTTTGCTGTATGGCTGCTGACTTGGACGAGCTGGTCGCGCTCATGCCGTTCGCCGGGTATCTCGGGCTCGTCCTTGACGAGGCCAGCGCCGACCGCGTGGTGGCGCGGCTGAGCTGGGCACCGAACCTGTGCACCACTGCGGGCATCATGCACGGCGGCGTCCTGATGTCGCTGGCCGATACCGCCGGGGCACTTGTCACCTACCTCGGCCTGCCCGCGGGGGCGACGACGGCGACGATCACGTCGACCAGCCAGTTGTTCCGGCCGGTCACCGGCGGAACCGTGCGGGCGGTGGCCGTCCCGCTGCACCGCGGCCGTACCACCGTCACCGCCCAAACCACTCTGCACGACTCGTCCAACCGCGTGATCGCCCAAACAACCCAGATCCAAGCGGTCCGGATCGCGTAAGGCCGTTAGCGCGGATCACTTTCCATGACCTGGCCTGTAAACCGATCCACGTTAACCGTGTTGAGCAGCGGCTGCGGCCCACGTGACGGGTGTGGC
>DATMKQ010000445.1:0-32223 GCA_035571275.1 Trebonia sp.
TGTCGGCCCGCCGGTCGGTGCGGGAGTTCTCGCCCGCCCCGATCCCCCACGGCGTGATCGAGGCCGCTATCCGGGCGGCGGCCAGCGCGCCGAGCGGCGCTAACGTGCAGCCGTGGCGGTTCGTCGTGGTGACCAGCCCGAGCGCGCTCGCCCCCATCGGCACCGACTGGAGCAACCGTTCCTCGAGATCGCCCCCGCGGTGATCGTGGTGTTCGAGGTGCACCAGGGTCCGAACAGCCCCAGGCCGTAGTACGGCTACCCGGCGGACGGCGCCTGCGTACCCGACCTGTCCCGCAAGGCCCTCAGCGAGGTGATGGTCCGGTGCTAAGGCTGGCAGCGAAGAAGCTCCGCAGCGGATTGACGTGCCGGTCCGGGCGGCGCCACTCCGCTAGCAGGTCTTCGAGCAGATGCCGCTCGGCGACGATCTCGGTGCCGCGGTAGCGCCGTACCACCGGGTGGATGAAGGCGCTCTCCGCGGCCCGGTCCGGCTCGGGATGCCTGCCGATCGCGAACACGTCCCCGTATTCGTCACGGCCCCAGCGCAGCGCCGCTGTGTAGTAGTGCGGGACGTCGCTGAACCGGGATACGGCATAGTCCTCTGGCAGGTCCTGGTAATGGGCAACCTGCCCGGTCTCCTCGTCGACCACCAGTACATCACAGAGGTACTCGAACTGGGTCCACAGCGCTGAGCTCCAGTTGAGCCGGTCAAGCACGACAGAGGTCAGCCGTTCCGGGTCGGCCGGCTCCACGGTGCACGGTAGTTGGACGCCTTCGTAGCGTTCACGCAGCAGAGCGGCGAGTGCACGCAGGTTGTAACGGAACCCGTCGATGAACGGCGACGACGCATGACCGGAATCGCGTGCCTGGGCGATGGTCCCGGCGAAGTAAAGGCCGTCCACGGCGGGCGACTGCCAGTCCGGGCCCAGCGCCGGCATCCGGCCGTCATTAACCATCTCCGGACGGATTGCCTCGTCGAAGACCGTGGTGTCCATCCGGAAGCCCGTGCACCTGATCACCGACTCGTAGTCAAGCACCGCCTGTTCCCCGTCGGCATGGGTATAGGTGATGCGCACCTGGAACCGGCCGTCCACCGGGCGGATCTCGTCGATCGTGCAGTCGAGCACGGAGTGCAGCGTCTTGAACTGGTAACTGTCCAGGAGCACGCCGAACTGACCGCGCACGTGACCCGGATGCTTGGTGTTCCACGCCAGGCGCAGCGGCCTGCGGCTGGCCAGGTGGATCATCGCCGCGTACCCGAGCATCGGCGTCGCGGCCTCGAAGGCCGAGTTGCCCTTCCCGATGATCAGCACCCGCTGATCGGTGTACGCCGCCGGGTCGACCTCCATGTCCTCGTAGCCGACCGCGTGCTCGATACCGGGGATCGGCGGCACATACGGTTTCCCCCAGCCGACCGCCACGATGACGCACTGACCGTGCAGCACGCCATCGCCGGTGCGCACCAGGAAGCCGCCGCCCTCGACCTGCTCGATCCGCTCCACCTCGGTGTTGTACTGCACTGCCAGCCTGTGCAGCCGCTGGAACTCGGCCAGGTAATGCACGAGGTCATCGGCCGCGGGCAGATATTCGCTGCTGAACTTGGGGAACATCAGCTCTGGCGAATCGCTGAGCAGCGAGTTCCAGTCCCAGCGGAGCCGGATCTCCGGGTCCGTGCTGACCGTGTGCACCTTGTTCAGGGAGATCAGCTGGCGATGACGAGGAAATCGCTGGAAGAACTGCCCCGGTGCCGCCTCCCGTTCGAGCGTGATGTAGTCGGACCCAGCCTGCTGCAGGTAGTAGCTGAGCTGGAGCCCAGCAGGCCCGGCACCGACAATCACATACCGGTGTCGCTGAACTGTATCGGTCACGGATTGCCGCTAGGCCGTGGGCACGGCGGCCTGGCCGGATGCCGCACCGTATCCGTTGCTCACGATCAGTTCCGCCATCGCCGCATAACCGGCCGGGTCATCGGGCAGCGTTGTCGCGAGCCCGTCAACGTAACGGTTGAACAGGCAGAACGCGGCGGCGATAAGGACCGTGTCGTGGATTTCCAGATCGGTGGCGCCGGCCTCGCGGGCAGCCGCGACGTCCGCCGTGCTCACATCTTTCCCGCTCCGCTGCACAGCTGCCGCGATCCGGAGCAAGGCGCTGAGCTTCGCCGAAACCGGCGCATCCGCCGGATCTGCGCGGACCTGATCGACCAGCGTCATTCCTTCCGGTAGCTGAGCGGCGGCGAATGCGGCATGCGAGTCCGCGCAGAAACCGCAGTCGTTGAGCGTGGAAACGTAGGCGGCGATCAACTCCCGTTCCCCACGGGTCAGCGAGCTAGGACCGCGCAACAGTACTTCGGCGAGATCGCACAGCGGCGCGGCTGTTTGTGGTCGGTATTCGAACAAGGACAAGATACCGGGCGCGTCGTTACCCAGGCTGATGTGCGGCACGAATTCGCTCCTTGGCTCATGCGCCGGCTGTGACGACAAAGGTTGCATAACACTGCAATGAGAGAGTAGACCGGCAGCCGCGATCTATCAACGTGCAGACGCTTCAGCTGGCATGGCTACCGGCGGCAACATCGAAGATGCCGGGCCATGCCGCGACAGGGAGGCTATCGAAGCGTGACTAATACCCTTACAGGCGACGGACCACTTGACGGTGGCATGATTCTCCGGCGGCTCGTTGCTGGCGCCGCCATGCCGGTCTTGGTGGCCGATTTCCAGGCCTTCTCCTCGGCGCCCAGGCTCAGCCAACTGATCAGCGACCGCGCAGTTGACCGACCGGTCTACCAGGTCGACCCGCTCGACGCTCTGTCGCGAGACCGGCGCTACATATCCCTAGCTGACCTGGCTGCCGAGGCTGCCGGCTCGTTCGCGCGCTCCCAGCCCGCTGACGGTCCCGTCTTCGTCATCGGCTACTGCAGTGCCGCTGCCCTGTCCGTGCACATCGCGAGGCTGCTGGCGCCGTCGCGGGAGGCAACCGCCGTCCTGCTGCGGCCGTCATGGCCCGGCAACGAGAATATCGAGCAGACGTTCGCGACGCTGGCGGCCAACCTGGGCGCGCACCAGCCACGGTGTCCTGAGCTCGATGGCGACCCTGATCGCTGCGTGCGACGCATGGAGGACCTGCTTCGCACTCAACTGGAGGCCCTGGCCGCCAGCCAAGGGCTGGACGGGTCGGCCGGCACCTTCGGTGAGCTTCTGCTGATATACCGCTCATGGCTTGCCTTCTTGCTGGCGTGCCGGAACGACACGCTGGCCGGCTGGGCGGACGGGATCGCCCCGGTAACGGTGCTGACCGACACCCCGGGCAGCGTCACTGTTCCCGGCCTGTCTCCTGGCGAGTTCAAGGTCTGCCCGCTGCCAGTCACTGACGAGGACAATCCGGTCACGCCGGAGGTCGCTGAGCTCTTGGTAGCGCAGATCTTATTCCGGTTCCACTCTTATTCCGGTTCCACCCGAGCAGCGCGGCCGCACCGTTCCGCATCACCCTGGTCCTCGGTCCTGGGTGAGGAAAGTATCCATATCCTCAGCCGGATCGCTGGACAGGATTGCCTGGTGCAGTCGCTGCATCCGAGGGCTCGGGTCGATGCCCAGTTCGTCGTCGAGTACGGTCCGAAGTCGCTGGAACGCATCCAGCGCGCGGGCGACATGGCCCGTACGGTAGAGGGCCACTATCAGCAACCCCCAGAAGTTCTCGTTCATGGGATGCTGGGCTGCTAGCATCGTCAGCTCCCCGAGTATGTCGGCGTGCCGGTGCAGTGCAAGGTCGGCTTGGATACGGCGTTCGAGCACGCCCAGTCGCGTCTCCTCAAGCGAAGCCGCCTCGCTTTCGAGAATCCGCCCTTGCCGGACATCGGCCAGCGCGGGCCCGCGCCATAGGTCGAGCGCGCGCCCCAGCAACTCGGAGACGGTTTGCGGATCTCCCGCCTCCGCCGCCTCGCGCCCCGCTCGCGCGAGGCGGCGGAACTCCTCGACATCGGTACGGCATTCAAGCTGGTAACCAGAGTGCCGCGTGCGGAGGAACTCGCTAACGACGCGCTCGCGCGGCGTGTCCACCGCCAGGCTGCGGCGCAGATGGAAGATGTAGGTCTGAAGCGTGGCAGCCGAACTGCGCGGCGGCCGGTCTCCCCACAACTCCTCGATGAGCGTGGAAACTTTGACGACCCGCCCGGCGTTCACTGCGAGCAGTGCGAGAACCTCGCGCTGCTTAGCCGCGTTCGGCGTGATAGTGCGGTTTCCCAAGGATGCAGCCAGCGGGCCTAGTAGCTGGATGCTTATCTGCGCGGAATCCAATACCATCGCATCCCTCTTTGCTAGTGTGGGTTACCCATTTGCCTTGAGCATGCGCCACGGGGAACTCGTAGTTCCAGTGATGTCGTCACGATCGGGGCTATGAAAGATTCATATAAAGACCGTGACGCTGTACCTGGCGATCTCAATGCCGAAGAGGTGAAATCTTTACTAGTGTGACGGCGCCGCCGGGTACAAACTAACTGCTAAAAGGCCAGAACCCGCTCTGGTGACGATGCGGGCCGTTCTGGTCTTCCGCTGTGGACAGGCCGATTAGCCTGCGTTTCACCACGCCCTGATGCCGTTGTTATGGTCCCGATCCCCGATGTAGGGCACGACAGTGACAGCAGAGAACAGTAACTCCGCCGCGGTGAGAAGACGCGAGCTGTGGTCTCTCCGTGAAGACGTGAGTCTCGAGGAAGATCCCTTCCGCGACCCACTGCGGTTGCGCGGTCGCTGGGGCGACATCACGATCCCCTGGTCGTCACGGCTGGTGCGCGAGACACTGTACCGGATGAGCCTCGGGCCCATCTCGTTGGAGAACGCGGCCAGCGCGACGGCGATGCCGGCCGGGGGAACCTATCGGGACGCGGACCAAGCGCGAGCGCAGCTGACCGAGCTGCACGACGTGCTTGAACGCCTGCAACCGCTGATAGTGCGGTCGCTCGCACAAGAGTCAGGCCAGCCGCTGCTGTCCGTGGTGCCGATCACCATGCGATCGCGGTTTCACCCGGTTCCGCTCGCCGCCGGGGCGCCGTTCCGGCTGTCCGTCTTTGCCCGCATGCGGGCCGATGGGCGCGAGTACGCCATCGAATCGCCGCTGTCGCTGCACCGTGTGGTGCTGCACCAGCCAGCGGCGATGCGATTGATCGCGCCTTTGGCCAGCCCGATTACCCCGGCTGCGTTCACGGCCGCCCTGGCACGCGCTGAGTCGGCCGCCGCGAGAGTCCTTGAATATCTCGTCGCCGCCGGCATGGTCGTGGGCGGTGAGGGGGCGGGCGCCACCGCGGTCTTCGCTGAAGACGTGGACACCGCCATCGTCGGCTGGTCGGAATTTGAGATGATGTTTCATACCCGCAGCACCCTCGGGCGGCATGATCACGATTTCGGCGTCACCTATCCGGCCGGGACGACCCGCCCGGTCGAACCGGTCGTCAAGCCCCAGGCGAGCAGGCACATTCAGCTGCACATGCCGCGCTGGGAAGACCTGTGCCAGAGCGACCCGCCGGTTGTCGTCGCGATGGAGGCGCGGCGTTCGGCACGCCGCTATGCCGGAAGCCCGGTAACGGTAGTGCAACTTGGCGACCTGCTGTACCGGACGGCGAGGGTGCGCTCGCTCATCACCGCGGCGCCAGGCGCGCAGGACCCTCCCGATGTGCCCGCACGGGGCACGGAGTACAGCAATCGCCCGTATCCCAGCGCGGGCGCCTGCTACGAGATCGAGCTTTATCTCACGGTCGGCAATTGCCTGGGTCTCGCCAACGGCGTCTATCACTACGACCCGCTCGGGCACCGGCTCGAGCCGGTCAGCGCGGATCACGCGGCGGCTGACGAACTGCTGAGCACCGCTCGCATGACCGCGGCCCTGGACGGCCCCGCACAGATACTGATCAGCTTCACGGCACGTTTCCGGCGGCTGTCCTGGCGATACGGAGGGCTGGCGTACCGGCTGGTGCTCATCCACGTTGGCGTGCTGATGCAGAACCTGTACCTAGTCTGCGCGGCGATGGGACTCGCGCCATGTGCACTTGATGCCGTGGATATCGACGTGGCAGCGCGCGCCTTCGGCACCGACTGGCGCGCCGAACCCTGTGTGGGTCAGTTCCTTGTCGGCGGCAAGCCCGACGTCAACGAGGCGCGCCACGCGCACTTATCTCGCATATTGCTGAATGTGACGCCGTTTCTGGACGGTGTCTATCCGTGCTGCCACGATGATCTCATGGAGACAAACTGGGCGGGCAGACTGCGTCGCCGCATATTCCTCCCTGATCAATCTGAGGTCACCTTCGAACGGCGTGGCTTTACCGCACCCGATAAGACCCGTCAGGCCAATCTTGAAAAGGTTGGAAGCAAGTTCCTCGAAGGCTTTGAATACGGGATGGTCGGCCTGTCACTGGCCGATATCGAGTCTTCGCTGGAGACGATCGAGCCAGCCTTCCGCGGGTTCTCCTACGAGGGCTGCACGATGGCGCTCGCGGTGCGCGACGGCATCCGTCTCAACGGCCGGCACTGGGTTCGCGACCTGCTGGCCAGCCGGGGCGCCAATCACGTCTACATGGCTTACGTCGGGGTGGGCTGGGCCATGGCACGCCTGCCCAGGGTGCGGTGGCGCGCGATAGAGCCACATGACCCGCTGCTTCGCTGGCTGGCCCTTGATGGTTATGGCTTCCACCAGGCCTACTTCCGCACCCAGAAGTATGTCTGGAATCAGCATCAGGACCAGCTTCCCGGATGGGAACCCGCCTGGTATGCCCACCGTGCCGCCGACCAGGGCATGGGCCGTGCGCTCTGGTTCGTCAACGGATCGGACGTCCAGCGGGTCGCCGCCACCATCGAGGCATTCCCGGAATCCCGCCGGGGCGACCTGTGGAGCGGTGCGGCCCTGGCGAGCGTCTACGCGGGCGGGGCCGACGCCGGCGAACTGTCGGACATGGCCAAGCTCGCCGGGCAGTACCGGTCACACGCCGCTCAGGGCGCCGCGTTCGCGGCCAAGGCGCGCTTGCTGGCCGGCCTGGTCATGCCTGGCACGGAACTCGGCGTCAAGGTGTACTGCGACATGTCCGTCGAGGAGGCCGCGGCGGTAACCGACGAGGCCCGGCAAGCGCTGCCCCCGGACGAGACCGACACGCCCAGGTACGAGATGTGGCGACAGCTGGTCAGGAAGCGGTTCGAATAAGGTCCGCATCATCGCTAGGCGCTGCGAGGTCAGGAGAGGACACGACGGCGGAAGTCGCGCAGCCCGATCCAGAGGAACAGCGCAGCAAAGCCAAGCATCAGGGGTAGATGATGTACAGGTGCATGTGCGGCGCGTCAGTGAACGCCGCCCGCATCCCCTCGTTCACGTAGATCAGCGGGTCCCGCCGAGGAACGTGATCGGCAAGATGATGAAGCCGAACACAGCCGTCAGGATGATCCACCAGTGCAGGGACAGGTTGGCACGCACTCCGGGGCGGGCGGCCTGGCCCGGGCCGCCCGACCGGGCGCCGTGAGGACCGTCCGGGGGCGGGTTGGGCGGGTTGTGTTGCTTTTGTGTTGATCTTGGTTCGCGCGGGCGCTGGGTGCGCCTTAGGGGGCCTCGTGGCTCCCGCGATAGGACTTGAACCTATAACCTGCCGGTTAACAGCCGGACGCTCTGCCGATTGAGCTACGCGGGACCGTCAGCACGGCGGGCCCACCCGAGCCCGTTTGGTGCTGCCGATAAGCGTAGCGCACCCGAAGGGATGCCCGGACAGCCGCGAGCCAGCCCGGCCGGCCGTTTTGTATTAGGCCGGGCCTGACGGGGAAGGTGTAGCACACACGCTATGCACCGGAAGGGGTGCCAGATGGGGTACCGAGCCATGTTCGCCGTAGGGTTCGCTGTCGGCTTCGTCGTCGGCACGCGGGCCGGGCGGGAGCGATACGACCAGATGGTGAAGTACGCCAAGCAGGTCGCGGACTCGCCCGCGGTCCATAAGGCGACTGTCACCATCAAGGAGAAGACGACGGAGATCAGCAAGACCGCGGTGTCCAGGGCGCCCGACGTGGCGAAGTCGGCGTCCGCGCAGGTGCCGAAGATCGCCAAGTCCGCCCGGCAGAAGGCCGGGAAGGGGTCACCCCGGCACGGCAAGGACGGTGCCGCGGACGACGTGTCCGCGGACGGCCACCTCGTCTACCCGGCAGACGACCCCCAATCCTCGGTCAACGGCACGCGTTACAACACCTAATTTAATCCAGGTACTCGCGGAGCAGCAGGGCGCGGCTGGGGTGGCGGAGCTTGGCCAGCGTCTTGGATTCGATTTGCCTGATGCGCTCGCGCGTCACGCCGAACTCCCTGCCGACCTCTTCGAGCGTCCGCGGATGCCCGTCCGTCAGGCCGAACCGCAGCTGGATGATCCGCTGCTCCCGGTCCGACAGCTCACACAGCACCCGGTCGAGCTGGTCCTGCAGCATGATGAACGCCGCGGCCTCGATCGGCACCACGGCGTCGGCGTCCTCGATAAAGTCGCCGAGGTCGGATTCCTCCTCGCCGATCGGCGACTGCAGCGACACCGGCTCCTGGGCGATCCGCTGGATCTCCGCGACGCGATCCGGCTCCACGCCTAGCTCGCCGGCGAGTTCCTCGGCGGTCGCTTCCCGGCCGAGTTCCTGGTGCAGCTGGCGCTGCACCCGGGCCAGCTTGTTGATCGTCTCGACCATGTGCACGGGCACGCGGATCGTGCGCGCCTGGTCGGCGATCGCCCGGGTGATGGCCTGCCGGATCCACCAGGTCGCGTAGGTGGAGAACTTGTAGCCGCGGGTGTAGTCGAACTTCTCCACGGCGCGGATCAGCCCGAGGTTGCCCTCCTGGATCAGGTCGAGGAAGACCAGGCCGCGGCCGATGTACCGCTTGGCGATCGACACGACGAGCCGGAGGTTGGCCTCGATCAGCCGCTGCTTGCCGCGCACGCCGTCAGCGGTCAGCCACTCGAGGTCAGCGCGTTCGGCGCCGAGCAGCGGGAACCCTCCGTTCAGCTTCTCCTCCGCGTACAGGCCGGCCTCGATGGCCTTGGCCAGCTCGACCTCGTCCTCCGCGGTAAGCAGCGGGACCCGGCCGATTTCCCGAAGGTAGATGCGTACCAGGTCGCTGGTTCCAGCGCGCCGCGCGCCGTCGACCTCCGGTTCTCGATGGTCCGGATCCTCTTCGGCGACTGCCTCAGGAACCTCCACGACCTCGATGCCTTCGTCCGCGAGCGTCCGCATCAGCCCGTCGAGCGCGTCGGGTGTCAGCTCGGCCCTGTCGAACGCGGTGGTGACGTCCCCCATCGTCACGAAGCCCCGTGAGCGCCCGAGCGCCACGAGGTCACTCATGTGCTGTGCGAGCGGTGTGCCGCTCGTTACTACGGTGAGGATGCTCACGAAGACCAGTGTGCGCCTCACGCACCTGGTTTCGGGGGACCTAATTTTGTTACCTCGACCGGTGGTTTAACATCCGCGAAATCCGCGCAGAATGTTTCCTTCGGCCCTGGTTACGCCCCGGTCGCCCGGTTGAGCAGGGCTTGCCTGCGTTGCTCCAGCGCCACCAGGTCACCGAACATCTTGTTGTACGCCGCCTGATCCTCCACCGGGTTGGTGCGCTGCAGCCGCGCCTTCACGGCGGCGATCTGCCGTCCCACAGCCAGTTCCCCGACCCGGGCCAGCACCACGTCCGCGTACTTCTCGTCCAGCTCCCCGGTCACCTGAACCGCCTCCACGGCGAGCTCAGTGACGAACGAGCGCGCGCGGTCGTCGGGCGCGGCGTCGAGCAGCGCCGCCACCCAGTCCCGCGCCCGGCCCGCGCTGACCACGCCGCCGCACCCGGCGATCAGCCGCGCGACCGCGGCGTGCACCGGGACCGTGAAGGCAGGCGCGCCAAGCGAGTCGAACTCCGGACCGCACAGCGCCGGCCACTGCACGGCCAGCTTGAGCGCCTCGCGCTCCACCCGCAGCACCGGGTCGGAACGGTCGTAAGGCTGCTCCGCCGGTGCTCCCTCGCCGCCCTCGCCTGTTGGCGCAGACCAGCCGACCGCGCCGGCTTGGGCCGATCTATTGTCCGAACGAACCGGGCTGACTCGCCGGTTCTTCGGTCCTCCCGCGTGCTGGCGGACCCGGGCGAGCACGAACCGCTCGTCCATCAGCCCGAGCCAGCGGTCCAGGTTGACCGCGTACCGGCCGCGCATGCCCTGGTCCTTGATCCGCGCGACGATCGGCGCGGCCTCATCGAGCGCGGCGAGCTGGCCCTCGGTGGTGTCCAGGTCGTGCTTGGCGAGCGCGGACTTGATCGCGAACTCGAACAGCGGCACCCGGCGCGCGATCAGGTCACGGACCGCGCCGTCGCCGCGGGAGAGCCGAAGGTCGCACGGGTCGAGCCCGTCGGGCTGCACGGCGACGAACGTCTGGGTGACGAACTTCTCCTCCAGGCTGAACGCGCGCAGCGCGGCCTTCTGCCCCGCCGCGTCCCCGTCGAAGGTGAAGATTACCTCGCCGTCCGACCCGTCGGTGTCCATGATCAGCCGGCGGAGGATCTTCACGTGATCCTCGCCGAAGCTCGTGCCGCACGTCGCTACCGCGGTCGGCACGCCTGACAGGTGGCAGGCCATCACGTCGGTGTACCCCTCGACGATCACGGCCTGGCGGCGGTGCGCGATCTCGCGCTTGGCCAGGTCCGCGCCGTACAGCACGTGCCCCTTCTTGAACAGGGCGGTCTCCGGCGTGTTCAGGTACTTGGGGCCATCGTCGTCCGGGTCGAGCTTGCGCGCGCCGAACGCGATCGTCTCCCCCGTCAGGTCGCGGACCGGCCACATCAGCCGGCCGCGGAACATGTCGATCAGGCCCCGCCTGCCCTGCCTGGCCAGCCCGGCGCGGGTCAGCTCGTCCTCGGTGAAGCCGCGGCCGCGAAGGTGCCTGGTCAGCTCGTCCCACGCGGCCGGGGAGTACCCGACGCCGAACTGCTCGATGTCGGAGAGCTTGAACCCGCGCTCGGAGAGGAACTCGCGGGCGACCCGGCCAGAGTCAGCACGGATCCGTTCGGAATAAAAATCTTGAGCAAGCCGGTGCGCCTCGATCAGCCGGCGCCGGACGGAACTCTCCTGGCCGGGCACGTAGCCGCCCTGCTCGTAGCGGAGCTCCACGCCGGCCCTGGCCGCCAGCCGCTCGACCGCCTCGGTGAAGGTGAGGTTCTCGATCGACTGGATGAACTTGATGACGTCCCCGCCCGCGGTGCAGGAGAAGCAGTAGTACAGCTCCTTCCCTGGCGTCACGTTGAACGACGGGGTCTTCTCGTCGTGGAACGGGCAGAGCCCCTTGAGCGAACCGCCGCCCGCGCTGCGAAGCTGTAGGTACTCCCCCACCACGTCGGCGATCGGCGATCGCTCGCGGACCGCCCCTATGTCTTCTTGGCGAATCCGACCCGGCATGAGGTGAGTCTATGGGTATGTCGGGGGGTCTCATGGGAGTTGACACCCCTGAAGTGTGCAGAGTCGGCGGGCGGGGGCGTATCCCCGGAACCCCGGACGAGCCAGGCGAGCCGTACCCTCCGGAAGCCCCCGGCTAAAATGTGGTTCGTGGGGGGTTGTACCGGGGGGTGGGGAAGTGTTCAACACACGTGAGCGATCTCCTTGTGCTCTGGGATGTGGACGGGACGCTGCTCAACGCAGGCGGGGTGGGGACTGATCTCTACAACGTAGTTTTCCTCCAGCTGTTCGGCCGGACGCTCGAGGCGTACGCGCCGATGGCGGGACGCACCGACCGCGCGATCATTCTGGACACGCTGGAAATGGCCGGCGTCCTGGAGCCACGGCGGTACGTCGACCCGTTCATCGCGGGGCTGACGGCGCACGCGCCGTCGGTCCGTGAGGCGGTAGCGATCCGCGGCCGGGCGCTGCCCGGCGCGGCGGAGGCACTCGCCGCCCTCGCGTCCGCGTTCCCGCCGGGCACGGAATCCGCTTCGAGCGGTCCGGGCCCGGACGGCCGGGACCGTCGTGTCCACCAGTCGGTGCTCACCGGCAACATCCGCCCGGTCGCCGAGGTCAAGCTGTCGGCGGTCGGACTGCGGGCCGCGCTGGACCTGTGCATAGGAGCGTACGGGGACGACCACGAGGTGCGCACCGAACTCGTGCAGGTCGCGCGGCGCCGCGCCGCCGCCGTGCACGGCACGTCGGCGGCAGACTTCGACGGCGCCGCCACGGTCCTTATCGGCGACACGCCGCTGGACATCGAGGCGGCGCTGGCCGCTGGCGCCCGCGCCATCGGCGTGGCGACCGGCTCATCGCGGGCCGCCGACCTGCTCGCGGCCGGGGCGCACGTGGTGCTCCCTGACCTGACAGACACCGCGCAGGTCGTCCGCGCCCTGCTGGGCTGACGGCGCGGCGGCCGGTTCCTGCGGTTACGCGGCCTTACGAGGCGCCGCGTCCGGCTGGGACTTGCCGCCTTCGGCTGGTTCGAGCGCGCGGCAGGACCGCGAACAGGGCTTCGGCCTGCCTGTCCAGCCGCGTGCTCGCAGTGCCTCCGCGACCTGGGCTGCCGTCGCGCACGTCTCGTGCGTGACGTCGTCCCAGTCGTAACGGAGGGTGGATCCGCCAAGTGCTGTGGCGGCGTTGTCTCTTCGCCTGTCCTGCCGCCGCCGCTCATCGGGGTGGGCTTGCTTGCCGTCCAGTTCGATCACGAGACCGAACTCACGGTAGTAGCGGTCGCGGTAGCCGCGGCGTCCGTCTGGCTTCGTGAACGGGACCTGACGCATCGCCGCGGGCAGGCCGTGGGCGCGCTCGACGTCACTGTCATAACGGTATTCGAGCGGCGAATGCGTACCGCCCGCCGCGGCGGTGACGACGACGTCGAGCCGGGCGCGCCAGCGCAGCCTTTTCCGGCTTTTCATCGTGGCACGAAACTTCCGTTCGGTGGTGAGCCCCTGGCCGAAGGCCGCGGTAACCCACGCGCAGGCGTCGTCGAATCCGCGCGCGGCGTGCGCGAGGTCGAGGACCGTTTCCTCAACGAGAGTGCGCGGGATAACGCCGGGCGGAAAGGTCGGCTCCGCGGTACTGGCGCAGATGTGGATCACCATGTTGCCCGTGGGCCTGACGCGACGAGTGGCTGGGACCGTGACGTGGATGAGCGGCGTGGGCGGGACGGTGAGACCGTGCAGCTCGGCGGCGGTTTGGTGGCTCAGCCGGGCGCCTTTTCCCGCGTATAGCACCGCTGCCCACAACTGCGCCTCACGGCTCACCGGACCGGTGAAGGTGACGTAGACACCCCAGTAGATTTGCCGCCACTTCTGGTACTTAAGCCTTGATGTGATTGCACCGGTGGATAGGCCGGAGTTAAGCGCCTGCCGCCGGGTGACGACACCGCCCTGGAACCGCGCTACGTCACGCACATTCGGAGGAATTTGGTTCTTCATGGCGTCGAGTATGGCGCGAGGTACCGACAAATCGGGCACGCAGCATGATCCGGTAACTATTTCGCAGCTATTAGTGCGAATTGTTTACCCGACGAAAAATGTCTTCGCGATCATGGGCGCGGCGGCGGGGTGGGCCGCCGCGGGTGGGGACGGGCGGGGTTAGATCTCCCCGAGGGGGATGGACTGGTCGGCCAGGCGGACTGGGTCCGCGGGGCGGGCGGAACGGATGAGGGACTGGATGTCGTCGGTGACATCCCAGACGTTCACGTTCATCCCCGCGACCACGTGGCCCGCGGACAGCCAGAACGCTATGAACTCCAGGGTGGACGGGTCGCCGCGGTAGACGACCTGGTCGTAGGTGCCCGGCGAGGGCAGGCCCGAGCACTCCATGCCTAGGTCGTACTGGTCGCTGAAGAAGTAGGGCACCCGGTCGTACGACACATCCTGGCCGAGCATGGACCGGGCCGCGGCCGGTCCGCCGTGCAGTGCGTTCGCCCAGTGCTCCACGCGCACGCGCATGCCGAGCAGCGGGTTATAGGAGTTGGCCACGTCGCCGGCCGCGAAGACGTCGGTCGCCGAGGTGCGCATCGCGGCGTCGGTGACGACGCCGTTGGATACCTCGAGGCCGGCCGCCGATGCCAGGCCGATGTTCGGCGCCGCGCCGATGGCCACCACCACCGCGTCCGCCGGCAGGATCTCGCCCGACGAGGTGAGCACGGACCCGACGTGCCCCGCCGCGTCGCCGTGGAACTCGGCCGCGGTCTCGCCGAAGCGGAACTTCACGCCGTGCGCCTGGTGCAGCGCGGCGAAGATCGCGCCCAACTCGGGACCGATCTGGTAGTAAAGCGCCACGGGCTGGGGTTCGACCACCGTGACGTCGCAGCCCGCCAGCCGGGCGGCGGCGGCCGTCTCCAGGCCGATCCAGCCGGCTCCGATGATGACCACCCGGGCGCCGGCGCGGAACGCGGCGCGCAGCTGGTCGGTGTCCGGCAGCCGCCGCAGGTAGTGGATGCCGTCGAGGGTGTCACCCGGGATGTCAAGCCGCCGCGGCGAGGCGCCGGAGGTGAGCAGCAGCTTGTCGTACGGCAGCGTGGCGCCGGCGAACGTCACCACATTCCCGCGCGGGTCGATCGCCGCGATCGAGACGCCGGTGCGCAGGTCCACGCCGTTCGTCTCGTACCAGTCGGCCGGGTGGACGAAGGCGGAGTCGCGTTCGGCCTTGCCGAGCAGGATCCCCTTTGACAGCGGCGGGCGCTCGTAAGGGCGCACGGGCTCGTCGCCGAAAAGCACGATCTCGCCGTCGAAGTTCTCGGCGCGCAGCGTCTCGGCTGCCTTGGCGCCGGCCAGCCCGCCGCCCACGATCACGAACCTCGTCACGGTTACCTCCTAGAGAGCCGGGGGGTTCCGGGGGGTGGCCCCTCCGGTTAATCGCACAGCCGTCGGTGCCAGACCATAGCGGATGTGTCGGTAAGCGAGGCGACTTGATCGATAATTACGCGTCGGCGCGCCGCGTCGCCGTCGGCGTCGGCCCACGTGGGGGCGAACACCGGGTCGAGCGTGGCCGGTGCGCCGCGCTCGATCGCCATCGCCAGCTCCGCGATCAGCTCCCGCTCGCGCGCCTGCTGCGCCGCGGCGCCCGCCCTCGCCATCACGTAGTTCGCGGCGACGGCCTTGAGCAGCGCGCACTCAAGCAACTGGCGGCGCGGCACGACGAGGTCCGCGGCGTACCCGCTGAGGCCGGGAGGGTTGTTGAGGCTGGCGGGGTCGGCGGCCGCGGCTGCTAGCGTCGCTTGTTCGGCGGCCTGGCAGAAGCGGCCCACGAGTTCGCTGGTCAGGTTCTTGGCGGCGGCAAGGGACGCCGGACCGCCGTCGAAGCTGAACCGCCAGCACGGCAAGTCGATGAACTCGGCGAAGACGGTCTCGAGTTCGGCGGCCGAGACGTCCCAGGGCCCGGGACAGTAGGACGATAGGGCTATCCGAGCGACCCCGGTCCGTTCCGAATCATCTCTGAGGTTTTTTAGCGTCACCAGCCCCGCGTGCAGGCCGTCTTCCACGTCGTGGACGGAGTACGCCACGTCGTCGGCCCAGTCCATGACCTGAGCCTCCAGGCTCGAGCGGCCCGGCGGCGCGCCCGCACGGATCCAGTCGAAGACCAGGTGGTCCGACTCGTAGGCGCCGTACTTGCCGGTGCCTGCGCCGAGCTGGGGGTACTTCAAGGTTCCGGCGAGGGTGGCGCGGGTGAGGTTGAGGCCGGCGCCAGGGACCTTCGGCTCCAGCCTCGTGAGCAGCCGCAGCGACTGCGCGTTCCCTTCGAAGCCGCCGCAGGCGAGCGCGCCACTGTCGGCCGCGAGCGCGGCGAGCGCCGACTCCCCGTTGTGGCCGAACGGCGGGTGGCCCAGATCGTGCGCCAGGCACGCCGCGTCCACCAGGTCCGGGTCGCAGCCGAGGGCCGCCCCGAGTTCCCTGCCGATCTGGGCGCATTCCAGCGAGTGGGTCAGCCTGGTGCGCGGAAAGTCGCTGGCACCGACCTCGACCACCTGAGTCTTCGCGGCGAGCCTGCGCAGCGCGGAGCTGTGCAGGACTCGCGCGCGGTCACGCTGGAAGTGCGTACGCCCGGAGCGCTTGGGCGGCTCGGCCGCCCAGCGCTCCGTGTCATGCGAACTGTAGGCCACTCATCTAGTGTCGCTGCCCGCCGTGGCTACCGCGGCACGACCCGCCTCCAGCCGCGCGATCGGCACGCGGAACGGCGAGCAGGACACGTAGTCGAGGCCGACCTCGTGGAAGAACCAGACAGATCCGGGGTCGCCGCCGTGCTCGCCGCAGACACCCAGGTGCAGGCCCGGCCGGGCGGCCCGGCCCTCCTCCGTGGCGATCCTGACCAGCCGGCCGACGCCGCCGGCGTCGATCGTCTCGAACGGCGAGACGCCGAAGATGCCCAGGTCGATGTACCTGCTGAAGAACGCGCCCTCCACGTCGTCGCGGGAGAACCCCCAGGTCATCTGCGTCAGGTCGTTGGTGCCGAAGGAGAAGAACTCCGCCGCCCGGGCGATCTCCCCCGCGGTCAGCGCGGCCCGCGGCACCTCGATCATCGTGCCGATCGGGGTCTCCACGTGCACGCCGGTCTCCGCCGCGACCGCCTGGAGGATCACTTCGGCGCGTTCCCTGCTGATCTCCATCTCCTGCACCGTGGCGGTGAGCGGGATCATGATCTCCGGGCGCGGGTCGCCGCCGGCCCGCGTGCGCGCGGCGGCGGCGCGGGCGATAGCGCGGACCTGCATGTCGAGCAGGCCCGGTATGACCAGGACCAGCCGGACGCCGCGCAGGCCGAGCATCGGGTTCTGCTCGTGCAGCCTGCGCACCGCCTCGAGCAGCTTCTTGTCCTGTGCGGAGGCGTTGTCGCCCTCCAGGGCTACCTTGACGCTCAGCTCGGTCAGATCGGGCAGGAACTCGTGCAGCGGCGGGTCGATGAGCCTGATCGTCACCGGCAGGCCATCCATCGCCTCGAGGATCTCCTCGAAGTCGCCGCGCTGCAGCGGCTCGAGCGCCTCAAGCGCGGCGCCGCGCTGCTCGTCGTCTTCCGCGAGGATCAGGCGCTCGACGAGCTGACGCCGGTCGCCGAGGAACATGTGCTCGGTACGGACCAGGCCGACGCCCCTGGCGCCGAAGCGGCGGGCGCGGGCGCAGTCCGGGCCATTGTCGGCGTTGGCGTGCACGCCGAGGCGGCGCCTGGCGTCCGCGTGGGTCATGATCGTGTGCACCGCGCCGACGAGCTCGTCCGTGTCCGACGCGAGCTCACCCTCGAAGTACTGCACGACGTTGGACGCGACCACCGGGACCTCGCCCAGGTAGACCAGGCCCGACGTGCCGTCGATGGAGATCACGTCGCCTTCGCTGACGGTGACGCCGCCGGGCGCGGTGAACTTCTTGGCGCGGGTGTCGACGTGGATCTCTTCGGCTCCGCAGACGCAGGTCTTGCCCATGCCGCGGGCGACCACGGCCGCGTGGCTCGTCTTGCCGCCCCTGCTGGTGAGGATGCCGCGGGCGGCGATCATGCCGTGCAGGTCGTCGGGGTTGGTCTCGCGGCGGACGAGGATGACGCGCTCGCCGGCCTCGGCCCATGCCACGGCCGTCGCGGAGTCGAAGACCGCCTTGCCGACGGCCGCGCCTGGGGACGCGCTGATCCCCTTGGTGATCCTCGTCGTGTCGCCGCTGATGTCGAACCGCGGGAACATCAGGCGGGCGAGCTCGTCGCCGCTGACCCGGTTGAGCGCCTCGTCCAGGTCGATCAGGCCCTGGGTGACCAGCTGGGTCGCGATGCGGAACGCCGCCGCGGCGGTGCGCTTGCCGACCCGGGTCTGGAGCATCCACAGCTTGCCGCGCTCGATCGTGAACTCGATGTCACACAGGTCCTTGTAGTGGTTCTCCAGGATCTGCATGATCTGCATGAGCTGGTCGTAGGACGCCTTGTCGATGCCCTCGAGGTCCTGCAGCGGGACGGTGTTCCTGATGCCGGCCACCACGTCTTCGCCCTGGGCGTTCTGCAGGTAGTCGCCGTAGACACCCTGCGCGCCGGTGGCCGGGTCGCGGGTGAAGGCGACGCCGGTGCCGGAGTCATTGCCCAGGTTGCCGAAGACCATGGCCACCACGTTCACGGCGGTGCCCAGGTCGGCGGGGATGCGCTCCTGGCGGCGGTAGAGGATGGCGCGGTCGGCGTTCCACGAGTCGAACACGGCGTTGATCGCCAGGTCCATCTGCTCGCGCGGGTCCTGCGGGAACTCGCGATGCGCGTGCTTCTTGACGATCTCCTTGTACGTCTGCGTGAGGTCCTTCAGGTCCTCGGCGTCCAGGCCGGTGTCGCTGGATACGCCCTTCGCGGCCTTCGCGCTGTCGATGGCGTGCTCGAAGTGCTCGCCGTCGATGCCGAGCACGGTCTTGCCGAACATCTGGATGAGCCGCCGGTAGGAATCCCAGGCGAAGCGCTCGTTACCCGCCTGCTTGGCCAGGCCCTGGACGGACTCGTCGGACAGGCCGATGTTGAGCACCGTCTCCATCATGCCCGGCATAGAGAACTTGGCGCCCGAGCGGACGCTCACGAGGAGCGGGTCGGCGGGTTCGCCGAGATGCCTGCCCATCTGGGACTCGAGGGCATTGAGGTGGCTGGTCACCTCGTCGTCCAGACCGTCAGGTGTCGTGCCGTGCCGCAGGTAATAACGACAGGCATCGGTGGTAATCGTGAACCCTGGCGGAACAGGAAGGCCGAGATTCGTCATCTCGGCGAGGTTTGCTCCCTTACCACCAAGGAGATCCTTGAGATCCCTGTTACCTTCTGTGAAGTCGTAAACGAACTTCGGCACTGACGTCTCCTCGCACCGGTGAACTCCGCTGTTCGGACTCTACCCGGCTCCGGCCTGGTCTTCTGAGGAACGCGACCGTACCGAGATGGCTGGCTCCGGGCAATGGGTCCAATGCTGTGGCACTAGACACGCTACCCCTGTTTTGGTGGCCGCCGCGACCAGTGGTTTAGACCGATTTTCCGAAAATTGGTATAGACCGGTGGGCCAGACCATCGCCTCGGGGATTGATCGCCTGTGTGGTGAATTTCCGGGGTGGGTTACGGGCGGGCGGGAATCGCGATGCCCGGGCGTGCTGCCCGGGCGTGCTGCCCGGGCGTGGCGCCCGGGCGTGGCGCCCGGCCCGGCCGCCCGGGCGTGGCGCCCGGGCGGGGCGGGAACCGCGGTGCCCCGGGCGCGGGGCGAAGGTGGGCGATATGTCGCGGATGCCGGAATGCCGGATTGAGACATTTCGGGCATGGCAGTTACGGCGGAAGATCATCCGTCCTAGGAGGCGGACGATCTTCCGCGCTATCTGCCTCGCCCTGCCTCGCCGCCGGGCAGAGGCAGCGGGGGCGGGCGGCGGGGCGGGCAATTCGGGTAAAACGGGTGGGGAGCGGGCACGCTCTTGTCTGCGGCACGCCGTCGTGGGGCTACTGGCAAATCCGCGGGGCTACTCGGCGGCGACCAAGCAACCAAAATCCAGTCGGCGGCATCTCTGCTTCGTGGACTTCGTGGATACGCACGCACAACGACCTACGCGCCCCGCGGGGGCGGGCGCGGCGGCCGGCGGCGCCGACGGGGGCGTGACCGCGCTGTATGAGGCGCACGCGTTCGGCCTGATCAGGCTCGCCGTTATCATGCTCGGCGACCGGGCGGCCGCCGAGGACGTGGTGCAGGACGCGTTCTTCGGCCTGTACCGGAACTGGGACAAGCTTTCCGACCAGGCCAACGCGCTGACGTACGTGCGCTCGAGCGTGCTCAACGGCTGCCGCGCCGCGCTGCGGCAGCAGGCGCGGCGCGAGCGGCGCGACCGCGCGGCCGCCACCGACACGCGGTCGGGCTTGGAGTCCGCCGAGACCCTGGTGCTGCTCGGCGAGGCGCACCGGGAGGTACTCCTCGCGGTGCGCCGGCTGCCGCACCGGCAGCGTGAGGCGCTGGTGCTCAGGTTCTACTTCGGCCTGTCGGAAGAGGAGACCTCCCGCGCCATGGGGATCAGCCGCGGCACCGTCAAGTCAGCCTTGTCCCGGGCGCTCGCCGCGCTGGGCCGGATGCTCAAGGAGGAGTCGTGAGCACGGTGGAAGAGCGCACCCGGGCGGCCATGGACGCGATCACAGAGACGGTCGACCGCGTGCCGCTGCTGCGGCTGCCCCCGCCTCCCCGGGCCAACGCGAAGTCCCGCGGCCGGGTGCCGTCGCCCCGCCGTTGGCCCAGGCGGCTGGCTCCGGTCGCCGCGGCGGCCGCTGTGCTGGCCCTGGCCGTCGGCCTGGTGGTCGTCAAGAATCTCCCGCACGCGGCTCCTGCGACCGCCCGGCCGACTGTCCGAGCCGAGGTCCCGCCGCGGTACTACGTGACGCTTACCGGGACGGGTCTGCTGGTGGGCGATACTTTCACCGGAGCGAAGGTGGCCACCGTGCAGGCCCCCACCGGCGCGGTATTCACGGGCATCGCGGCGGCCGCGGACGACAAGACGTTCGTCGTCGACACCGAGCCCAGCCCCGGTGACTCGGATTACACGCTGCCCCGGACCTTTTACCTGCTCCGGATAGCGCCCGGCACCTCGTCTCCGGCTCGGTCTGCGGCTCGGCTGACGAGGCTGTCCATCCCGTCCCTCCACGACGTCGTCGCGATGGCCCTGTCCGGATCCGGGCGCGAGTTCGCGGTCGCCACGGAAGACAATGCGAGCGGTCTGCACGGTAATACGGTCAGCAAGATTCGGATCTACTCGGTGACCACGGGGCGGCTGCTGCATACGTGGTCCACCGACAACCCTGACGCCTTCGGCGAAGCCGACTACTTCACAGAACAGAGCCGGGCGCTGGACTGGATAGACGGCGACCGTGCGGTCGCGTTCTACGCGGCGTTTACGTACGAGCCGCCGGGCCTGGCCGCGGCGCTGGGGAAGCTGTACAAGGAGCGGCTCAGCCTCACGGAGCTGAAGAAGAAGCTGCCCGAGCTGGCGAAGCAGTACGGGATGACCAGCCTGGAAATGACGTGGCGGCGGCTGGACGTCTCCACCGGCGGCGGCGACCTGATGGCCGATAGCAAGGTCATCTGGTCGTGGACGCCCACGGCGACGCCGGACGGCCAACAAGAAGCATCCGGCTGTCAGTACGGCTGGATCCAGGGGATCAGCGCGGACGGGAAGACAGTGGTGTGCGGGTCGATCAGCATCGCGCGGGGTACCCAGCGCAAGCCCGTGTCCTGGCGGGTGACGTGGCTGGCGTACTCCGTCCCCACCGGCGCCGCCCGAACCCTCTACCAGATCGTCGTCCGCACCGCGCAGCAGCCTTACGTGTACCCGCTGTGGGCAGGCACCACCGGCAACACGATCATCGGCGAATGGGGGATGGAAACTAACGCCGGCCCGCAACAGAACCCGCCCGTCGGCCTGATCAGCAACGGCACGTTCAAGAAGCTGCCGTCCATGCCGGACGCCGGCGCCATGGCGCCGAGCGTCACCTGGTAGGAGGAGCTTCGCGGCGCACGACGCCAACGCGCTGTCCTGGTAACCGGCAGCCGCCCCGGAGCAACCTTCGCATGCCGCGGAAGTCTTTACTACGTGGACCATGTGGACACGGAAGACCCCGGTACCGACGCCTGGACCGCCGATCGGCAGGTGACGGCGCTGTACCAGGCGCACGCGCTGAGCCTGGCCCGGCTGGCCCTGGTCATGCTCGGCGACGCGGCGGCGGCCGAGGACGTGGTGCAGGACGCCTTCCTCGGCCTGTACCGCCGCTGGGACAGCCTGGCTGACCCGTCCGTCGCGCCGTCATACCTGCGGACCAGCGTGCTGAACGGCTGCCGGACCGCGATCAAACGCCGCTCCCGGCCCGGGATTCCGGCCGGGCGGCCGTTCGAGTCCGCCGAGGCGGCGGTGCTGCTCGGCGAGGAATACCGCGCGGTGCTCGCCGCGATCCGGCGACTGCCCGCCAGGCAGCGCGAGGCGCTCGTGCTCCGCTACTACATGGACCTCACAGAAGACCAGACCGCCGAGGCGATGCGGGTAAGCCGCGGCGCCGTCAAGTCCGCCACGTCCCGTGCCCTCGCGGCGCTCGGCCGGATGCTCAAGGAGGAGTCGTGAACGCTCTCGAAGAACGGGTCCGCGCCGCCACCCACGCCGAGGCCGCGACGATGCGCGAGGTCCG
This sequence comes from Trebonia sp., assembly GCA_035571275.1. Classification (GTDB taxonomy): domain Bacteria; phylum Actinomycetota; class Actinomycetes; order Streptosporangiales; family Streptosporangiaceae; genus Trebonia. Next base: position 22,091 of record DATMKQ010000445.1, read on the forward strand.
GCCGCTGCGGCTGCCGCCGGCTTCCTACGCGCCGACGGGTGAGCGCTCCGGACCGCGGTCCGGTGCCACGGCGCGCCGCGCGCGCCGCCCGCGGACATGGATCGCGCCGGTCACAGCCGCGGCCGCTGTCATTGCGCTGGCCATCTCACTGGTGGCCATCAGAGATATCCCGAACGGAGGCGTGGTTTCTCCTGCCGCCCCGGCGCCCGTCACCGCGGCTGTCCCCAGGTACTACGTCACGCTCTACACTCCCCCGCAGCGCCCCACGTCGAAGCCTTCTGTGCCCTGCGCGCTCAACTCACCATGCTCCACTCCCGGGACGGACCTGCTGGTCGGCGACACGCTCACTGGGACGAAGGTCGCCATCGTGAAGCCGCCCAAAGGCACCTCCTTCTCCGGAGTGGCGGCGGCCGCCGACGACCGCACGTTCGTCGTCGACGCCGCGGTCATGGACACCGAGGCGCAGCCTAGGACGTGGTACCTGCTGCGGATCGCGCCAGGCACCTCGACTCCCGCCAGGCTGACCCGGCTGCCTATCCCGTCCGCAACCGGCATCGACGCGATAGCGCTGTCCGCGTCCGGCCGCGACCTCGCGGTCGCCCGGCAGGGCAACAAGTCCGATGAGCTGCTGGTCTACTCGGTGCCGAGCGGCAAGCTGCTGCAACGATGGTCCACCACTGACCGGCAGGCCTTCGGCGAAGACGACTACTTGGCGGAGCAGAGCAGGGCGCTGGCCTGGATAGACGGCGACCGCGCCATCGCGTTCGCGACGTCGTGGGTGTCCAACCCGGCGGGGTCGGCGACGGTGGAGCTCACCGGACCGCGGACGGCCCAGGTGAAGGGGCACGAGGAAGCCACCTTGCACATGACGTGGCGGCGGCTCGACGTCGCCGCTGGCGGCGAGGACCTGATGGCCGACAGCAACGTCATCTGGTCGTGGACCTCCACCGAGGCAGCGCAGGAGGACCCGCGCACAGCAGCCTGTCAATACGGCGGGATCCAGCTGATCAGCGCGGACGGCCGCACAGTGATCTGCGGTTCGGTCAGCTTGCTGCGCGGCACGCAAGCCAAACCGCTCTCCTGGCGGGTGGCGTGGCTGGCGTACTCCCTCCCCTCAGGTGCGGAACGGACCCGCTACGAGGTCACCGTCAACGACGCGCAGCTTCCCAGCATCTACGAACTGTGGACAAGCACCTCAGGCAGCACGATCGTCGGCGAATGGAGCCTGTCCTCCCCGAGCTTCCCGCTACCGCCATCGCATGTCGGCGTGATCAGCGACGGCACGTTCCAGCAGCTACTTTCCCCGCCGGACGCCGGGGGCGGCACCGCGCCAAGCGTCGCCTGGTAGCGACCGTCCGCTGGCTGACGCCTGCGGGCAACCTCGGCGCCGGTCGGTGGAGGGTAGCCACGCCTCCGTTCCGGATAAATTTGATCTTGAACTTTACCGGGGCGGAACCGGTACCGGACGGGGGGAACCGGCACAATGGTGGGCGAAACACCGCCCATCGGGCTGGAGGGACGCGCATGGCTACCGTCGGGCTGTTGCATCCGGGTGAGATGGGCGCCGCCGTGGGCGGCTGCCTGGTGTCGGTGGGGCATGAGGTGCTGTGGGATCCGGCGGGGCGTAGCCGGGCGTCGACCGGCCGCGCGCTCGCGGCGGAGCTGACCGGCGTGAGCAGCCTGGCCGAGCTCGCGTCCCGGTGCTCAGTGATCTTGTCGGTGTGCCCGCCGCACGCCGCGCTCGACGTCGCTTCGAGCGTGGCTTCGACCGGGTTCTCCGGGGTATACGTGGACGCCAACGCGGTATCGGTCGCCACCGCGTCGCAGGTGGCGGACGTGGTGACGGAGGGCGGCGCGTCGTACGTGGACGGCGGGATCATCGGGCTGCCGCCCGAGAACGCCGGCCATACCCGGCTGTACCTGTCGGGCGCGCGGGCCGAGGAGGTGCGGGCCCTGTTCGGGCGGTCGGCGCTGGACGCGCGGATCGCCGACGGGCAGCCGTTCGCGGCGTCGGCGGTGAAGATGGCCTACGCGGCATGGACCAAGGGCACGTCCGCGCTGCTGCTCGCGTGCCGGGCGCTGGCGCGCGGCGAGGGCGTGGAGCGGACACTGCTGGCCGAGTGGGCGCTGTCCCAGCCGGCGCTGGGGGCGCAGTCGGAGCGGGCCGCTTCGGCGGCGGCGGCCAAGGGCTGGCGGTGGGTGGCCGAGATGGAGGAGATCGCGGCGTCGATGGCCGCCGACGGGCTGCCTTCCGGTTTCCACCACGCGGCCGCCGACATCTTCGACCGCGCCGCCCACGCCGGAACGGCCGCCGCGCCGGGCCTCCCGGCCGGCACCGGGAGCGGGAGCAACGGATCGGCGTACGCGTCGGCCTCCGGTAACCAGCCTGAGAACGGCACCCTCAACGCGGTCATTTCGGCACTTATGTAGCAGCAATAACATTACGCGGAAATGTCGGTACTCACTGTCATCATGCCTTCATGCAATTTGCTATGGAGGTAGGGCATGATGACAGTTATGACCGCTGCGAAGGCGCCGCCGCAGATGTGGCCGGACGTGTGGCCGCACGAGGACCGGCCGTTGACCGTCAGGGACATGGAGAACATGCCCGACGACGGCAGCCGCTGCGAACTCGATGAGGGGATGCTTGTCGTGTCCCCCGCGCCATACCACAACCATCAGTGGATGGTCCAGCGGCTGTGGTTCATCCTGCAAGCCGCCTGCACACCGGAATTCGTCGCGATCATAGGCCCCGGCATCAACCTCAGCGAGTATCAGCATCGCATTCCCGATGTCGCCGTCTTGCGATCTGAAACCTTCCAGCTCGACGAGGTCTTCGAGGAACGAGCACCGGTGCTGGCCGTCGAGGTCGCATCCCGGCGGACACGCCGTTATGACCGCACGCGGAAGAAGGCTATCTACGCGCAGTACGGGGTTCAGGCGTACTGGATCGTCAGCCCCGACCTAGACCGGCCCGATATCACCGAGTTCTCGTTGTCCGACGGCAAATACCAGCAGACCGGCTACGCGGCTGGCGACACCGAGTTCAGCACGAAGTTCCCGTTCCCGGTGTCGTTCACTCCAGCGCGGCTGGTAAGCACCGAGCCGCTCCGATGAGCCGGGGTTACCAGATCGGGAGGCGGTCGGCTAGGTAGTCCGGGAGGGCGTCGATGCCAATGCGGACCTGGGTCATCGAGTCGCGCTCGCGGACGGTGACGGCCTGGTCCTCCAGCGATTCGAAGTCGACGGTGACGCAGTACGGGGTGCCGATCTCGTCCTGGCGGCGGTAGCGGCGCCCGATGGCGCTCGCGTCGTCGAAGTCGGTGTTCCACCGCTTGCGCAGCAGCGCGGCGATGTCGCGGGCCTTCGGCGACAGGTCGGCGTTGCGGGACAGCGGCAGCACCGCGGCCTTGACCGGAGCGAGCCGCGGGTCGAGCCGGAGCACGGTCCGCCTCTCCAGCTTGCCCTTGGCGTCCGGCGCTTCGTCTTCGGCGTAGGCGTCCAGCAGGAACACCAGCGTGCCGCGGTCAACGCCCGCCGCCGGCTCGATGACGTAAGGGAGGAACCGCTCGCCGCTCTCCTGGTCCAGGTACGTCATGTCGACCTTGGACGCTTCCTGGTGGACGGTCAGGTCGTAGTCGGTTCTGTTGGCGATGCCCTCGAGTTCGCCCCACTCCGAGCCGACGAAGTCGAAGCGGTACTCGATGTCCACGGTCCGCTTCGAGTAATGCGACCGCTTGTCGGCCGGGTGCTCGTACAGCCGCAGGTTGTCCTTGCTGATGCCGAGGCCGGTGTACCAGGCGAGCCGCTGCTCGATCCAGTACTCGTGCCACTTCTCGTCCTCGCCAGGACGGACGAAGAACTCCATCTCCGCCTGCTCGAATTCCCGGGTGCGGAAGATGAAGTTCCCCGGGGTGATCTCGTTACGGAACGACTTGCCGATCTGGCCAATGCCGAACGGCAGCTTGCGCCGCGACGTCTGCAGCACGTTCCTGTAGTTGACGAAGATGCCCTGGGCGGTCTCCGGGCGCAGGTAGGCGAGGCCCGACTCGTCCTCGGTGGCGCCGAGGTAGGTGCGCAGCAGCCCGTTGAACATGCGCGGCTCGGTGAAGGCGCCGCGCGTGCCGCAGTTCGGGCAGGGGATGTCGGCGAGGCCGTCGGCCGGCAGGTGGCCGTGCTTCCCCTCGTAGGACTCGATGAGGTGGTCGGCGCGGAACCGCTTGTGGCAGGACTGGCATTCGGTTAGCGGGTCGACGAAGTTCGTGACGTGCCCGCTGGCCTCCCAGACCTCCCGGGCCAGGATCACAGACGAGTCGATGCCGACGATGTCGTCGCGCTCCTGCACCATCGCCCGCCACCACTGGCGCTTGACGTTATTCTTCAGCTCCACGCCAAGCGGCCCATAGTCCCAGGCCGCGCGCAGCCCGCCGTAGATCTCACTGGACGGGTAGACGAATCCACGCCGCTTACTCAGGTTGACAATGGCGTCAAGGCGGTCGCTGCGTAGGGCCATCTGGCTCTCCATCCGGCTGGCGGTCGGCGGGCGCGGCAGGCGCGGTCCCCGGTGAGAGCATCAGCTTATGAGCCACCGGACCGCAACGCGAACCGGTGGCCGGCTCACCGCGCCACCGGGCCCTCGACCCAGTCGGTGTCGATATCCAGGGTGATCCCGCCGACCTCGTGAAGATGCGGGCCGATGTACTGCTTGCTGCGGTCGGTGAACGGCCATACCAGCCTGCCGTCGCTCAGCGTGCGCCTGTTGTCCCACAAGGCGATCCAGATCGCCGTCGGCCGGGTGAATCCGGGCCGGTGCGCTACGGCCGCCGCCTCCATGTCTTCGATGCCAGAGTCCTGGCTCGAGTACACCCCCGGCACGTAGCCCCGCGCGGCGAGCTGCCTCGACCACGCCCCGATGAAGGTGAGCACGGCGGATACGCAGCCGGCGTTGTCCTCGTCGTAGCCCTCCATGTCGTAGTAGATCGGGGCGCCCTGGCGCAGCCCGAGGTTGGCGAGGTCGCTAATCGCGTCGTTGGCCGCGGCACGGCCTTCCGCCGCGGCGTGCTTGGCGTCGATGAGGACGCCGCCGCCCCCCGTCCAGCAGGCGGCCTGCGGCCCCACGTACGTCGGCAGCATCGACCAGCCCATCTTCGCGGCGGAGCGGACCCAGGAAGCCGACAGGTTACCCAGGCCGCAGGCCGCGTTCACACCGCCGATGTAGATGCCGACCACGCTGAATCCGCGCCGCCAGGCCCGCATCGTCGCGAGAGACGGAGCGGCGCACGCGTCGAAGCCGTACACCGGGTGCGGCTTCGGCTTTGGCTTCGGGGGCGGCGGCGGGGATTGCGCGACGATCTGAGTGGGCCAGCCGGAGGGCACGCCTTGCCATGACGAGGTGGTGGGCTGTGGCCGGGCGGCCGCCTGCCGGACGGCCGCCCGGGGATGGGGCCGCGTCGTCCTCGACGCTACCTTCCGCAGCGTGCCCAGCACCTGTTCGGCCAGCGCCGGGCTTTCGCTGTAGGTCGCGATGACCGTCGCGCCGCCCCGGGTGTCCACCGCAGTGTTCACCGCAGTGTTCACCGCAACCCGGAACACCCGCTGCTCCGCGTCCTGCACGAGCGGCGCGTGCACCGACGGCACGCTCCCGACCTGGGTGCCGCCTGTCATGCCGAGCTGGCCCCGCTGGTCGATGACCGACGAGGCCGCCCCCGAGCCCGCGGTGGCCGGCATGATGCTCACCGTCTCGGTCCGGCCGACCAGATGCGCCGGGCACCGCTGGTTGATCCCAGGAACGCCCAGGTACACCGCGTGCAAGTCATAGCGGACACACGTAGACGGGCTCTGGTCCAGCCGGTATACCGGCCAGGATACGGGAACCGTCACCTCGAGCCCGTCATAGACCACGGTCTTCGTCGCGGCCACACTGCCTCCCGGCGTGCCCTCGGTTACCGCGGCGCTGTCCGCGGCCCGAGAGGGCATCGCCGTGACGGCCAAGATTCCCAGCGCGGTCACGATTACGACTGCGATCACGCGACGCATCTGCTAATACCCCCAAGGAAACGCGACAGCGTCGTCTGATTCGTAAATTGCAGAGTTTGTTGCATGCGTGCCGGTATCGTTAACGGCCGGATTTTGTGTATTTCCCCTTCACGCGCCATGGGTCAATGCTCCCAGGAAAGCGCAATGATCACCCGCGCGCCACGCGGTTACTCCGCGGGCGAACCCGCGGTATTAGTTGTGACATCGCCGCCGTTACCGGACATAGCGGCAGGTGCGGGCGTGCCGACCACGTTGGGCACGGCGCCGCCGTACCGCCGGTCCCGGCTGGCGTAGATCTCACACGCCTGCCAAAGGTGCCGGCGATCAAAGTCGGGCCAAAGCGTGTCGAGGAATACGAGTTCGGCGTAGGCCGACTGCCAAAGCAGGAAGTTCGACAGCCGCTGCTCTCCCGATGACCGCACGAAGAGGTCGACCTCCGGAATATCCGGTTCGTCTAGATAGCGAGCGAAAAGGCGCTCATCGATCTTATCCGGGCGAATTTTCCCGGCCGCCACTTCGGCGGCGATCGCCGCCGCCGCGTCGACAATTTCCGCGCGCCCGCCATAATTGACGCAGAACTGCAAGGTCAGCACGGTGTTCCCGGCGGACAACTGCTCGGCGTACTCGAGTTCACTGATGACGCTGCGCCATAGCCGCGGCCGACGGCCCGCCCACCTGATGCGCACGCCCATCTCGTTGAGCAGATCGCGGCGGCGGTGGATGACGTCCCGGTTGAAGCCCATCAGGAAGCGGACCTCGTCCGGGTGACGGCGCCAGTTCTCCGTGGAGAACGCGTAGGCGGACAGGTACGGGATGCCGAGCTCGATCGCGCCCATGATGACGTCGAGCAGCGACGACTCGCCCTCCTTGTGCCCCTCCGTACGGGGCAGCCCGCGCTGCTTCGCCCACCGGCCGTCGCCGTCCATCACCAGCGCGACGTGGCGGGGTACCAGGTCTGGCGGTATCGCCGGCGGACGGGCACCACTCGGATGCAGGTCAGGCGGCCGGACCGGCCCTACTGGCCTTACTGGCCTGGGGGTCTTGCTCAAGCACGCTCCACATGACGCAACGACCGTATTGAATGCTCCAGGTGCCACTGCAGGTAAGCGGCTACCAGGCCACTGCACTCTACCCGCTGCCTGCGCTCGCTCCGCATGGCGTTATCCCAGTCGCCCCGCAGCAGCGCGAGCATCAGGGCAACGGTCTGCGCGCTCGGCGACGCGGCGCCTGGCGACCGGCAGGAGCCGCAGACCATGCCGCCAGCGGCGACCGCGAACGACGTCAACTGAGCCCCGGTCGCGCCGCACCTGGCGCACTCTTCGAGCGAGGGCGCGTACCCGGCAACGGCCAGTGACCGCAGCAGGTACGCGTCGAGCACCAGTCGCGGCTCGCGCCCCTCCCGTCCCGCCGCACCCGTCTCATCCGTCTCACTTGTGGTGCTGGTGTCGCCCGTCTTCGGCGTCTCTCCTGCCTCTCCCGTCTCCCCCGTCTCGCCGATCTCGCCGATCTCGCCGAGCGCGCGCAGTCCACCGATCAGCAGCAGGAACTGGCGAAGCGCGGGCTCCTTCTCCATCGGCGTGAATCGCTCCGCGGTCTCGAGCATCGCGGTGCCCGCGGTGTACCTGGGGTAGTCGCCGGCGAGCGGCACCCCGTACGGCCGGATCACCTCGGCCTGCGTGATCACGTCGAGCGACCGGCCCGGGTGGATCAGCACGTCCACGTGGGTGAACGGCTCCAGTCGGGCGCCGAACCTGGACTTGGTGCGCCGCACGCCTTTGGCGACGGCGCGCACCCGGCCGTTCTGCCGGGTGAGCAGGGTAACGATGCGGTCCGCCTCGCCCAGCTTCTGCGTCCGCAGCACAACCCCGTCATCCCGGTACCCCTGCACGCTCCCATTCTCCAGCACTCCGCCGACATTCGGCGTCATCTATACCTAGTTTGACTTGGTATACACCGTGACCGCTTGGTATACACCGTGACCATTTTCCCGCCCGTTATGCCCAGTTATGGGTAGGGGCGACGTGGTCATCTTGGGTACCAAGTTGTCGGCTTGTATACCAAGTGGAAAACCCATGGGGCCGATGTGGCCAGTGGGAGTTGCTGCGCGAGCACGGGGCCGCGGGCGGCGGGGCTGGCTACCGCGGAATGGGGGAACGGGCGGCGGGCTTGGCAGCGGCACCGCCCGTTCGGATGACTAACGGCGGGAACGGTTGACGGCGGAAAGCACCGCGCGCATGGAAGCGGAAGCGGTGTTGGTGTCGATGCCGACGCCCCAGAAGACGCGGCCGCCGACCGCGACCTCCACGTAGGCCGCGGCCTGCGCGTCGGTGCCCTCGGTCAGCGCGTGCTCGGCGTAGTCGAGCACCCGCACGTCGACGCCGATCGACGCGAGTGCGGCGCAGAACGCGGAGATCGGGCCGTTGCCGACACCCTCCACCTCCTGGGCCGCGCCGTTCGCTGAGATCTCCGCCGCGAGCACGTGCTTGCCCTCGACCACCGACGAGGACTGGTGGTCGAGCAGCGCCAGCGGGCCCTCTGCGAGGTACTCGGAGCTGAAGATGCGCCAGATCTCGCTCGGCGAGACCTCGCCGCCTTCGGCGTCGGTGTGGACCTGGATGACCTTGGAGAACTCGATCTGCAGGCGGCGCGGCAGGTCGAGGGCGTGGCCGGTCTTCATCACGTAGGCCACGCCGCCCTTGCCCGACTGCGAGTTGACCCGGATCACCGCTTCGTACGAGCGGCCGACGTCGTGCGGGTCGATCGCCAGGTACGGCACGTTCCACGGGTACTGCCCGAACGGGACGCCAGCCTCCTCGGCCTCCGCCTCGAGCGCCTCGAAGCCCTTCTTGATCGCGTCCTGGTGTGACCCGGAGAACGCGGTGTAGACGAGTTCGCCGGCGTACGGGTGGCGCGGGTGGACGGGCAGCTGGTTGCAGTACTCGGTGGTGCGGCGGATCTCGTCGATGTTCGAGAAGTCGATCATCGGGTCGATGCCCTGGCTGAACAGGTTCAGGCCCAGCGTGACCAGGCAGACGTTGCCGGTCCGCTCGCCGTTGCCGAACAGGCAGCCTTCCACCCGGTCGGCGCCGGCCAGCACCGCGAGCTCGGCGTCCGCGACGGCGGTGCCACGGTCGTTGTGGGTGTGGACGGACAGGCATAGGTGCTCGCGGTGGGACAGGTGGCGGCTCATCCACTCGATCTGGTCCGCGTACACGTTCGGGGTGGACCGCTCGACGGTGCACGGCAGGTTGAGGATGATCTCGCGGCCCGCCGACGGCTGCCAGACGTCCATCACGGCCTCGCAGGTCTCCAGCGCGAAGTCCAGCTCGGTGTCCATGAAGATTTCCGGCGAGTACTCGTAGCCGAAGTCCGTGCCGTCGCCGAGGATCTGCTCCGCGTACTTCATCACGTGCCGGGTGCCCTCGACGGCGAGCTGCTTGCACTCCTCGCGGTCGATGCGGAAGACCACCTTGCGGAACGTCGGCGCGGTCGCGTTGTACATGTGCACGGTCGCCCGCTGCGCGCCCGCCAGGCTCTGCACCGTGCGCTCGATCAGGTCCTCGCGCGCCTGGGTGAGCACGGAGATCCGCACGTCGGCCGGGATCTTGTCGGCCTCGATCAGCTCGCGCACGAAGTCGAAGTCGGTCTGGCTGGCGCTCGGGAAGCCGACCTCGACCTCCTTATAGCCCAGCTTGACGAGCAGGTCGAACATGGCTCGCTTGCGGGACGGCGACATCGGGTCGATCAGCGCCTGGTTTCCGTCACGCAGGTCGGTGGACAGCCAGCGCGGGGCCTTGGTCATGACCTTGCTCGGCCAGGTCCGGTCGGGCAGGTCGACGGGTTTGAACGGGGCGTAACGGTGGCAGGGCATGCCGCTCGGCTGCTGATATACGGGCGCGACAGGCCGATAAGACGGATTTTGCATCGTTGCTGCTTCCTTCAAGTTCGCGGTGGTCGGATTCGGTTTCTGTCCGGTCGGCCAGCGGACACGCCTGAGACCCGCGACGAGGGAGCCAGCCTTATAGGCCCCCGCCGCGGCCGCTAAGGAGGAGCAGCTCGCGCAACATTGCAACAAAGAGCATATCAGTCCGAACGAA
>DATMKQ010000446.1:0-34726 GCA_035571275.1 Trebonia sp.
GCGGGCGTCGAGGAGTTCACCGAGATCAAGACCGTCTCCCGCGGCATTTCGATCGGCTAACCGGTATCCAGGAAGGAGATGATCTCCGTTGATCGTCGACTGTCACAGTCACCTTTTCCCGCCCGCCTGGGCCAGTAGCGGCCGCCTGCCGGCCGACATGTTCGACCTCGACGTCGTCTTCCAGCGACAGGCCGAGGCGGGCATCGATGTCACCGTGATCTCCGACCCGCACATCTGGTACGGCGATCGCGACCTGGGTGACATCGCGTCCGCGCGCGAGTACAACGACCACCTGGCCGCGCTCGCCGCCGAACACCACACCCGGATCACCGGTCTCGCGTCGGTAACGCCGTGGCGAGGCCGCGAACATCTCGCCGAGGCTGAACGCGCGATCAGCGACCTCGGCCTCGCCGGCTTCGCCATCCCCACCAGCGATCAAGGGCGCTACCTGGACAGCGTTCCGCCGGCGTTCTGGGAACTCGTCGCGGGTCTGGGTGTCGCCGTCTTCATCCATCCGGGCGGGGTGACGGTCGGGCAGGAACACATGACGCCCTATCGGCTGGGCGAGGTCTGCGGCCGGCCGCTGGACACCACGTTGACGCTGACGAGATTCATCCTGACCGGCGTCGCGGAGAGGTTCCCTGGCGTCAGGCTGTTGTGCTCTCACGCGGGAGGTGCGATCACCATGCTCGCCGACCGGCTCGACTTCGGCCACGAGTTGCGGGACTACGCACCGCTCGGCCCCTGGGGACCGGTGAAACTGGAACGCCCACCGTCGTACTACATCGAACGCCTTTACCTGGACACGGTCACCTTCGGTCCGCGTCCCCTTCGACTCGCGTTGGACACCGTCGGCCCGCGACAGATCTGCTACGGAACCGACGGCCCGCCCGTGCCGTTCGCCGCCAGCCGGGGCATCGACACGGTGCGCTCGCTCGCTCTAGCGCCAGCTGACGAGGCCGCCGTGCTGGGCGGAAACGCGGCCGCGCTCTTCGCATTGCGGAGGTACCTGGAATGCGTGTGAACGGCAGCCTCGAACTTGACGAGACGGCGCTGCCCCCGCAGACCAGGCTGATCGACGTCCTTCGCACCACGGCCGGCCTGACGGGCACCAAGGAGGCCTGCGGCCGCGGCGAGTGCGGTGCATGCACCGTCCTGGTCGACGGGCGGCCGGTGCTGTCCTGCATCGTGCTGGCCTGCCGCGTGAGCGGCGACGTCGAGACCGTGGAAGGCCTGGTCGGCGAGGCCGCCGAGCTGCGGCGGGCATTCGCGCGTCGCGCGGCTTTTCAATGCGGGTTCTGCACCCCCGGGCAGATCGTCCGTGGCGTGGCGTTGCTGCGGCAGGGCATCCCCGCCGACGAGCGGGAACTGCGGCACGCCATCTCGGGCAACGTCTGTCGCTGCACCGGTTATCAAGGCATCGTCGACGCGATCCGTGACGCGGCCTCGGCGGATGACACGCAGGACCCCCATCACATCGACCGATGGAAGGCAAGCACGCAGTGACTGTCGCTCCCGAGCGTCACGGCACCCAGCTCGGTGCCGCTGTGCCGAACGTCGAATGGTTCGAGAAGACCGCTGGTTTGGCGGTGTTCACCGACGACGTCCGCCCCGCGGGCCTGCTGCACGCCGCGATTCTGCGTAGCCCGCACCAGCATGCGCTGATCAAGCGGATCGATGTCGGCGACGTGCTCGCAAGTCCCGGCGTCGTCGCGGTGGTGACGGCCGATGACCTTCCCGGCCGGCACTACATCCACCATGGCGGACCGCTCGCGGACCGCACCGTGCTGGCGCGCGGCAAGGTCAGGTACGTCGGGGAGGAGATCGCCGGTGTCGCCGCGCGGACGCCGGAGCAGGCGCGGGCGGCGCTCGCGCGGTTCAAGGTCACGTACAAGCGACTTCGGGCAGTGACCGGCCTCCAGGATGCGCGGCGCGCTGGCGCACCCCTCGTCCATGACGAGCACGCGGGCAACGTCGCACTCGCGTTCGGTCAGGACTTCGGCGCGGCGCCGCCGGCCGGGCCGGGATCGGTGACCGTCTCCGGCCGGTACATCTTCCCTCGGCAGAATCACGCGTGCATGGAGACCAACGGCGTGATCGCCAGCTGGGACAACAAGACCAGGCAGCTCCATGTCTGGGTCGCCACGCAGGCGCCGTACTTCGTCGAGAAGGAACTGGCGCACGTTCTGGATCTGCCCCGCGAGAGCATCGTCGTCCACGAGGTCGCCGTCGGCGGCGGTTTCGGCTCGAAGTCGAAGATAGGGGAGTTCGAGGCGGTCGCGGCGGCGCTCAGCATGAAGGCGGGGTGCCCGGTCCGCCTGATCCTGTCGCGTGACGAGGAGTTCGAAACCACCAAGAGCCGTCACAGGTTCGATATCACCATGACGGCGTCGGCGACGGCCGACGGTCAGCTGATCTCTCGCGATGCCGAGGTCATCGTGGAGAACGGGGCATTCAATCACTCCGGTCCCTCCGTCATGGGCGCGGGAACTGGCGCGCTGGCGTCGCTGTACGTGGTGCCGCACGTCTCGTTCGATGCCAGCTTGATCTACACGAACACCCATCCCGGTGGCCAGTTCCGTGGGTACGGGAACCCGCAGGCGACATTTGCCGTCGAGTCCGCGATGGACGAACTGGCCGAACGCCTTCGCATCGATCCGTTCGAGTTCCGGATCCGCAATGCCAACCGGGCCGGCCAGCGCACCCACGTCGGCTACCAGCTTGGCTCCGCCGCACTTGTCGAGTGCCTGCACGCTGCCCGCGACGCGATCGGCTGGCAGCGCAAGAAGGACTTGCGCGGTAGCGGACGGGGGGTGGGCGTGGCCGCGGCGATCCAGGTCTCGGGCGCCTACGTGTATCCGGGAGCCAACAAGAGCAGTGCCGCGGTCATCGTCGACGAGACCGGCCATGTTCAGCTGCGGTTCGGTGGCGCCGACGCCGGCACCGGCCAGCGGACCATGCTCGCCCAGGTCGTCTCCGATGAGCTCGGCGTACCGCTCGAAGCCGTCAGCGTGGTCATGATGGACTCGCTCGAAACGCCGTCCGACCTCGGCGCGTGGTCCACGCGCGGGACGTACATGAGTGCCCACGCGACGCTCGGTGCCGTCGCATCGGTGCGTGCCGAGCTGCGCAAACGCGCGGCGTCGGTCCTTGACGTGCCGGTCGAGCTCCTCGAGTTCTGTGACGGCCGGGTGCACGGGTCCGGCGCCGCGTTGTCAATCGCGGACGTCATGCGCCGGACGCGTGAACAGGGTCCCCTCGCGATCGAGCACGAGTACACGGCCGATGTCGAGGAGATGGACTGGCACACCGGCACCGGCAACATCTCCGGCGCGTACTCCTTTGCCGCCCACGCGGTCGAGGTCGAAGTCGACCCGGACACCGGCATGGTGCGGATCGTCGACTATGTGGCGGCGCACGACTCGGGAACGGTGCTGAACCCCCTCCTGGCGCAGAGCCAGGTCATCGGTGGAGTCGTCATGGGTCTCGGCGCGGCTCTCGGCGAGGAGCTCCTGTACGAGAACGGCCGGATGATCAACGGCTCCTACCTCAGCTACCCGCTCATGCGGGCTCTCGACGCGCCGCGGATCCGAACGCTGTTCGTGCCCGGCGGTGACCCGAAGGCGCCGTACGGCGCGAAGGGAATCGGCGAGATCGTCCTGGTGCCGACGGTGGCCGCCGTCGGCAACGCGATCGCACACGCGACCGGGCTGCGGCTACGTGAGGCCCCCTTCACCCCGGACAAGGTCCTCAACGCCCGGCGTGAGCTGGAGCGGACGAAGCGGCGTTCGTACCACATCTGGCGCCGGCCTGACCGGTGGCAAGTCGCGTTTATCCGCGCTGCCTATCCGCGCGGCGTGCACGCAGTGCTCGACCGCTACGGCACCAAGCTGGCCCGCACCGCCGATCCCGTCGCCGCCGAGCGGGTCATGAAACCCGCGACAGAAACCCAGGCATTGCAGCAGGTCGCCACGGCCGGTGCTCGCCCCATCGGCGGGGGAACCGACCTTGTCCCTGGCCAGCGGCGTGGCAAGCAGGCGTTGGGCACGCTCGTCGATGTCACGCTCGTCCGATCACTGGGCCGGACACGAATCGATGACGCGGGGAACGCGCGGATCGGTGGGGCCGTTCGCCTTGCCGTGCTCGCCGAGAAGCACGGGTCGACCTGGGACGGTGTACTTGGTGAGACCGCCCGCCGCATCGCGTCCCATCAGGTGCGCGAGATGGCGACCGTCGCCGGCAACCTCTGCCAGGAGAAGCGGTGCTGGTTCTACCGCAACGACTTCACCTGCTATAAGCGCGGCGGCCCGACATGTCCGTGCTACGCCGTCGAGGGTGACCACCGATTTCAGCACGCGGTGATCGGCGCGCATCGCTGCCAAGCGGTCACGCCGTCCGACCTGGCGACGACGTTGCTGGCACTGGACGCGCACACGGTGGTGCGCAGCGTCCGCGGCGAGCGTGAACTGCCGATCGACGAGCTGTTCAGCGGGCCCGGCGAGACCAGTCTGCGCGATGACGAGCTGATCACCGAGGTGGTCGTGGCGCCGGGCGCGCAGTCGTGGCGCTACGGCTTCGACAAGCTGGCGCTGTACACCGGCGACTTCGCCGTCGTGTCCGCCGCCGTCGGCGTGGACCGAGCCGGAGCGGGAGAGCTGCGCGGAGCCAGACTCGTGCTGGGAGCGGTCGCGCCCAAACCGATCCGGCTGCCCAAGCTGGAAGCCCGGCTGCTCGCCCGGCCGCCACGGACGACGGATGAACTGCGGGCGCTCACCGCCCAGTGGGGGGCACGGGCGCATCCACTCAAGCGAAACGACTGGAAGGTCGACGCCGCCGCGGGGATCCTGGCCCGCACGCTGGCATCGGTGCTTGACATCCCCTGGTCGGACGCGACATGACGACGAGGCGAGTTCTGGTTACTGGCGGAGCGTCGGGAATCGGGGCCGCGGTAGCGAAACGATTCCAGGACGTCGGTGACGACGTCCTGGTGTTCGACCGGGACGCTCCGGCCTGGGACGTCGCCTGCGTGCGGGGCGATGTCACCGATCCCGCCGATCACCGCGAGGCCGTCTCGCACGCCGCCCCGGGCGGCCGCCTGGACGTGCTGGTCGCCAATGCCGGCGTGCACGACGGGGGCCTGCGGCTGGGCGGTGACCTGCCGCTCGAGGAACTCGCCGCCCGGGTCAGGTACGTCACGGACGTCAACGTGCTCGGATACGTGCTCGCGCTGCACGCGGCGGCGCCTGCCCTCGCCACGGCGGGTGGTTGCGCGGTGTTGACGCTGTCCGACGCGTCATTCGACGTCCGGGGCAACGGGGCGGGCGCGGCCTATGTCGCCTCGAAGCACGCCGGGGCGGGACTGGTGAAGGCCGCGGCGCGGGACCTCGCGCCCGTTCGGGTCAACGGCGTCGCTCCGGGAGGCGTCGCGACTGACCTGTCCGTTCACGAGCCGGGCGGTCGGCAGCGGCGCGTGGTGACCGACGCGGACGAGCTTGCCCGCGCTATCGCCGGGCGCACCCTGCTCAGTCGTGGCGCACGACTGGATGAGCTGGCCGACGCCTACTACTACCTTGCCTCGAAGAGCGCCGGCGCGATCACCGGGCAGATCCTGCGGATCGACGGAGGGCTGCTCTCCTGAGCCCGTGCCGCCCGCGCTTGCCGTCCAGGTCAGCCGATCGTGACGTCCTCGCCAGCCGGCAGCGGAGTGCGCCACACCCGAAGGGACAGCGCGAGAAGCTGGTAGTAGCCGACGAGTGCCACGAGGTCGGCCAGCCGGCGTGTGCCCAGGACCTGTTCGGCGTGCGCGAACGAGGCGTCGTCAAGATCACCGTCGGCGACGAGCCGCGTCACGACGTCCAGCACCGTGTCTTCGGCGGTCGAGAGGCTGTCCGCGGCGGTACCTGCCGCGGCGCCGCTCATCTCCACGTCGCTGAGCCCGACGGCTCGTCCGACCCGCTGGTGGGCGTACCACTCGAACTCGCTGTGGCCAAGAGCGGCGACGCGGAGGATCGCAAGTTCGCGCTCTCTATCAGAAAGGGCTGAGCCGTAGCGAATCCGTGCACCCAGCGCCTGGACGGCACCCCCGATTCCCGGGTGGACCAGCATCGCGTTGAACGGCCCTTCGAGCCGGCCCCGCTCGTCAGTCAACGGGAAAGGCGAGCCGCCGCTCGCCCGCGGCCCGCTGGTGATTTCTTCGTGCAGCCGCCTTTGGTCCGCGTCCAGGTCTTCGGGTGCGAACCAGGTCAACCGTCCATGTCTGCGCACTTCGCCGCCTTGATCCGGGTAGAGCTTGCCTCGATTAGTCATACGTAGTATGTATTACAAGAAGGAAGGAGTCCAATGACCGCAGTCGAAGAACGCGCCGGGCAGGTCAACCGAGCGCGCTGGGCCGACCGGGAGCTGTTCGATCTCGAGATGGCGCGGATCTTCAGCCGTTGCTGGCAGTTCCTGGCCCATGAGAGTGAGATACCGGAGCCAGGCGACTATGTGCTGAGGAAAATGGGCCGTGACGCGGTCATCGTCGTTCGCGACGAGAACGGCGACGTGCGGGTCTTGCTCAACAGCTGCCGCCACCGCGGCGTGCCGCTCTGCCGGGCCGACAGCGGCAACGCGTCGCATTTCCGCTGCAGCTACCACGGATGGACGTACGCGAACACCGGCGAGTTGCGCGGAGTCACGTACCAGCGCGATGTCTACGGCCCTGGCGGCATCGACAAGTCGCGGTTGCCGCTGTACGCGCCCGCGCAGGTGGACACGGTCTTCGGCCTTGTCTTCGCGACCTGGGATCGCGATGCTGAACCGTTGGCCGAGTACCTCGGTGACATCACGTGGTACCTCCAGGCGGTCTTCGACAAGTATCCCGAGGGCCTGGAAGTCGTCGGCACGCCCGTTCGCAACGTCGTGCGGGCCAACTGGAAGACCGAGGGCGAAAACCTCTCCGGTGACGGTTATCACACCGCCATCACCCATGCGTCGGCGTTCGAACTCGGCCTGTTCGCGACGGAACGGGACCTCGTCAAGCTGGCGGACGAGATCGCGCCGCGGTTCACCGGGCGGACAGTGTGCACGCCGCGTGGCCACGCGATGCGGGTACAGCGGCTGCCGCTGGTCCTCGACGGCAATCACTACTTCGGCTACCCGGCCGACATGTGGCCGCAGTTCGACGCCCGGCTCTCGGCGGCGCAGGCGCGGCTGATGTCCGCGCTGTCCGTCGGGCACGGGTCGATCTTTCCGAACATGTCGTTCATCGAGAACTTCAAGACGAACGTGGACGGACCCGATCTTCATGCGCGCTACGTGCGCATCACAATCCGGTACCCGATCGACGCGACCACGAGCGAGGAACTCTGGCTGTACCTGTGTCCGCGCGGCGCCGACAGCGACTGGGCACGGCTGTCCAGGCTCGCCTACCTGCGCACCAACGGACCGTCGGGCCTGTTTGAGGTGGACGACACGGAGAACTTCGTCGGAATCTCAGAGGCCAGCCGCGGTGACGTCGCGCGCGGCCTGCCGGTCGTTCTCGACGGCGGCAGGCATCATGCGCCGACTCCTCCGGAGGTGGGCTGGCCGGGCGACGTCGTCGACGGCGATCGAACCGAAAGGACCATCCGATGCTTCCATCGACGCTGGGACGAGCTGATGGCCGACCCCGGGGAGGCCGGCCGATGACGAGCACCGCACCCGCGAGGAAGGCCGTCGTCGACGCCGCGACCGCCTTCGAGATTCAGGACTTCCTGTACCTCGAGGCCGAACTGCTCGACGAGCGGTGCTACGCGGAATGGGTGAATCTCGTTGATGACGACTTCACCTACCAGGTTCCGACCCCGCGAACCCCGGACAGCCCGTACAAGCCTCATTGGGACGACCGTTCGCTGCTCATCGACGAGTCGAAGTGGTCATTGATGTCCCAGTGGTTCCGGCGCTTCGACGCCGACATCTACGAAACCGCGTGGGGTGAGAACCCGCCGGTCCGGTTCCGGCACGTCCTCAGCAACGTGCGGGTGCACAGGCTGATCGCACCGGCGGCGTATGAGGTCAGGTCCAACGTCGTGCTGATCGCCACCCGTCAGTCCGACGCGCCCAGGTACCTGAGCGGCCGGCGCACCGATCAGCTGATTCGCGGCGACAACGGGTTCCTGCTGACGCGCCGCCGGGTCGTCCTCGATCAGGTGCTGCTCGACTTCCCCCAGCTGCGGATCATGCTGTGAACGGGCAACCGCGCCACGGCGACGACGAGGTACTGATCGCGAACGAATTCGCCGCCGTCGCCGTCAGGAGAATCACGACGCGGAACGGGGAGCGGCTGCAGATCAGGTCCATCAAGCAGGATCGGATGATCCAGCTCGACGCGATCGCACTCGAAGCCCTGACCTGGTCGTCCGTTCTAGAAGTCGGCCGAGGGCTGGAAACGCCACTCGGCCCCGACCCCACGGCCTTGACCGACCCAGTCCCGCCCCGAGCAGGAGGCAACCAATGACGCAGTACCAGTCCGGTGAGGCGCGCGCCTGGGCGCTGGCATCGCTACGCGGGTGTTGCGGATGTGTCAGCCCGACGTTCACCTCCGACCTCTCCGAGCTCAACGAGGCCGCGATCCGCCACGACGTCGCCCGGGCGAAGGAGCACGGCATGGCCGGTCTGCTCGTCGTCTCCGAGGCCGGCACCACGCCCGCGGAGATGGATCAGTTCACTCGCATCGTCGTCGAGGAGTCCGGTGCTGACCTCATCACGGTGCTGCAAGCGAGCCAGCCCACCCTCGCCGACACCGTCGCATCGGTCGAACTGGGCGCGAAGGCCGGCGTCGATCTGGTGATGCCGTCGTATCCGCTGTACTTCAACCCGCCGACCACCGAGGATGTCTTCGGCTTCACCAAGGCCATTGCCGACGCGGGCGATCTCGGCATCGTCGTCTTCGCGATGGACCAGTGGAACTTTAGCCGTCTGCATGCGGCCGGTTTTCCGATCACGCTGCTCGAGCAGATGGTCGAGGGCATCCCGCAGGTGGTCGCGATCAAGAACGAGGTCGGTGGCCCCGGAGTCGGCGGGATCGCCGCGGTGTTTGAGCGCTTCAGTGGTGAAGTGGTCGTGACGGACCCGCTGGAGTTCAACGCGCCCGCGTGGATCGCCAACTACACCATGCAGTTCATGGGCACGTCGAACTACGAACTGATGGGTCCGCTGGTGCCGCGGATGTTCCGGCTGCTGTCCAACCCGGTCACCTGGGACGAAGGCATGGATCTGTACTGGCAGGTAGCGCCGGCCAGGCGGGCCCATGCGGCGATCTGCACACCGCTGGTGGCCAACAGCGGCCTCGTCCCCCGGATGCACTGGAAGTACCAGGGCTGGCTGAACGGCTACAACGGCGGGCCGATCCGGCAGCCCCACATGCGTATCAGCGCAGCGCAGATGTCGGCGTTGCGCGCGGCTGCCACGGCGTCCGGCCTGGCGGTTACCGATGACCCCGACGAATTCTTCTACGTCGGAAGGAATCCCGCGTGACCGCCGTCGCTGGCGTCCGGCTGATCGACGGCGATGTCGTGGACACGCTCGCTACCGTCGAGGTGGGTCTGGCCGCCGCCGAGAGTGCGGCGCTGCTGTCGCGCGATCAGGTCGCCACCGGTCGCGTGCAGGTCAATGGCGCGCGCTCGTGGATGCGCGTACTGGCCGGCTGCCTGAGTGAGCTGGATCTGAGCGGTTACAAGGAGTTCCATCGCGTCGGTCAACGGGTGTATTACCACATTCACCTGTTCCGTGAATCCACTGGCGAGGCCCTGGGCATCGTCGACGGGCGTCGCATCACCAGCCTCCGAACCTCCGCCACCGCCGCGGTAGCCGTGCGCGCATGGGCGGCTGGGCGCGAGGTCGGCGTCGGCGTCATCGGATCGGGCGAGGAAGCGCGCGAGGGGCTGCGGGCATTGCGCGGCGCGGTGAACGTCACCCGGTCCTGGGTGTACAGTCCGACGCCCGCCAACAGGAAGGCGTTCGCGGAGTCGATGACCCGTGAACTCGACCTTCAGGTCACCGCGACGGACAGCCAGGACGAGGCACTCGGCCGCAGCGACGTGCTGTATGTCGCGACGTCCTCCCACCACACGCCGTTCCTGGCCGGGGCGGACGTCGCCGGCATCCCGCTGCTCGCGGCGATCGGCTCGACCCAGCCGGTCCATCGCGAGCTGCACGGTGATGCGTTCGAGGGTGCGGCGGTGGTCGTCGACACCCTGGACGCGATCAAGGAGTCCGGCGACTTCATCGATGCGGTCGCCTGCGGCTGGGACCCCGCCAGCGCTCGCACGCTCGCCGAGCACCTGCGGCAGCCGGACCGGGCCGGTCGCGTGATCTTCAAGAGCATCGGAAGCGTTGAGCAGGACCTCGTCCTTGCCGCGCACCTGTTGGCCGCCGCCGAGGAGCGCGACCTCGGCGAACTGGTCGGCCCGATCGGCTCACTTCGCGTCATGCGCTAACACGAACAGAAAGAGGAGACAATGCGGATCGTCGACTTGACCCACCCCTGGGGGATCCACACTCCGGGCTGGGTGGGGTATCCGGGTGGCAAGCTGTACTACACGCAGAACCTGCAGACGAACCAGATCGTCTCGCAGAAGATCGAGACGTCGCTGCACAGCGGGACGCATCTCGATGGGCCCATGCACGGCACCGATGGCGGCCTGGACATGGCGTCGCTCCCGCTGGACAAACTGGTCCACGCCGGCGCGATCGTCGACGTGTCGCAGGATGTCGGCGACTGGGGCTTGATCGAGCCGGAGCACATCACCAGCAAGGTCGAGGTACGCAAGGGCGACATCCTCATCGTCCACACGGGCTTCCACCGCTACTACCAGGGTCGGCCCCAGCAGGACCTGGTGCGTTACTTCACCATGCACCCCGGTGGAAGCGTTCGGCTGGCCCGGTGGATGGCCGACATGCAGATCCGGTGGTGGGGGATCGACGCCGGTTCTGGCGACCACCCCATGAACACCACCATCCGTACGATGCGTCCCGATCTGCTGGCCAGGTTCGAGGCGAAGGTCGGCATGCCCTACTCGGAGTTCTTCGGCGGCGACTACGAGTACGTGCACCACATGTCTGGCCGCGAGATCTCTTCGGACATCTTCCCGATGCACCATCTCGCCTTCCAGGACGGCTGCATCCATGCCGAGAATGTCGGCGGCGACATCGAGACCGTGCTGAACAGACGGGCCGTGATCGGTGCCTTCCCGTGGAAGATCGAGGGCGGCGAAGCCTGCCCATGCCGGATCATGGCGTTCTTCGACGTGGGGTCGGACGAGGTCATCGAGGGGCTCGGGGCCGGCGATGGGTCCGCCGGCTGACATGCGGATTCTCACGGTCGGGCTCGCCCAGCACGCCAGCGTCCCACTCGACCGCGACCATAGCCTGCTGGGCTACCACGACGCGACCTCCTCAGGAATCAGGCCATGACGGACCAACTCAACAAGCAGCGGCCGGGCAGGCTGGCCGCGCCGCAGCAGGTGTATGAGTGCCGGATCACGCACATCAGGTACGTGGCGCTGGCCGTGGCCGACCTGTCGGTCGGCGTGAGCTTCTACCGCGATGAATGGGGCCTGGCCGAAGAGACGTCAGACCGTGACGCGGCGTTCATGGCCGCGCCGGGATCGACCGATCCGTACTCCCTGCGACTTCGGGCCGCATCGGCCAACGGGCTAGATCTGGTGTCGTTCGCCGCTTCCACGCGCGAGGACGTCGACTGGTACGCCGACCGGCTCGCTCGATCGTCGGTCCGGTTGCTCGGCGAGCCGGGCCCGCTGGATGCTCCTGCTGGCGGCTACGGCTTTCGGTTCCTCGACCCGGTTGAGGGGCGCACTCTCGAAATCGCCGCCGAGACAAACACGCGGCGAGCACGGTCGATCGCTCCCAGGGAACATCTGCCCGTCGGTCTGTCCCACCTCGTGCTGAACTCCGCGAGACTGCCGGAACTCGTCGACTTCTTTCACCGCGGCCTCGGCTTCTACAAGAGCGACTACCTCGAAGACGTCATGGTGTTCCTCAAGGGCGCATCGCCGGCACATCACCAGTTCGCCGTCAGCGCCAACCCCCACGCGAACGTCAATCACGTCGCGTACGAGACCCGCGGCATCGACGAGTACCTGCGGGCGACCGGCAGCCTGCTGCGGCGCGGCCACCGCCTCGTCTGGGGGCCGGGACGTCACGGCCCGGGCGACAACCCCTTCGCCTACTTCGCCGATCCCAATGGTTTCGTCGCCGAGTACACCACCGCGCTCGAACCCATCGATGACATCCGGACCTGGCAGCCGCGTATCTGGCACCGGATCCCCGTGGAGTCGGACCAGTGGGGCACCGCGTGCGCCCGCGATCCCGCCCCGTTCGTGGGAGTTCCTGACCCCGGGCTCGGCAGCCCGCCTCCGTTCTGATGACTCACGAGGAACCGATGAAGATCTTCTCCGACCTGTACATCGACGGCCGATGGTGCGGCGGGCCCGGCCGGATCGCCGTGTCGAACCCCGCCACTGGCGCGCTCATCGCGAACGTCGCGACGGCCGGGTGGGACGAGTGCGCGGCGGCGATCGACGCGGCCGATCGCGCTGCCGCCGACTGGTCGGGCACGCCGGCACGGCAGCGGTCAGAGGTCCTTCGACGTGCCTTCGAGCTGCTGAAGGACGAAGCGGAGGAGTTCGCACGGCTCATCACGCGGGAGAACGGCAAGATCCTTGCCGACGCCCGCGCCGAGGTCGACTACGCCGCCGAGTTCTTCCGGTGGTTCGCGGAAGAGGCAGTGCGGGTGCCTGGCGACTTCCGGCTGTCCCCTGCTGGCGACAAGACGATTATCACGACGCACGACCCGATCGGCGTGTCACTTCTCATCACGCCATGGAACTTCCCCGCCGCCATGGCAACCCGCAAGATCGCGCCCGCACTCGCCGCCGGCTGCACGATGATACTCAAGCCTGCCGCCTCGACCCCGCTGACCGCGCTTGCGATCGCGGACCTGCTCGAGCGGGCGGGCGTTCCCTCCGGCGTGGTCAACGTCGTGCTTCCCGTGCCGGTCTCGCCGGCCGTTCACCGGATGTTGCAAGATCCCCGGGTTCGTTCGCTGTCGTTCACGGGATCGACCGAGGTCGGTCGTGTGCTGCTGCACGCCTGCGCTGACACCGTCGTGCGCGCCAGCATGGAACTCGGTGGCAACGCGCCATTCCTGGTTCTCGAAGGCGCCGATGTCAACGCGGCCGTCGACGCGGCGATGGCCGCGAAGATGCGCAACGGCGGGGCCGCGTGCACCGCGGCGAACCGCTTCTACGTACACGATTCGCTCGTCGAGGCCTTCACTGCCGAGTTCTCGGCGCGCATGAGCGCGCTCCGCCTTGGACCGGGCGAAGACCCCGACAGTGACCTCGGCTCACTCGTGTCCGTCGCGGAGCGCGACAAGGTCGCGGTCGCCGTGGCGCAGGCGCTGCGGGACGGTGCGCGGACCACGACGGGCGGCCAGTGTCCTGGCGGCGCCGGTGCCTTCTTCCCGGCGACGGTGCTCGCGGATGTTCCGGCCTCCTCCGCCATCCTGCGGACCGAGATATTCGGGCCGGTAGCGCCTCTCGTCACGGTCGGTTCGCAGGACGAGGCGATTCGTCTTGCGAACGACACCCCGTTCGGGCTCATCTCCTACGTGTACGGGCCGAGTGCGGATGCGCTGCGGGTAGCCCGCCGGCTCGAGGCGGGCATGGTCGCGGTCAACCGAGGCGTGGTCTCGGATCCCGCGGCCTCGTTTGGCGGGGTCAAGCAGAGCGGGCTGGGCCGCGAGGGAGGCTTCGACGGCATCCACGAGTTCCTCGAGACCAAGTACATCGCGCTGGACGCGTGAGTCAACCGAACAGGAGCCTGATATGAACGTCACGGTGGACCAGCGGATCTGCCGCGAGTACGCGAACTGTGTGATCGAGTCGCCCGAGGTGTTCGACCTCGACGACGCGACAGGAAAGGCACTCGTTCAGATCCCCGAACCCGACGCGGGGTTGCACTCGGCGGTGCGCGCCGCCGCCGCGGCCTGCCCGGTGCACGCCATCCTCATCAGTGACTGAGCAGGACCCGATGTCACGCGTCTCGGCGGCCGAACGACGGGGAGCGGTGCTCGTCGGCGGCGGCCTGGCGGCGATCGCCGCCGCACGGTCGCTGCGCGCGAACGGCTGGGACCGGCCGATCACCCTCGTCGCGGCCGAGCGGGGCGCACCGTACGACCGGCCGCCACTGTCGAAGCAGTACCTCACCGGACACGTTCGCGCTGACGAGATCGAGCTGGCGCGATCCGGCGAGCTCGCAGAGCTGGAAGTGCGCCTATTGGCCGGTCGCCGCGCCATCGCGCTGGATCCCGCCCGTTACACCGTCACGCTCGATGACCGAACTCGACTGAATTACGAGACGTTGCTGATCGCGACGGGCGCGGCCGCCCGCAGGCTGGCCGATCCTGGATTCGCCGGCGCACACTACCTGCGCACGCGGCACGACGCCGATTCGCTCGCACGCGCACTTCGTCGCGGAGGCCGGCTGACGGTGATCGGCGCTGGGTTCATCGGTCTCGAAGTCGCGGCAAGCGCTAGATCCCTGGGACTCGAGGTGTCGGTGCTGGAGTCCGCGCCGGGCCCGCTGACCCGTGTGCTTGGCGCTGACGCCGGCGCAGCGATCGCCGGGCTCCACCGTGCGCGCGGGGTCGAGCTGCGCTGCGGCGTGCGAGAACTTGAGCTGGCGGTGGACTGCGGCCGGATCCGCGCCCGCTGGCGGACGCAGGATGGCCCGGACGAGACCATGGCGGACACGGTTGTCGCCGGCATCGGCGCCGAGCCGCGGGTCGGGTGGTTGTCGGGATCGGGCATCGAAGTCGACGACGGGGTCGTCTGCGACGCCGGCGGACGCACCAGTTCGGCTGGCGTATACGCCGCCGGTGACGTCAGCAGATGGGCGAACGCGTTGACGGGCTCCACCCACCGGGTAGAGCAATGGCAGGCCGCCCTCGAACAGGGCTCGGTCGCCGGCGCCAACATGGCGGCCGACCTTGAGGTTGCCGGTGCGTCAGTGCGGCAGTGGGCCAGCGTGCCCTACTTCTGGTCCGACCAGTACGAGCACAAGGTGCAGTTCTGCGGATCAACCGGACCGATCAGCCTGAGCGCGGCGACGGTTCGCGGGGTTGTCACCTGCTATGCTCCGGCCGCCGATGCCCCGCTGAGTGGAGTTCTCGCGCTCGACTCACCCGCGGCACTCGGCGCCGGTCGACGTCTCGTCGCCCAGCGCGCGAGCTGGGACGAGGCGCGGGCGTGGTTGGGGGAGTGGTGATGAACCCCGAATCTCGGCGCGTTCGGCTCGATCGAGCGCAATTCCGTAAGCGTCTTGGTATCTTGTATCACCATTCATGCACTGCGCTACGTGTCGCGAAGGAACTGCCTTGACTGGTGGACCGCCCTTGGCCGGGGCAACGGCGGAAGCCCCGGTGCTCCCGCGTATCGGGCAAGGGTCACTGACCGATCAGGCCACCCGCGCCCTTTTGCTGTCCATCGTCGCGCGCGCGTTTCCTGGCGACCGTCTTCCGACCGAGCCGGATCTCGCCGTCCAGCTCGGGGTGAGCCGCACGACGATCCGCGGTGCGCTGCAGGCGCTGGAGCGTCTGGGTGTGATCAGCCGCGCCCCGGCCCGCGGTACTCGCGTCCGGCCGCATGTCGGCCTGGAGAGCATCCTGCTGCAGCGGTTCGTCGGCTTCCGTGAGCTGCTCGAGATGAAGTACCGCAACGTGCGCGTGAAGCAGACGCTCACGCTGGCGGCGCATGGCAGTGACGATGCGGTCGAGGCTCTCGGGGTGAGCGGCGACACCGCGATGATCGTCCACGACAAGACCATCTTCGCCGCCGGCAGGCCCGCGGCCCACCTCCTGCAAGAGGTGCCCGCCGCATACGTGCGCGAGGACATCCGCACTGCGATCGCGCAAGGCCGGAGCTTCGACATCCCCGACACGATCTTCGACTTCAGCGCGTCCTGGCCCGGACGCGAGATTGAGCACTCGATCGTCGAACTCGTGCCGAGCGTCGTCGGCGACCGTGAGTTCCCGCTGCTGATGGAGCCGGGAAGCCCGTACCTGACGCTGCGCGAGGTCCACTACTCGCTGAGCAACGAGCCCGTCGCCTTCTCGCGCGAGATAGTCGACGACACGATGGTCCGGTTCAAGATCGTCCGCAGCAAGTGAGCTAAGCCTCACCGGTCACCTTGCGACGCGTTATATCGTGATGTACCCTCAACTCAGTGGCAGCTCGTCCCTGCCCGCTTCCGAGCTAGCGGTCGGCCCGCGCCGTCGCCGGCGACGAGGACAAGGGTCCACGACTCGGGCGCTCACCTCCATGGTCATGGCGATTCACCATGGCGAGCGGACGCGGGCGGACTCGCCAGGAAAGAACCACCATGACTCAGGACAAGGCCAGGAAGAGCGCCATCCGCCAGCGCATGGCGCAGACCGGCGAGCCGTACAGCGTGGTCCGCAACGCGATGCGAGATGACCCCGACGCTCCCGACGATCAGCAGGCTCCCGCGAACGACGACGCCCGGCTGGCCGAGCACGCGCGGGAGGTCGCGGAGCACGCCAGGATGCGGGCCGAGCGCGCGGACGAGGCGGCCACGGCCGCCGAGGAAGCCGCGGACCTGACAGAAGAAGCGGTCGGCCTGACGTCCGGATGGGCGGACGAAGAGGAGATCGCCCGGGCCGAGCGCCGGGCCGAGGAGGCCCGCGCCGCCGCGGAACGGGCCCGCCGCCACGCGGAACTGGCCGACCAACTGGCCGAAGAGGCCGAAGAGGCTGCCGACCGGGCCGAAGAAGCCGCCGACGAGGTAGAAGAGGCCGCCGGCGAGGCCGAGGGCATGGACCGGGACTTCGGAGACGGCCCGGAGTTCCGGCACCACCGCCATTCCCGGCCGCCGTTCCCGCCGCGACCTCCGCAACCTCCGCGGCCGCCATTCCCGCCTCCGGCGCCTCCGCGCCTTCCCCGCGTCCACCACCACGGTGACGATGGACCACACGGGCACGAGCAGCGCCGGGATCCGGTAGACCGGCTGCAAGACCGGCTCGAGCAGGCCGTACAGCGGTTCGAGCAGGCCCGCGACCGCGCCGAGTGGCTGATCGGCGCGGCTGAGCGGCTGTTCCCAGGTAGGACGGAGTCAGCGCGACGCGCCCCGTCCCGCGATGAGCCCGCACCCCGCGACGACCCAGCGCCCCGCGATGAGCCCGCACCCCGCGACGACCCAGCGCCCCGCGACCCGACGCCCGACGAGCCCACCACCTAACCCGCGCCCGCCCCTGCCCCGTAGTCGGATAGGTGTGCACCCGGGAGCTAGGCCAGGCTCGCCGCCCAGCGGGTGTGGAGGTCGGCGTATTCGCCGTCGCCGCGGCGGAGCAGTTCGGCGGGGGAGCCGTCTTCCACGATTCGGCCGGCGCGCAGCACGAGGACGCGGTCGGCGATCGCGACGGTGGACAGCCGGTGCGCGATGATCACGGCGGTGCGGCCGGCCAGCACGGTCCGCAGCGCCGCCTGCACCAGGCGCTCGGTCGGGATGTCGAGCAGCGCCGTCGCCTCGTCGAGGACGAGCACGCCCGGCGCGGCGATGAACGCCCGGGCGAACGAGATCAGCTGGCGCTGGCCCGCGGACAGCCGGCCGCCGCGCTTGCCGACGCGGGTGGCGTAGCCGTCGGGCAGCGCCGCGATGAACTCGTGCGCGCCGATCGCCCTGGCCGCCTCCTCGACTTCCGCGTCGGACGCTTGCGGCCGTCCCAGCCTGACGTTCTCCGCGACCGTGCCCTCGAACAGGAAGCTCTCCTGCGTGATCAGCACGACCTCCCGGCGCAGCACCGGGTCGGGCAGGTCGCGCAGGTCCACGCCGTCGAGCAGCACCCGCCCGGCGGTCGGGTCGTAGAAGCGGGCGAGCAGCCGGGCGACCGTCGTCTTGCCCGCGCCCGTCTCTCCGACGAGCGCCACGGTCTGCCCCGCGGGGATGTCCAGGTCGAGGCCGGGCAGCACCGTCGTCTTGCTGTAGCCGAAGCGGACAGACTCGAATCGGACCCGACGCCCGTTCCCCCCGCTCGACAGCTCGCCGGGCTCAGCGGGCTCGGCGACCGACGGCTCCTCCTCCAGGACGCCGGAGATCTTCTCCAGGGCCGAGGCGGCGCTCTGGAACGCGTTGTAGAACTGGGAAACGTCCTGCAGCGGGTCGAAGAACCGCTGCAGGTAGAGCAGGAACGAGGCGAGTACCCCGACCTTGATGTCGCCGTCGAGCACGCGCAGTCCGCCGTAGCACAGGACCACGCCGATGATCACGTTCGCCACCAGGGAGATGCCGGGGCCGAAGATGGCGATGAGCTGCGATGACCGTCTGGTCGCGGTGGCGTAGTCGCGGGACAGCCCGTCGAAGATCTGCTCGTTCCGCCGTTCCCTGCGAAAGGCCTGGACCGCTCGCAGTCCGCCGAACGTCTCCACGAAGTGCACGATGACCAGCGCATTGGTTTCCCTGATGCGCCGGTAGGCGCCCGCCGACTCGCGCCGGAACCAGGCGCTCAGGTAGGCGAGCGGGATGAACCCGGCGAGCACCACGAGGGCGAGCGGCCAGTCGAGCAGCAGCATGCCGGTGCCGACAAGGACGAGCGTCAGCACCGCGGAGATCAGCGCGTCCAGGCCCTCCTCGAACAGCGCGGAGATCGCCTCGATGTCGGAGGTCTGCCGGGAGATCACCCGCCCCGAGGTGTAGCTCTCGTGGAACGCCACCGGCAGCCTGAGCGCGTGCCAGAACAACCGGCGGCGCAGTTCGAGCACGACCGACTGCCCGACGCGCCCGGTCATCGTGACGAACATCCGCGTGGCGACCGCCTGGATCACCACGGTCGCGGCGAACACCGCGGCGATGCGCAGCAGCGGTGCCGTGTCGCCAGACTTGAGCACCGGCGGGATGCCGTTGTCGATCGCGACACCCACCAGCCACGGGCCGGCCAGACTGGCCAGCGACGCGATCACGATCGCCGCGGCGGTCAGCGCCACGCCCCGCCGGTGCGGCGCGAGCAGGTCGGCGAGCAGTAGCCGGCTGCGCCTGCGCAGCAGCGCCGCGAGCGGCGCCGACACATCGTCGACCTGCTCGCTGGCGATCCCGCGCCAGGTCGACTCGGTCGCTGCCTCGGTCACCGCCCCGCCTCTCTTTCCTGTTGGCACAGACCAGCCGGACTTTCCCGTTGGCACAGACCAGCCGGACTTTCCTGTTGGCACAGACCAGCCGGGCTTTCCTGTTGGCACAGACCAGCCGGCTCAGGCTCCATCGACATCAGAGCCGCGTACGACGCGCGCGACGTCATCAGCTCGGTGTGGCTGCCGGTGGCGGCGATCACGCCGCTCTCGAGCAGCGCCACCCGGTCCGCGAGGGCTACCGTCGAGGGCCGGTGTGCCACTACCAGCGCGGTCGTGCCGGCCAGGATCTGGCCGAGGGCGCGGGTCACCCGCTCTTCCGTGTGCACGTCCAGGGCGGACAGCGGGTCGTCGAGGATGAGCACCTCGGGCTTGGCGAGGATCGCGCGGGCCAGCGCGACCCGCTGCCGCTGGCCGCCCGACAGCGCCATGCCCTGCTCGCCGATCCGCGTGTCGAGGCCCCATGGCAGGTCGTAGGCGAACCTCGCCTGCGCGGCGGTCAGGGCGGCCTCGATGTCCTCCTCGGAGGCGTCGGCGGCGCCGAACATGACGTTCTCCCGCACGCTCGCGGAGAACAGCGTGGCCTCCTCGAACGCGCAACCCACGGCGGCGCGCAGCGCCGCCAGCGGCAGGTCCCGCACGTCGGTGCCGCCGATCAGGACCCGTCCTCCCGTCACGTCGGCCAGCCTTGGCACCAGGTGCAGCAGCGTCGTTTTGCCCGACCCGGTGGCCCCGGCGAGCACGACCGTCTCACCGCGCGCCAGGTGCAGGTCCACGTCCCGCAGCACCGGTTCCCCGCTGCCCGGATAGCCGAAGGTGACGTGCTCGAAGCGCAGGAACGCCACCCCCCGCGGGGAGGACTGATGCCGCTGGGCAGGCGCGACGGTTCGTTCGGGAAAATCGGTTTCGTCCTTTATCCGCGGCGGGGTGTCGAAGATTTCCAGCACCCGCTGCGCGGCCGTCGCCGCTTCCTCGCCTGAGGCGAGAATGTAGCCGAGCGCCTCGATCGGCCACACGAGTTGCAGCGCCAGCGTGATGAACGCGACCAGCCCGCCGATGGTCAGCGTGTGATGGCTGACCGCGACCGTGCCGAGCACGATGATCAGGGCGATTACCGCGTTCGGTATCAGGTCGAGCACCGACCAGAAGGCGCCGAGCAGCCTAGCCTTCGCCACCTGCGTCGTGTACACCTCGGTGGCCTGGGCCAGGTGGCGCCGCGCCGCCTCGGGCGCGCGGCCGAGCGCCTTCAGCACTCGCACGCCCGTCGCCGCTTCCTCGATCAGCGTGGTCAGGTCGCCGTCCTGATCCTGCACCCGCCTTGACAGCACTTTGTAGCGCCGCTCGAACCTCGTGCAGAACACGAGGACCGGCACGAACATGCCGCCGGTGATCAGGCCGAGCCACCAGTTCAGCCTGATTAGCAGGGCGGTCACGGCGATGAAGACCATGATGCTGATGAACAGGAACACGATGCCGAACCCGGCGAACCGGCGGATCGACGACAGGTCCGAGGTGGCACGGGAGAGCAGCTGGCCGGACTGCCATTCGTCGTGAAACGCCGGGTCGAGCCGCTGCAGGTGAGCGTACAGGTCGTCCCTGATCGTCTTTTCCATATCGGTGACCGCGTTGCCCTGCACCCAGCGGCGGATCAAGCTGAGCAGCCCGGAAAACACGCCCAAGCCGATGGCGGCGAGCCCGAGCGGGATCAGCAGGCCGCGCTCGCGGTGCGCGATGGCGCCGTCTATGACCGCCTTGGTCAGCAGCGGGATCGCGATCTCCGCGCCCTCCGCCGCCATCGCGGCGGCGATCATCCCGGTGAGCTGGAAACGGTACGGACGCAGATAAGGGCGCAGCCGCCACAGGGCGGCGACTGGGCGGGAGGACACTATGCGGATCGTAATTTCCCGCCGCGTGCGATGTCATCTGGTTTTTTCGCCGGCGTGTATGCTGGCGCGATGCCGGTGATCTTTGACGTTTCCCGTGTGCGGGCAAGCTATCCCGCGTTGCGCGATGGGCACGCCTACCTTGACGGCGCCGCCGGGACGCAGGTTCCCGAGGCGGTCATCGACGCGATCGCCGCGGCGTACCGCGCGGGGATCGGCAACGTCGGGGCGGCGTTCGCCGCGAGCGACCGGTCCGGCGCGATCGTGGCGGACTGCCGCGCGGCGATCGCCGACCTGGTCGGCGGCACCGCCGCCGGGGTCGTCCTCGGGCCGAGCATGACCGCGCTGACCTACCGGATCTCCACCGCGCTGGCGAAAGGCTGGGGACCAGAGGACGAGATCGTAGTGTCCAGGCTCGACCACGACGCCAACATCCGGCCCTGGGTGCAGGCCGCCGAGCGGGTCGGCGCGACCGTCCGCTGGGCGGAGGCCGATACGGCGACAGGGGAACTGCCCGCCGGGCAGTACGCGGACCTGGTCACGTCGCGGACGAAGCTGGTCGCGGTGACGGCGGCGAGCAACGTGCTTGGCAGCCGGCCCGACGTCCCCGCGATCGCCGCCGCGGCGCACGCCGCAGGCGCGCTGTGCTACGTCGACGGCGTGCACGCGACCCCGCACATTCCCGTCGATGTCGCCTCGCTCGGCGCGGACTTCTACGCGACCAGCGCCTACAAGTGGGCGGGCCCGCACGTCGCCGCCGTTATCGCCGCTCCCGCGCTGCTCGAGACGGTGCGGCCGGACAAGCTGGTGCCCGCTCCTGACCAGGTGCCGCAGCGGTTCGAGCGCGGCACGCTCCCGTACGGTGACCTGGCCGGGGTGACCGTGGCCGTGGAGCATCTCGCGGGTCTGGCCGGCGAGGCCGGCGCCGACGTGCCGGGGGCGTCGCGGCGGGAGCGAATCCTCGCCTCGATGGCGGCGGTCGAGGAGTACGAGATGTCGCTGTTCGCGAGGCTGCTCGACGGCCTGGCCGGGATGAGCCATGTGACCCTGTACGGGAAGGCCCCCCGGCGCGCGCCGACGTCGTTCTTCACCGTGGCGGGGATGACGCCGGCGCAGGTCGCGGCCCATTGCGCGGCGCGCGGGGTCAACGTGTGGAACGGCGACAACTACGCCTACGAGCTATGCGAGGGGCTCGGCCTGGAGCCGGACGGAGCGGTCCGCGCCGGACTCGTCCACTACAACGACGAGTCCGACGTGGACCGGCTGCTTAACGCGGTCGGCGAACTGACGGCCCGCTAACCCAGGTAGCCAGCCGTCCGCGAGATGCGGGGCAGACCGCAGCTGTGAGAGCCGGGCAGGCCGAGGCCGTCCTTGTACACGGTGTTCTTGGCGCACGCGGTCCAGACGAAGTCATAGAAGTCGCGGCCGAAACTGAACCAGTACGAGACCGTGATTTCGTATGTGACGCCCCCGCGCGGTACACCACGAACACGTCGTTCGTGATCTCGAGGAATCTGGACGTGGCCGTGATGGTGACGGTCGGCCCGGCCGCCTGGGCCGGCGCGATCGCCACGAGCTGAGCGGCGACCGCCGCTCCCGCGGATAGAGCCACGATGGCGCCGCGGCGTCATGAACTGAGCATGTGACCCCCATCCCTAACCCACGTACGGCGTCGACGTCGAGATGCGGCTTGAGCCGCAGCCGTGGGAGCCGGGCAGCCCGAGGCCGTCCTTGTACACGTTGTCCTTCGTGCAGAAGAGCCCGATCCAGTTAGCGGCGTTGTTGCCGATGGTGAAGGAGAACGTGAGCTTGTTCTGGAACTCGGTCGCCGACAGTTTGCGTGCCTTGGTCACGGCGGCGTGCCCGCCGTTCAGGTACACCCAGCTGGGCGGCGGCGGGACCTTCGTCGCGTTGAAGTTCGCGCCGAAGTACGGGTAGTCGTGCTTGCCCATCTCGTAGCCGAGAGCCGAGCCGGGCACGAACGTGTCGACCGTCAGGCTTTCGTGGCACACCGGACGCGCGCAGTTCGCCGGAGACGGATTCGAGAACGACTGGTCGCTGGCGACGTAGAGGTTCTGCGTGCCAGAGCTGGCCAGCGTCTTAGTCGCGGTCTTGCTGGCGAACAGCCGGACCGAGTACTTGGTGTACAGCGTGGGCGTCACGGTGAACGAGTACGTCGAGGTGGCGCCCTTGAGCGTGACGGTACCCGCCTTCACCGGCACCTTTTTGAACGGGAACTGCTGCGCGAACAGCGTGGCGACCTCGCCGGCGGCGCCGCCCTTGATGGTGCCGTGAATCGTCGCCTTGTCGAACGACGCGATGTGGTAGACGACGAAGACGTCGTTGGTCACCTTGAACTTGGAGGTGGCGGTGATGCTGACCGTCGGCCCGGCGGCCAGGGCCGGCGAGATCGCCACGAGCTGAGCGGCGATCGCCGCTCCTCCGGCAAGCGCCACGATGGCGCCACGGCGCCATGATCTGAGCATGCGACCCCCGTCTTCCGCCCGCTTCGCGGGCATGTGATGTCCCGGATGTGAAGCTGATCGGTATTCGTCAGCTTTGCCCAGTTTTCCGCAAAAAGCAGAACCAGGGCAATACCCGCACTCCCTTCAGCCACAGCTATTTCTCGACACCGACATCTTGACGGCCACGCGTACGCTGGAATCGTGCTGAGCGCGCTGGCCGGGCCGTGGCAGGTGGCGGGACACCTGCTCGCCATGCTCATGTGGGCGGACACCCCACAGCGCGCCACCATGCTCACCGTCGCCGCGCTCGCCGTGCTCGCCGTAGCGGTCGTCGGCCGCTTCGCGGTCCGCGCGAGCCTGGCCGGAGCCACAGCGGGCCTTCCCGTCCTGCGGCGGATCACCGCCCTGCGGGAGAGGTCCGCCCGCGTCGCGTTCCTGCGGCAGCGCGACCCGGACGCCCGGGGCCGCGCCAGACCGAGAGCACCATCGGCGGCCCCGGCGACCGCCTGACCCTTCTTTACGCGGCGGCCGCCGCCAGCTCATCAACCCGTCTGCGCTGGAAGGTCGCCTGCTCATGTCCGCTCTCCTTGGCGTTCCCCTGGACGCCGCGTACCACCTCGTCTACGCCCTCACCACCCTGCTCACTCCGATCCTCGCCGGCCTGGCCGGCACCGTCGCCATCATCGTGTTCACCGCGGCGGTCCGGCTGGCCGTCATGCCGCTGAGCTTTCGCGCGATGCGCGGGCAGGCCGCGCAGGCCAGGCTCGCGCCGCGGGTCGCCGCCCTGCGTACGCGTTACCGCGGCGAGCCGGAACGGCTCGGTCGCGAACTGTCCGAGCTTTACCGCGGCGAAGGCACGAGCGTGTACGCCGGCTTCGGACCGCTGCTCGCGCAGTGGCCGGTGTTCAGCGTGCTGTACCTGCTGTTCCGGTCGCCAGTTGTGGCGGGCGCGGCTAACCGGCTGCTGTCGCGCGAGCTGTTCGGCGTTCCGCTCGGGAGTCACTGGCTGTCCGGCGCGGGCGCGTTCGGCGCGCATGGCGCGGTCTTCCTCGGCCTCTTCGCGCTGCTCGCGGCGATCTGCTGGCTGTCGGCACGGGTCGCGCGCCGCATGTCGGCGACCCTCGCGCCGGCCGCCGCAGGAACAGGCGGCGCGCTCGGCGCGCTCGGCGCGGTCGGCCGGGTCCTGCCGTACGTCACGGTCGTCATCGCCGCGTTCGCGCCGCTAGCCGCCGGGATCTATCTCGTCACGTCCACCGCGTGGAGCGTCGCGGAACGCTGGGTCTTCTCCAGGTCAGCGTGGGACGGCGGCGACCGGCGCGGCTCGCGAGCACCCGCACCCGCAGCCGCGCCCGCGCCCGTCGGCCGTCGGCCGAGCAAGCGCCCGCGCGCGGAAAACGGCTAGCGTCCCGCCGCCAACCGGTCCTACGCTCGGTGACCGTGCTAACTGACCGCGACGGCGTCCCCTTCCCGCCCATCCGCCGCCTCGGCCCCGAGGATCAGCGGCGCTGCGTGGCGCTGTCCCTCGATCGCGGCTGGTCACCTGAGGAAACGAAGTGGTCACTGCTGCTCGAGGAGGCCGAAGCATTCGGGATCGACGCCCCCGACGCCGGGCCCGCCGTGGGGCCCGGCGTGGGGCTCGCCGGCGCGGTCGTGCTGGCCAGGTACCGCCCGGACCTGGCTTCGGTGGGAATGATGCTCGTGGCGGGGCGCTACAGCAGGCGAGGCCTGGGCAAAGCGCTGATGACGCACCTGCTCGCCCACGTGGGCCGCGCCACGGTCACCCTGTTCGCCACCGACGCCGGCAGGCCGCTCTACACCAAGCTCGGCTTTCGCGTCGTGCGCGCGAGCGCCTCGTTCGTCGGCGGGTTCCGGCCGGTAGCCGGGGCGGCGCGAGGCGCGCGCGGCGGCGCCGGCACCCGCCCGGCGACCGACGCGGACATGCGGGCGATCCTGCGTATCGACAAAGCGGCTTTCGGTGCCGACCGCGGTTACCTACTGCGGCGCCTGCCCGCCTTCGCCGAACGCATCCGCGTCCTCGAAACCGACGACGGCATTACCGGCTACGCGTCGGCCTGGCGCAACGGGAACGTCGCGGTGATCGGCCCTGTTGTCGCCGCCACTGGCACCGACGCCCGGCGGCTCATCACGGACCTGGCGGCCGAAGTGCGCGGCCCGGTGCGCCTCGACCTCGACCCTGACCGCCCCGAGCTACCGGAATGGGCGGTCAACCGCGGCCTCGAGCCGGTCTCGCGCACCACCGTCATGGTGCATGGCGCCTGGCCCTCCCGCGGAGACCACGACCGCCTCTTCACCCCCATCTCCGTCGCCCTCGCCTGAAGCACCCGCCAGGGTCAAGGCTCGCCGGGTCATCCTGTGGTGACCAGGGTCGTTTTCACGACCGACAAGGCCGGGCCTATCTCGTTGATGAAACAGTTGTCATGGCCACGTGTGTAACCTTCGATCGTGCCCAGGGCGTAGACCTTACGGATCATGGTGAGAGCGTCGTTATATACCGGCCCCCCGCTGTCTCCGGGGACGCAGAACGGTCTTTTGTAGGTCGCCTCAGCCAGATGGCACGTCTGGACGGTTTGGCCGTCATCGCTGAAGACCACGCACATATTGGTGTTGGTAATGGAGCCACCGCATATCTGAGAACCGCTGTCGACCCCGTCGGTGCAGATCTTCTCGCCACGCGAGAAGGCGTACGAGCCAGCGAGCGAATAGGCGAACGACGAGGTCGCGGAGCCGACAAAGACATGGGGAGAGTAGGTTGCCGTCTTCTTCCGCAAAGTGATCGTTAGCACGTCAGAGCTCTTGTTCTCATGTCTCTCGTTGTCGATGACCCCCTCCAGCGAGCCGAGATAGAACGTGTGCCCCGAAATGTACCCGCTATACCATCTCGCGAAGACCATGCCATCCGCGCAATGCCCGTCGCTGACCATCACGTTCCATTTACGCAGGTGGTCGTAAGCGTCAAACGACGACGTGCACTGAACCACGTTGTATTTGTTCGGCCCGGTTTTGAAGTAACTGAGTATCTCGTCGCCGCCGTAGAACGGTGAGTGGTCATTTCTGCGAGTTCCGCCGCTTGAGTCAGGGGTTGCCGTCCCGGTGGGCAGGCGCACGATCCTGTC
This sequence comes from Trebonia sp., assembly GCA_035571275.1. Lineage (GTDB taxonomy): Bacteria > Actinomycetota > Actinomycetes > Streptosporangiales > Streptosporangiaceae > Trebonia. The sequence goes on from DATMKQ010000446.1 coordinate 26,661, forward strand.
AGCTGCCAGAGTACGGACCGCCAAGGTGGCCCTGGGTACGACCGTGAGCACGACAGTCCCGCCGAACGCCTCGCGCGCCGCGGCGCGCGCGGCACTCGTGATCCTGGTCAGGCCGACCACCACCCGGTCGGCGCTGGGGTCCACGTACCACTCGCTGAGCAGCGGCCGGGTTATCGCCGCCCACGGCCGCGCCGTTGGTATGCGGGCCATGACGGACGACAGGGCGGCGGGACTGTACGTGCCCCCCGCGACCGGGGCCGCGACAGGGCCAGCAGCCGATGCGGCAGCGGGCGCACAAAAAACACGCCGGTCAGAAGGGCGCTACCGCCTATCAGGATGAGCCGGGATCGTCGATGGCTTGCTACTAAAGTCCTCATAAGATCCCACTTTTCCCCCTCCTCCGCTGGAATGCCACTGATGCGCGCGAAATTACTGGTAGACGGTGATCTGGTTCGAGGGGTAGCCGGTCGCGCCGTTGGGCGCGGGCGGCTCCTGCACCGCCGTCTGCGTGTAGCCGGTCTTGTCCGTGGCCCGGGCCTCGATCACGTGCTGCCCGACCGTGGCGTCCGGCCACTCCCACACCCACTGCCGCCAGGTGTCGAGATCGGGGACGGCGGCCAGCGTCGCTGGGTTCCACAGCCCGTTGTCCACCCGGACCTCGACGGCCTCGATGCCCTTGTGCTGCGCCCACGCGACGCCGGCCACCGCCACCCGCCCGGCCTTCACCTGCGAGCCCGGCGCGGGCACGTCGATCCGCGACTCGGTCTTGATCGGCGCCTGCTGTGACCAGCCGTATTGGGTCCAGTAGGCCGCGGCGTTGGCGAACGTGGTGACCTCGATGTCCACGACCCACTTGCAGGCGGATACGTAGCCGTACAGCCCGGGAACCACCAACCGCGCGGGGAATCCGTGCTCGACTGGCAGCGCCGTCCCGTTCATGGCCACCGCGATCAGCGAGTCCCGCGGCTCGTCGAGCACCACGGACAGCGGCGTCCCCGACGTGAACCCGTCGACCGACGTGCACAGCAGCTGGTCGGCCCCGCGCAGCGGCCCGGCCTCGCGTATCAGCGCCGCGTACGACGCGCCGAGCCACTTGGCGTTGCTGATAAGAGGACCGCCGACGGGGTTCGACACGCAGCACAACGTGATGTAGTCCTCGATGAGCGGACGGTGCAGCAGCTGGTCGAACGTCAGCGTGACCGGCCGGGACACCATGCCATGGATCCGCAGCTGCCAGTTCGACGGGTCCACCTCCGGCACGATCAGGGCGGTGTCGATGCGGTAGAACTGGCTGTTCGGCGTGATGAAGGGGCTAATCCCCGGCACCGGCAGGTTGACCCCGGCCCGCAGCGCCGGGGCGGGCACCGCGGATCGCGGGAGCCGCACCGCCGCCCTGGCCGCGTTGACGTTATGCCGCGTGGCCAGCCCGCGTCCGATGAGCCCGCCGGCCGCGGCGCCGACCAGCGCGACGCCCGCCGTGGTCAGGAAAGCGCGGCGGTCGGCCGACGCGGCCGACCAGGACGGCGCCGGCCGCAACGGCGGAACGTTGCTCCCTGGCGGGTCAGGCGGCCGCACCTCACCCGGCAGTCCCGGCAGTCCCGGCGGGACCGGTGCGCGCGTCTGGTCCGGCAGGTCCGGCGCGCGCAACTCTCCGCCGGAGCCCCCGGAGTCTCCGCCGGAGCCGAACACGATCGGCGGCAGCGCCGCCGTCCCCGCCGCCGAAGCGGACGAGCGCGCCGCCGCTCGCGCCGCCACCACCAGCCGGTACAGCGCGAACGCCGCGACCAGGGCACCGCCGACCGTCGGCAGCGCGTAGCCCGCCGACGCGTGCGCCCGCGTCAAGGCGGCCACGATGCCGATCACCGCGAACACGCCGATGCCCGCCATCCCCGCCCACAGCCGCCGCGCCGCCAGCACGCCGATCACGGCCGCATAACAGAACAGCACCACCCACACCCCGGTGAGCAGCACCGTCTTGTCGTTGGTGCCGAACGTCGCCGTCGCCCAGTGCTCGACGGGCCCCGGCGTCAGCCCGATGGCCGCCTGCCCGACCGCGATCACCGGTGACGACTGGGGAAACGACAGGCCGGCCAGCAGCTGGGCGACCCCCATGGCCACCGCCCCGGCGATCACTCCGCACAAGGCGCCCATGAACGGTCCGGGGTCTCCTGAGGCCCGCCCCGGCCACCACGTCCGGCCCGGCCGTTCCGCCCGCCCCAGCCGCCCTGCCAGCCCCGCCCGCCCCCGCGAGCGCCAGTTAGGTTGCGTCATACAAGTATTGTCCGTTTGCCTTCGGCCGTCGTTACACGCTGGTGTATTTAGATCCCGTTAGGGGTGCCGTCCCTACACGGTGCCGTTGTGACAACCAGGCCCGCCACACGGTGCCGCCATCTGGCGGCGCCGCCGTCACACGATCACGCTACCTCCGGAGCCAGCCCGGTCCGTTCAGAAAATTGATCTGTTATCACCGTTCGTCATCGAAGACCCAACGAGTTGGTGACCCTGTGAAGTCGCTGTGCAACATGCTGAACACGCGTTGGGGCCGGACGCCTATCGTCGCGTTCTTCGCCGGATCGAGGAAATCGATGGACAGCCCCGTGCGGTACTTGGCGTTCATGAGGTCGATGACCCGCTGCAGAACGGCGGCGTCGGTCACGAAGCGCGCCACCCCCTCGATGATCACCGGGTCCGACGCGTCTTCTGTCGACACGCAGCAGCGCGGATCGTCCCGCAGGTTCCGCACCTTCCGCGAATCGGTCGCGGAAGTGAACCACAAGGTGCTGTCGTCCCACATGCCCCAGACCGGCATGGTATGCGGCCGGCCGTCGGGCCAGACCGAGACAACCCAGTAATTCCTGGCGGCGGTGAGCCGTTCCGCCGCCCAGGACCAGTGCAAGAGCCCGCTCCCTTGCTCCGGCCCGGCGATGCCGTATCCAGGCATGTAGGGCCTGCTGACCCGAGGGATCCCCATGCCGACGTGTCTACCATGCGACAACACCCGCCGGGGCGACTAACGTTGGCCAACGTGAAGGCATCTCCCGAGGCGCAGCTGCGACTGCTTGAACTGGCCGACCTGGACACCGAGCTCGCACGGCTCGACCACCGCCGGCGGACGCTGCCGGAAACCGCCGAGCTGGAGCGGCTCACCGCCCGTTCGGCCCAGGTCAAGGACGCGATCACGCGGGCGGATACCGAGCTGTCCGATCTGGACAGGGAGCAGGTACGAGCCGAACGCGACGTCGATCAGGTGCGGGTCAGGATCGACAAGGACAAGGACCGGCTCGACGGCGGGAAGGTGTCCTCGGCGCGTGAGCTCGAGTCGCTGCAGTCCGAAGTGCTGTCGCTGCGGCGCAGGCAGGGCGACCTCGAGGAGATCGTGCTCGAGCTGATGGAACGCCGCGAGGGGGCCCAGGCGGCCCGCGACGCGGCGGCGGCCGAGCAGGAGACGCTGGCCGCGGAGACCGCGACCGTGGCGGCGCGCCGCGACGCCGCGTTGGCCGAGATCGACGAGCAGGCCACGAAGGCGTCGCAGGCCCGCGCGTCGGTGGCCGCGGGCGTGCCCGGCGAGCTGGTCACGCTCTACGACAAGCTGCGGGACACCCACGGCGGGGTTGGCGCCGCGATGCTCCGCCGTGGCCGGTGCGAGGGTTGTCATGTGTCGATGAGCACGGTCGACCTGAATGCCATTAGGAACGCGCCGCCCGACGAGGTAGTGCGCTGTGAGGAATGCCGCCGGATCCTGGTCCGGACCGCTGATTCGGGTCTTTAAGATCACAATCGTTATGCGGGGGGTGTCCGGGGGGTCGTCCCCCCGGGCTAGCAGGGTCCGAACGGTTCCGGGCCGCTCTCCAACGCCCGCTGCGTGCACAGACGTGCCGCAACGTCCAATAGACTTCAGCGCCGTGGACGAACGTAGCCAGCGCGGCCAGCTCAGCGCACCAGGACGCCTGGAAGCGGGCGCGGTCGTCGTACCCGAAGCCCCGCGGGTGCCCGACCAGCCGCTGGCGGAACTGGCCGCGAAACACGGCCTGAAGCTCAGTGGCGCTCGCCCGTCGCTGCTCAAGTACCTCACGACGCTGTGGCAGCGGCGGCACTTCATCGTCGGCTACGCCACCGCGCGCAACGTGTCCATGTACACGGAGGCCAAGCTCGGCCAGCTCTGGCAGGTCCTCACGCCGCTGCTGAACGCGGGCGTGTACTTCCTGATCTTCGGCAAGCTGTTCCAGGCGGACCGCGGCGTGCAGCACTACCCCGCGTTCCTGGTCGCCGGCGTGTTCGTGTTCGCGTTCACCGAGCGGTCCATCGTTACCGGCTCGAACGTCATGCGGGCGAACCTGCAGCTGATCCGCGCGCTGTACTTCCCGCGCGCGGCGCTGCCGCTCGCCTACGTGATCGTGGAACTGCAGCAGATGCTGCTCGGCGTCGTGGTGCTCGTCCCCATCATGCTGCTCAGCCACGAATGGCCGACCCCGTACTGGTTCGTCCTCATCCCCGTGGTGATCCTCCAGACGCTGTTCAATACCGGGGCGGCGCTGATCGTCGCCCGGCTTGGCGGCGCCATGCAGGACGTCAGCGAGCTGATCCCGTTCTTCCTGCGTATCTCCCGGTACTTCTGCGGCGTGATGTACATGGTCACGACGCTGCCCGCGAAGGTGCCCGAATGGGGCGTCAAGCTGCTGTCGCTGAACCCGCCCGCGGTGTTCATCTCGCTGGCCCGCGTGGCGCTGATGACAACGTACCGCGTGGACGCGCCGGGCAACCTGCCGTACAACCAGGCCTACTGCGCTATCTTCACGAACGACCCGGGCGGCTACAGCGTGGTTGTCAGCGGCAAGTACGCGCCGCTGCCGTCTGGTGCCAAGGTAGTGGACGGCCACACGGTGGCGGGCCACGTGCCGGTGGTGTCGAACGCGCCGCTGCAGGCCTACTGCCACGCGGTGGTCACGAACAACGACCTGTGGCTCGCCGGCCTCGGCTGGGGCATCGGCTTCTTCGTCCTCGGCATCATCTTCTTCTGGCAGGCCGAGTCCCTCTACGGCCGCGGCTAGCGCAGGTCGGCGAAGATCTTAGCGGCGGCGGCCTGCCACTGCGCGGCCAAGTCGGTGGTCTCGGGCGCGCGCAGCCACTGGATCTGCAGGCCGTCCATGATCGCGACCACCTGCCTGGCCAGCGACATCGGGTCGGGCGCGCGGCCGGCGGCGAGCGCGGCGAACCCGCTCAGCGCCCGTTCCTGGCGCTGGGCGAGATAGCCGCTGGCGGGGTGATCCGGCGCCAGCGACTCGGCCTGGAGCACGCAGAACAGCCGCACGATCTCCGGCTGGGTCACGTTGCGGCGCACGAGGGCGTCGCAGACCTGCGGCAGGGTGATCCGGCTGGGCCAGCGCCCCCACACGTGCGTCACGTCGAGGCCAAGCTGCTCCGCCAGCGCCCGGAAGTCCTCCTCATCGCGGTGGTCGAGGACGGCGAGCAGCAGCCGGTCCTTGGACCCGACATGGTGCAGCAGGCCGGGCACGGTCAGCCCGCAGGCGTCCGCGACATCCTGCATCGACAGCGCCCAGAAGCCGCGCTCGCCGATCAGGCGCGTGGTCACGTCAAGGATCTGCCGCCGGCGCTGCGCGGCGGGCAGCCGCGTCCGCTCCCGGCGGTAGGGCCGGATGGTGGTGTCGGTCATCAGCGGTGACCCCCTTGCCGACGTCGTACCCGCCATCTACATTACCTAGTACCTATTAGGTACTAGGTAGCGTGTTTACGAGAGGACTTCGCCGATGGCGCCGGAGCTTACCGTCGAAGAGCAGGCCGCGCTCACCAGTGGCGCCAGCCTCTGGCAGACCAAGCCGATCGAGTCCGCCGCGATCGCGGCCCTGACGCTGACCGACGGGCCGCATGGCGTGCGCCTGGCGGCGGGCGCGCGTGACATGTTGACGGGACGCAAGGCGACCTGCTTTCCTCCGGCCGTGGCCACCGCCTCGACGTGGGATCCGAGCCTGCTGCGCCGGATGGGCGAGGCGCTGGGCGACGAAGCCCGCTCGATGGACGTGGCGGTGCTGCTCGGCCCCGGCATCAACCTGAAGCGCAGCCCGCTGGGCGGCCGCGACTTCGAGTACTTCTCCGAGGATCCGCTGCTGACCGGCGTGCTGGCCACCGAGTGGGTGCGTGGCCTGCAAAGCAGGGGCGTCGGTGCGTCGCCGAAGCACTTCGCGGTCAACAGCCAGGAGACCGACCGGATGCGGATCAGCGCGGACGTCGATGAGCGCACGCTGCGTGAGATGTACCTGCGCGCCTTCCAGCGGGTGGTCACGCGGGGACGGCCGTGGACGGTGATGGCCGCGTACAACAAGATCAACGGGGTGTACGCCACCCAGTCACGCTGGCTGCTCACCGAGGTGCTGCGGGGCGAATGGGGCTTCGACGGCCTGGTCATGTCCGACTGGGGCGCCGTCGCCGACCGGTGCGCCGCCGTCGCCGCGGGTCTTGACCTGGCCATGCCGGGACCCGCCGACTCCGGTGACGCGGAGCTGGTGGCGGCCGTGCGGGGCGGCACTCTCGACCCGGCGGTGCTGGCGACGGCGGCCGGCCGGATGCTCACCCTCGTGGAGCGCGCGGCGTCGCGGCGGCCGGGCGAGTTCGACGTCGACGCCCACCACGAGCTGGCCCGCGAGATCGCCGGGCGTGCCGTGGTGCTGCTCAAGAACGAGGGCGGCCTGCTGCCGCTGCGCGAGGAGGGTCAGTCCGTCGCGGTGCTCGGCGAGTTCGCCCGTACCCCGCGCTACCAGGGCGGCGGCAGCTCGCAAATCACCCCGACCAGGCTCGATGACGCGCTCACCGCGATCACGGCGGCGACGCCGGCCCCGGTGCGCTTCGCGCCCGGCTACAAGGTCGACGGCCTGCGCATCCGCCGCTCACGTGCCGCTGGCCGGGACGCTGGCGGCAGGGACGCTGGCGGCAGGGGCGCTGGCGGCCCGGAGACCGCGGAGTCGCTGCTCGCCGAGGCGGTGGACCTGGCCGCCGCCAGCGACGTGGCACTGGTGTTCGCGGGCAGCACGGGGGAGACCGAGGGCGTCGACCGGGACAGCATCGAGCTGCCGGCCGCGCACCTGGAGCTGATCGAGCGGGTCGCGGCGGTCAACCCGCGCACCGTCGTGGTGCTGTCCAACGGCGCCGTCGTGCGCACGACGCCGTGGGACGCCGCCGTTCCAGCCGTCGTCGAGGGCTGGCTGCTCGGGCAGGCCGGCGGGAGCGCGCTCGCCGACGTGCTGTTCGGCCGGGTCAACCCGTCGGGACGGCTCGCGGAGACGATCCCGCTGCGCCTCGCCGATCACCCCTCGTACCTGGACTTTCCCGGGGAGAACGGGCATGTGCGCTACGGCGAGGGCATTCACGTGGGATACCGCGGCTTCGACGCCCGCGAGCAGGAGGTGGCGTACCCGTTCGGGTTCGGCCTGTCGTACACGACGTTCGAGTACGGTCAGGCGAGCGCGGAGGCCACCAGCACAGGGATTGACGTGCGGATACCGGTCACCAACACCGGCGCCAGGGACGGCCGCGAGGTGGTCCAGGTGTACGTCAGCCTGCCCGGCTCGCGAGTGCGCCGCGCGCCCCGTGAGCTCAAGGCGTTCGCCAGCGTCGCGATATCCGTCGGCCAGACCGTCGACGTGCGGCTGCCCATCGAGCGGGAGGACCTGGCCTATTGGGACACCCGGCTGGGCCGCTGGGTCGTCGAGGGCGGCGAGTACCACTGCGCCGTCGGCGCCTCCTCGCGGGACCTGCGATCGACCGCGGTGGTCGACCTCGCGGGCGACGACGCCCGGGTGCCGCTAACCGCGGACTCGACGATCGCCGAATGGTTCGCCGACCCCCGCGGCGCCGAACTGCTCGCCCAGGCGTTCGCCGCGGCGACCGACTCCAACGTCGGGCGGATGTTCGCCAACCCGGCGACACTGGAACTCCTCGGCAGCGCCCCCCTCAACCGCATAGCCGCCTTCCCCGCCAGCCCCCTAACCCCCGAGGTCCTGGACAAACTGGTAGCCGCCGCCGCCTAACCGGCCCCCGCCCCGCCGCTGCCCCGC
>DATMKQ010000447.1:0-2039 GCA_035571275.1 Trebonia sp.
CACTCGCCCATGTCCCTGCGGGCGGCGCGGAACCGCTCGAAGCCCTCCAGGTCATCGGCCCAGAACGGCTGCTGCAGCCCGGATACCTCCGCCTGTGCCGCCACGCTTAGCCCTTCGCGGGGGATCCACACCGGTTCCGGCGAGACCTCCCACCACCGTTCCCTGCCCTGCCCGCGCCCGGCGACCTCGCGCACGAAGTCGTGCTCGGCCAGCAGTCGCAAGTGGTAGCTCATGATCCCGCTGTTCTCGCCCAGATCCCGGGCCAGCGTGGTGGCGGTGGCAGGCCCGGCCTCGCGCACGCGGCGCAAGATCCGCTGCCGCATCGGGTGCGCCAGTGCCCTGAGTTCCTCGACATCCCGCACCTCGCGGGGCTGCAGTGGTTCGGTCATAATGCAAGGATAATTATGCATGGATTTCCATGCAAGTATTTTTGGGCATGCCGACTGCCGGGCCTCGCCTCCAGCCAGAATGGCCGTCGCGAGATAATCGAAATACGCTGGTATGCGTCGCGCCGAAGGAGGTGCTGGTGATGCCACAACCGGGAGACGAGAGGGCGGCACGCCGCGCCAGCCTGCGGGCCTCGCATGCCGACCGCGAGCATGTGGTCGACATCATGAAGGACGCGTTCGTCCAGGGTCGGCTGACCAAGGACGAGTTTGATTCGCGGGTGGCCCATGCCCTGGCCGCGCGGACGCACGCCGACCTGGCCACGCTCAGCGCCGATCTCCCCGCCATGCCCCCCGTTGCCCGGCCAGTGCGCAAACCCGTCCCGCCGCGCAAACCCGTCCCGGCGCGCCCCGCGAACCCCGCAGTCAAGAACGGCGTTCGCGTGATCGCCGCGACGACCGTGCTTACGGGAACAGCGTGGGCGGGCGCGCTGCATAGCCACGCCAATAGTCAGGCATGGGTCGCGCTGGTGTTCGCCGTCACCTTTCTCTGGTTCGGGATCGTGGCCCTGGCCGGGTCGGTGATGCTCGAGTCGCGGCTCCAGCGGGAACGTATCGATAAAAATGAGCATCGCAAGGTTCCATCCGTAACGATCTCGTAGCGCTCACTTTCTACGCTGGCGTTGTAGGTCAGCGGAATCGCCCGAATGTAGAGGGCGTGGGAAAGGGGGCAACGAAAATGACAGCCTTCGTTAGCCCGGAGCGCGCAACGGCGGCCTCGCTCACCGGTGCCATCGGCTTGCTCATACTCGGGCTCTCCATCGTGATGATGGTCATAGCGGCGCCGGCCCATATCCACTACGGGGCGCACAACCCAGTGAAGCCGTCCGCCGCGCAGCTCACGACGGATCTTTGCCATCAGCTCACCGCGAAGAGCGGTTCGACCACGGTGTACGCGTGCCTGACCGGGCCCTGGGCGCCGGAACACGCCAGTGCCTTCTGACACCGCCGGACGCCGCCGGACGCCGCCGGACGCCGCCGGACGCCGTCGCGAAACCTAACCACGCGCCGCAGGACCTATAACACGCCGTCGCGCAGCGCGGCCTTCAAGATCTTGCCCGAAGGCCCCTTCGGCAGCTCTCCCACGAACCGGATCTCGCGCGGGTACTTATACGCCGCCAGCCGCTCCCGGCAGTAGGCGATCACGTCCTCCGCGCCAAGCTCGCACCCGGGGCGCAGGGCCACCACGGCCACCACCTCCTCGCCGAGCCGCTCGTCCGGCTTGCCGATCACGGCCGCCTCCGCAATCGAGGGGTGGGCGTACAGCACCTCCTCGATCTCGCGCGGGTAGACGTTGTACCCGCCGCGGATCACCAGGTCCTTGGCGCGATCGACGATGAAGAAGAAGCCGTCTGAATCCACGTAACCGAGATCCCCGCTGTGCAGCCAGCCGCCGCGCAGCGTCTCCGCGGTGGCCTCGGGCCGCCCGAGGTAGCTTTTCATGACGTTGTGCCCGCGGATCAAGATCTCGCCCACGTTCTCCCGCCCCGGAGGCAGCGGGCGGTCAGCGGCATCGCCCACCCGCATCGTGACCCCCCACAGCGGCTTGCCGATGGACAGCACCCGCCGGTCGCCGGGCCGGTTGAACGAGCA
>DATMKQ010000448.1:0-23564 GCA_035571275.1 Trebonia sp.
GACAAGCCGGTCTCGAGCGCGAACACGTGCCCGGCGAGATCGGCGTAGCAGTCGCCGACCCGGTCGAACCCGGACTGCGAGCCGAGCACCGCGAACCACGGCGTCCACGCGTGCGCGGGCACCAGGTAGCAGCCATCGCCACCGGAGAGCGTGATCTCGAGCAGGTCCCTGGAGTCCAGGCCGAGTATCGGCCTGCCGTCCGCGGCCAGGTTCCCCACCTTCGCCAGACGGCGCGTTATCTCCTGCGCCTCGGCGACCGCGGACGCGTAAAGCAGGTGGTGGACCTTCCGCGTCCGGCCGTCGCGCTTGTAGATCGTCGATATCTCCGACGAAAGCATGAAGCGGACCGGCGTCCGGCACGCGGTGGGCAGCCGGGCCAGGACCGCCCGCTCCAGATCGGGCCGCAGCCGGAACAGGCCTGGCTCGGCCGGGACGAGGTTGGCGCGCAGTTCTTCGGCCCAGGCGGGGTGCGTGAAGTCGCCGGTTCCGACGACGGTGATGCCCTTGCGCCCAGCCCACCAGGCCAGGTGCTCCAGGTCGCAGTCCCGGCTGCAGGCGCGCGAGTACCGCGAATGGATGTGCAAGTCCGCGTAAAAGCGCACGGACCACATAATTCCGAACGGACGGGTCCTTCGCCTTAACCTTCCGGGAAAGCGCCCCAAGAATCCGCGATGAACTCCTTGCCGGTGACCGGGTGCTTGTAATGGAAAGGCAGCGCTGTGGTTTCCGGCCACAGCCGCGGCGCGTTCGCCAGGAGCTCGTCGGGCCCGTACGGATCCTCGGGATAGGTGACGGAGGAGTTGGGCACGTAGTCCGGGCGGGTGCGTGCCCAGCCTTCTTCCACTGTCCCGTGCCAAAAGGCCCGGTAGAACAGCTTCTTGATCTTCCACACGCCGTCGGTATTCGCGTAGGTGTTCTCGTAGAGCCCGCCCTCGAACCATTGCCGGACGGGCACCTGCTCTGATGCGACGATCTCGTGAGTGCCCGCCTGCATGAGGGTCCGGAACCTGGCGTAGGCGGTGCGCCGATCGGGTTCTACGTGAACGATGTCCTGAAGCATCGGGTGGTCGAGAAGCCGGCCGAATTGCGGCCCGTTGTGCCCGTCGGTGAACCGGCCGCGGAACCGGCCCGTGTACAGCCGCGCTATCCCGGCCCGGCCCTTGTAGACACCGCCGATGAAGATGACCTCCCCGTTCTCGTCGAACAGGTCGACCACCTCGTCGTAGTAACACTTGTCCAGGTAATAACCGTAGGCGTGCTGCAGCTTCCTGATGGCGAGCTCGTCCTCGACCAGGCCGAGCCGGTGCTCGAGCCCGGCGATCCTGTCCTCTGCCGTCATGGGAGACCTCCTCGTCATCCGACTCGCTGCGCGAGTTGCTCGTTATTGACCCAGTTGCCGTGCAGGCCGCCTGGCATCCTGATCGGGATCTTCAGCGTCGCCACCGGCTCGGCGTCGATGTGCTGGGCGTCGAGGATCTGCAAGTCCGTTGTGCCGGTGGCATGCCTGTCGACAAGCTGCATCACGTAGCCCTCGCCGTTCGGCGAGTCCACGCCCGGCGGGACGAAGATCGCCTCCTGCACGGTGCTGTCGCGGCCAGCGAACCGGGTCCGCATCGCCCCCGTCGTTGGGTCGATCGAGGCCAGCCAGCGGAACCCGGGCAGCCCGTCGCCGGGGTTTTCGCCCGGGACGTCCACCAAGTTCATTACGCCGAACCGGTACTCCTTCGTCGCCCACCGGTCGTCGGTGCGCGGGAACTCCCCGGAGCAGTCGGTGAGCCGCCGCTGCGTGAACGAGGTGGTCCCGTCGCCTTGATCTGGCTCCGCCGACGTGTCGATCGTCCACCGCGACAGTTGCGCGCTCGCCTGCCGCGGGTCGAACGATGCGCCGGCGATATCGGGGAACCACGGGAACGCGGACTTGGCGCCGACCGGCGTATCGATGTACACGAACCGCCCGTCGTCGTGGGCGTTCATAATGTGCGAGGCGAACCTGTTGGTGCCCCGGTACCAGCGGACCCGCGACCCGCGCCGTGGCACCACGCCGAGGTAGACGTCTGCTGACCCGTCCCACACGTACAGCGGCCCGCCCGCCTTCAGACGGTCCAGGCTGGCGGTGAGCGGGATGATCGGGAAGACAACGAAGTTCTCTGTGACCGCCCAGTCGTGCACCATCGAGGAGTATGGGGCCTCGAACCACGCCTCGTGCGCGATTCGCCCTGTCGCGTCCGCCTCGTAGTACGCGATGTCCTTGGTGGCCTCGCCCTTGGCCATGTAGCCGAAGAACACAAGCGACTCGTCCCGCGGATCGATCTTGGGATGCGCCGTCGCGGTCTGCGCGGACAGGTCGCCGTCCCAGGTGAACTCCCCGACGGTGTCCAGGGTGTCGGGGTCTATCTGGACCGGGGCGCTGTCTTCCTTGGAGGCCAGCAGCCGACCCGCGTGCCAGTACACGTTGGTGTTGGCGAGGCCGCGGGACAGGCCCGCCACGGACGGGTCGTCGGTGTACGGGTTCCGGTAGGCGCCGAACAGGGACCTGCGCGCCTCCCGTTCGGCGCGGAACCTTGGCGTGCGCACGTACCGGCTGCGGAAGTCGACGTACCCGTTCTCGAACCTGAACATCGACACCATGCCGTCGGCGTTGAAGTAGAAGTCGCGTTCGACGAACGGCGGCCACGCGGGGTCCGCGCCGACCCGGTAGTACGTACCTGTCAGCGAGGCAGGCACCTCGCCTTGGATTACCTCGAGGCCGCGGATCTCGCCTTCAAGCCGCACCGGCGCGAACCGGCCCGCGAACCCTGGCTCGTCAGGAAACCGCACTGACATCTCGCACCTCCCGGGTCGCGCCGAGCGTAACCCGGGCCGGCCGGCGCGAAAAGGGCCAATGCGCCCGATTCGGTGCCCGCCCTGTTGTGCCGTAAGGACAAAACCGATTATCCCGAACGAGTGCGGCTGCCTCGCCAGCCGTCTCTTGCTGTTATCAGACGTTCAGCGTTGTTCCGGGAGTATCACGTCGACCTGCACGGTCTCGCCCTGCGGTGCGAGCGGCACCAGGGTTCCCTCGACCCGCTGCCCGTCGACCAGGAGGTATCCGGTGGCCGCGCCGCTTTCGCGGCGCACGGTGATCTCGTATCGCGCTCCGCGGAACTGCCGGGTCGCCCTATAGCTCGGCCACGACGACGGCAGCACGGGCTCGACCCGAAGCCCGGTGAGTTCCGGCCGGATGCCGAGAATCCACTGGGTGATCGCGACGAAGTTCCAGGCGGCGGTTCCTGTGAGCCAGGAGTTCTTGGCCTCGCCGTGGGTGGGCGCGTCCCGCCCGGCGATCATCTGGGCGTACACGTACGGCTCGCACCGGTGCGTGTCGCTGATCTCCTCGCGCGCCGACGGGTTGATCCGCTGGTAGTAGTCGAACGCGGTGTCGCCGTCCCCCAACATCGCCGCGGCGATCATCAGCCACGGATTGGTGTGGCAGAACACGCTCGCGTTCTCCTTGTAGCCCGGCGGATAAGACGAGATCTCGCCGAGTTCCACGTGGTAGTAGGTGAACGCGGGCTGCAGCAGCATGATGCCGTGCGGCGTGGCGAGCCGCTCCTGCACGCTGGTCAGCGTCCGCGCGGCGAGGCTGCCGGAGCCGTTGCCCCCGCCGTTCAGCCCGATGCCGCCCATGACGCACATGCCCTGGGGTTCCACGAAGATCTTCCCCTCGGCGTTGCGGGCGGACCCCACGGGGTTCCCGTAGTGGTCGTAGGCGCGCAGGAACCATTCGCCGTCCCAGCCGTGCTCGGCCACCATCGCGGACATTTTTTCGGCGCTGGCCCGGTAGCTGTCCGCGTCGTCGAGCTTGCCGCACCGCTCGGCGATGGCGGCGAACTCCTTCGCGGCCAGCGTGAACAGCCCGGCGATGAACACGGACTCGGCGACGCCGCCCTCGATGTTCTGGGTGGTCTGGAAGGACTCTCCCGGAGTCACCGAGAAGCAGTTCAGGTTCAGGCAGTCGTTCCAGTCAGCCCGGCCGATGAGCGGCAGGCCATGCGGGCCGATCCGGTCAAGCGTGTACCTGACCGACCGTTCCAGGTGCCCGTACATCGAGGCCGCCCCGGAATCGCTGAACGGCACTACCTCGTCGAGGATGGTGAAGTCACCGGTTTCCTTGAGGTAGGCGGCGACGCCGAGGACCAGCCAGAGCGGGTCGTCGTTGAAGCCGGAACCTATCGCGTCATTCCCTGTCTTGGTGAGCGGCTGGTACTGGTGATAAGCGCCGCCTGACTCGAACTGCGTCGACGCGAGGTCCAGGATGCGCTGCCTGCCGCGCTTCGGCGCGAGCTGGACCGAGCCGAGGAGATCCTGGCAGGAGTCGCGGAACCCCATGCCCCGGGAGACTCCCGTCTCGAACGACGAGACCGAACGGCTCATGTTGAACGTCACCAGGCACTGGTAGGCGTTCCAGATGTTCACCATGCGGTTGGTGTCGTCATCGGGTGTCTCGACCCGCAGCACGTCAAGCAGGTCCGCCCAGTGCGCGTTGAGGCTCGCGAAGCCCGCGCTGACGGTCTCCGGTCGCAGCCAGCGCTCGATGACCGGCTTTACCAGCGTCTTGTTGACGACCCCAGGCGCCGCGAACTTGGCGTCCCGCGGGTTCTCCCAGTAGCCGAGGAGGAAGATCACCTCTTTGGTCGCACCGGGCTCGAGCGCTATCCGGACGTGGTGCGCGCCGTGCGGCGACCAGCCATGCGCGATCGAGTCGCTCGTGTAGCCGCGTTCGACAGCAAGCGGCCGGTCGAATCCGCGGTACGAGCCGAGGAACGCCTCACGCTGGGTGTCGAATCCAGCCAGTGGCTCCGAGCACGCGAAGTAGGCGAAATGGTCGCGCCGCTCCCGGTACTCGGTCTTGTGGTAGATGACCCCGTTCTCGACTTCCACTTCGCCTGTGGAGTAGTTGCGCTGGTAGTTCGTCGCGTCGTCCTGTGCGTCCCAGAGGGCGAACTCAACGGAGGAGAAGACGGAGATCTCCGCGGGCTCGGCGCGCTCGTTGGTCAGCGTGAGCCGCCAGACTTCCAGCGTCTCGCCCGGCGGCACGAAGTACAGCGTTTGCGCGAGGATGCCGTCCTTCGCCGAGTCGATCGTCGTATAGGACATGCCGTGCCTGCACTCATAGCTGTCGAGTGCGGTCCTGGTCGGCTGCCACGACGGCGACCAGTACTCGCCGGTGCTGTCGTCGCGGAGGTAGAGATACCGGCCACCGGTGTCGGACGGCACGTTGTTGTACCTGTACCTGGTGAGCCGTCGCAGCCGCGCGTCACGGTGCCACGAGTAACCGCCCGCGGTGTTGGACACGATGCCGAAGAACCCGTCCGTGCCGAGGTAGTTGATCCACGGCACGGGCGTGTCCGGTCGGGTGATCACGTACTCGCGTCGGTGGTCATCAAAGTGGCCGTAGCGCATGGCGCCACTTTACCGGTTAAGTTCCGGTAAGGCCATGGGCAGAATGTTTCGGGCCGACCGCCCTCAGTGACAGTCACCAGATCTGGCGCGCCACCTCCGCGACGAGCTCGAGCTTGCGCTCTTGCACGTCCTCATTTGTGAGGTTAGCGCCGATAAGCACGGAGGAGAACCCGCACTGCGTGGAAAGCCCCAGCCGGTCCAGGCCCACGTAGCGCGCGGCCTCGTGCACCCGGACGGTCAGTTCCTCGGGGGACTCGAGCGTGGTGGTCTTGCTCGACACCAGGCCAAGGACGACAGCCTTGTCGTCAGGAAGCTTCGCGAGCGGCTCAAATGTGCCTGACCGCTCATCCTCGTACTCGAGCAGGAACACGTCGAAGTTGGTCAGCCGATTGAACAGCGCTTCCGCGGTGAGGTCGTAGCCGCCCGCGCCGATCCACTGGCTCAGGTAATTTCCCTTGCACAGGTGCAGCCCGAAAGTTACACCGGGAACCTCGCCGACGGTGTTGAGGATGTCGGCGCCCTCGGTAAGCGTCCGCTCGGTCGGCATGCCAAGTCTCTCGCGCAATTCCCGGTTCTCCGGGTCCACCAGGGTGCCGTAGTCCGGAGAGTCGATCTGGATATAGGTACAGCCGAGCGCGGCGAGCGCCTCGGCCTCGGCGCGGACGATCGCGGCCGCGTCGGCGAACATTTCGTAGGCGTCCTTGTACACCGCGGTCGACAGTTCTGGCGACCACATCGAATACAGCACGAGCGGACTGGGCAGCGTGATCTTCACTGGCTTGGTCGCCCTGGCCCGCGAGTACGCGAACTCCTCGATCGTCAGCTTGCGCCGCTGGCTGATCTTGCCGGTAATCGTGTACGGCGCGTGCCAGTCGAAGCCCGGGTTCTCCTTGTTGCGGAAGTGGACTGGCGCGCCTTCCCGTTCTGTGACCCCCTCCAGTTCCCCGATGATCTGGTCGAGGAAGGAGAACCGGCGGAATTCGCCGTCCGTGATGACGTCGAGCCCGACGCCCTCCTGCATGGCGATCGCCTGGTCAACCGCACGGTCTTCGATCCGCTTGAACTCGGGCGCGGTGAGCTGACCGGACTCGACCGCGGCGCGCGCTTGGGTCAGGTACCTCGGCCGCAAGAGCGACCCGATCACGTCAGAATGAAAGTTTTGTGGCATCGCAAGCCTCCCTGACAACGTCGTCTGATGCCTACCATCCACCTACACGCCACCGACGGGTCACGGGAAGTGGCACAGGTCACATTCTTTCCCCCCTACGGTTTGGCCCGCCAGCCCAACCGCGCCTCCTTCGGGCTGCGCACGGCGTTAACGTGGATCACTTTCCAGGTCAGGGCATGGAAAGTGATCCACGTTAACCAGAAACGACCGCGAAGGAAGCCGGCGGCAGGTGGATTGCGCCGGATTTGGGGTTTATGTCCTTGGTGGAGGCTAGGAGCAGCTTCAGGGGGGGTCCGGCGGGGGGCACCGGGATCTTCGCGGGGGCGGTGCCTAGGTTGGCGGCTACGCGGAGCGGGCCGCGGGTGATGAGCAGCCAGCGGGCCTGCTCGTCGTAGTCGGCGCGCACCTGGTCTAGGCGCGGGTCGGTGAGTTCCGGCCTGGCCCGGCGCAACGCGATCAGCGAGCGGTACCAGGACAGCAGCGACCGGTACGGTTCGCCGTCCTGCTGGGTCCAGTCCAGCTTCGAGCGCAGGAACGTCTCCTTGTCCTGCGGGTCCGGGATCTCGGCGCGCCCCCAGCCATGGGCGGCGAACTCGGACCTGCGGCCCTCGCTCACCGCCGCGGCGAGCCCGGGGTCGGTGTGGTCCGTGAAGAACTGCCACGGTGTGTCGGCGCCCCACTCCTCGCCCATGAACAGCATTGGGGTGAACGGCGCGGTGAGCACCAGGCCCGCAGCGACTCGCAGCAGCCCCTCGGCCCGCCCGCCGTCGACCCCGTCGACCCCGTCGACCCCCGGGGCAGCGGGGGCGGCGCGCAGCGCGGCCGCGATGCGGTCGCCGATCGCGCGGTTGCCGACCTGGTCATGGTCTTGCACAAAGCAGACGAACCGGTAGGCGGGGATCTTGAGCACGTCGACCGGCCGCCCATGAGTGCGTCCTCGGAACGAGGACCAGGTGCCGTTGTAGAAGTACGCGCCGGTCAGCGTCTTGGCGATCGCCGAGAGGGAGCCGAAGTCGCCGTAGTACCCCTGCCGTTCGCCGGTCATCGCCGAGTGCACCGCGTGGTGGAAGTCGTCGTTCCACTGCGCGGTGAGGCCATATCCGCCCGCCTCCCGCGCGGAGATCAACCGCGGGTCGTTCAGGTCGGACTCCGCGATCAGCGTGATCGACCGGCCGGCCGAAGCGGCGAAGGCGTCCGCCGCGACGGCCAGTTGCTCCAGCACGTGCATCGCCCGGTGGTCCTCAAGCGCGTGCACTGCGTCAAGGCGCAGCGCGTCGATGTGATAGTCGCGCACCCACATCAGGGCGTTGCCGACTACGAACGCGCGCACTTCGTCCGAGCCCGCCTGGTCGAGGTTCACCGCCGGGCCCCACGGCGTCATGTGCGCCGACGTGAAGTACGGGCCGAACGACGCGAGCCGGTTTCCCGGTCCGACATGGTTGTAGACCACGTCGAGGATGACGGCCAGGTTCCGGCTGTGACAGGCGTCGACGAACCGCTTCAGCGCGTCAGGCCCGCCGTAGGGATCGTGCACCGCCCATAGGCAGATCCCGTCGTAGCCCCAGCCGTGCTCGCCGGGAAACGCCGCGAGCGGCATGAGCTCGACGGCCGTCACGCCCAGGCTGGCGAGGTAGTCAAGCCGCCCGATCGCCGCGTCGAGGGTTCCCTCAGGAGTAAACGTGCCCACGTGCGTCTCGTAGACCACCGCCCCCGGCAGCGGTGCTCCCCGCCAGCCCTGGTCGGTCCAGGCGAACGCCGAGTGGTCATAGGTCCGGCTCGGCCCGGACGGGCCGCTCGGCTGCCATGGCGACCTCGGGTCAGCGAGCGGTTCGCCGCCGTCGAGGCGGAAGGCGTAGTCGGTCCCCGGCGGAACATCCACGTCGGCCCGCCACCAGCCCTGCCTGACCGGAGCATCCGCGGCGGGCCGCATTGGGTAAGCCCGCCCGGCGATCTCTACGTCGACGCGGGTCGCCGTCGGCGCCCACACGGTAACCGCTGTCACGAGTCCTCCGGGATGAGCAGCGCCACGGGCAGTCGCCAGGTCAGGTCGGCGAGCGGCACCTCGCGCGTGGCCCCGAAGACGCGTCCGGTGAGCACGTCGATCCACCCGGGCGCGGGGCCGGCGGGAGGCAGCGCGGGAGGCAGCGCGGGAGGCAGCGCCGCAGGCAGCGCCGCAGGCAGCGGCAGCAGCGTGCCGGACCAACCGCCACGCCGGCGCAGGCCGGCCGGCAGCCGGGTCGCCACGCAGACGGCGTGCCCGCCGCGCTGGAAGGCGACCACATGGCCCGCGGCCGGGCCAGCCGCCGTCAGCCGGGCGTAGCCGCCGGCGAACCAGTCCTGGTGGTCCCGGCGCAGCCGCAGCGCCCGGGACGTGACAAGCAGTTTCGCGGCGTCAAGATCGGTCCCCGCGCCGAGATCAGCGTCCCCGTCCACCCCGGCGAGCAGCGCGCGCCGTCGGGCGAAGTCCACCGGACGCCGGTTGTCCGGGTCGACCAGGGACAGCCCGGTCAGCTCGCAGCCCTGATAGACGTCTGGCACGCCAGGCATGGTGAGCTGCACCAGCTTGACACCGAGCGAGTTCGCCCGGGCATCGGGCGCGATGGCGGCGACGAACGCCTCGATGGAGTCCCGCAGGGCGTCGTCGGCCACGATCTTCGCCGCCAGACCCTGTACCGCCGCCTCGTACCCGGCGTCGGGGCTGGTCCACGATGTTCGCGTCTTCGCCTCGCGCATGGCCTTTTCCAGGTACCCGGTCAGCCGGTCACCGCAGACGGGCCAGGCGCCGACAAGGGTCTGCCAGAGCAAGTACTCGGTATCCGGATCGACGTCGGCGGCGCCAAGCGACAGCGCCCGCGAGTGCCACTCGTCGACCTGCCTTCCCCATTCCGCCGGCATCTCGGCGAGCACGGCGAGCCTGGCGCGGACGTCTTCCTGGCGCTTGGTGTCATGGGTGGACAACGTGGTCATCGTGGCGGGCCAGTCGGTCGCGAGCCGGCTGGCCTCGGTGTGGAACTCGTCAAGCGCGACCCCGAACAGGTCCGGGTCCGCGCCGACCTCGTTCAGCGAGACCAGCCGCGGCCATCGATAGCTGGCGGTGTCTTCGATCCCCTTGGCGAGCACAGGCCCGGTCGTCTGCTGGAGCCGGCGCGCGAACTCCCAGGCGGTGCCTTCGCACCCGAGCGCGAGTTCCCCCGCCGTGGTGGCCAGCGCCCGCAGCGACCCTGGCAGCCGCCGGGCGGCCGCCGATGCCGCGGTCCGCACCGCCGCCTCGGCCGCGGCAGACGGCGGCTCGCCGCGGTACACGTACGCCCGGTAGACGCTGAACTCGGCGAGCACCTCGGTCAGCGCCTCTCGCGCATCCTCGACGGCGGTCCCGGGTACCGACGCGGCAAGCAGCCGGGCCAGCCTGATGACCTCGGATTCCAGTGCGTGGCTGGCGATCTCGCGCTTGGCCGCGAGCGCGACGGCGGCGAACGGCGGCGGTGCCCCGGCCAGGCCGGCGAACCGGGCGTACTGCGCGGCCAGCGGCGCCGCGCCGTCCGGCGCGACGAAAAGCCCGTCCGCGAGCCGGAGCGCGTCGTAGCCGGTCGTACCGGCGCACGGCCAGTCACGCGGAAGCAGCTCACGGGCCTCGAGGATCTTCTCCATGACCACCCACGCGCCGCCGGTCGCGGCGGACAGCCGGCGTAGGTACTCCCGCGGGTCGGCGAGCCCGTCCGGATGGTCCACGCGCAGGGCATCCACGAGCCCCTCGGCGACTAGCCGCAGGATCACCGCGTGCGTGGCGTCGAACACCGCGGGGTTTTCCACCCGGACGCCGATCAGCGTGGTGATGTCGAAGAACCGACGCCAGTTCAGTTCGGTGGCGGCGTCCTGCCAGCAGGCCAGCCGGTAATACTGGGCATCGACGAGGCCGGCGACGGGCAGTCCGGCCGTCCCCGGCCGCAGCGGCAGCACGTGGTCGAAGTAGCGGAGCGCCGACTCGCCGTCCGGCCCGCCGCCGGGGTCGACGGCCAGATCAGGCAGGCTGTCGGCGCCTGGCTTGCCCAGGATCGGCAGCAGCATCCGCCCGTCGCCCTCCGCCCAGTCCACGTCGAACCAGCTCGCATAGGGCGACTCCGGCCCGTCTCGCAGCATGGCCCAGAGCTGCCGGTTCAGCGATATGTCCGCGGGAAGCGCCATGTGGTTGGGCACGATATCGAGCACGATGCCCACTCCGGCCTGACGCAGCCGTGCCGCCATCGCCCGGAACCCGTTCTCGCCGCCGAACTCGTCTCTGATCCGCGAGTGGTCGGTGACGTCGTAGCCGTGCCGCGAGCCCGGCACCGCCTGGAGCACCGGCGACAGGTACGCGTGCGTCACTCCCAGGCTAGCGAGGTAGTCCGCGACCTGGGCCGCCGCGGCGAACCCGAAGTCCGGGGTGAGCTGCAGCCGGTAGGTCGAACCAGGCACAGTGCACTCCGTCACATTCCCCCCGTACGTTCGCGTCTCCTCCTTGCCTTCCCCGCTATCGGACTTCCGAACTCGCGGTAGTCGCTTCCGTTGTCCCGGGCTGACGGAGGAGCACGCTACGACGCCGTGTAGTCTCAGTGAGGTGCCCGGCCTCCTGCGGGCCGGAAGGTGGTCTTTCCCCTGGTGAGCGCGGTCAACGTCCGCAGTCAAGCTGCCCCGGCGCAAGAGCGGCCGCAGCAGGTCACGCGCGCGTCCGAGAGGTTCCGGGCGAGAGTGGGCGCCTACGTCGCGCTGTGCAAGCCGAGGATCATCGAACTGCTGCTGATTACCGCGGTGCCGACGCTCTTCCTCGCTTACCGGGGACTGCCGTCGCTGCTCGTGACCGTCGTCGTGGTCGTCGGCGGCGCGCTCGCGGCGGGCAGCGCGAACTCGCTGAACTGCTACATCGACCGGGACATCGACGAGATCATGCGGCGGACCCGCTCCCGGCCACTGGTCAGGCACACCATCTCGCCGCGGGCGGCGCTGATCTTCGGCACGGTCCTCGGCGTGATCTCGGTAACACTGTTCGCGCTGACGACCAACCTGCTCGCGGCCGGGCTGACGCTCGCGGCGATCGCGTACTACGTCGTGATCTACACCGTCCTGCTCAAGCGGCACACTTCGCAGTCGACGCTGTGGGGCGGCGTCTGCGGCGCCGCACCCGTGCTCATCGCCTGGGCCGCGGCGACCGGCTCGCTGTCCTGGGCGGCGGTGCTGCTGTTCGCTGTCGTCTTCTTCTGGCAGCCGCCGCACTTCTGGGCGCTCGCCATCAAATACCGTGACGACTACCGCAGCGCTGGCATACCCATGCTGCCCGTGGTCGCGTCTGTCCGCCGCGTGCTGGCCGAGTCGGTGGTCGACAGCTGGCTCATGGTGGCGGCGTCGCTCGCGCTGTGGCACTGGGCGGGCGCGGTCTACGGCGTGACCGCTGCCGTGCTCGGCGCCGCGTTCTTGTATGAGGTGCACCGCTTGTACCGCGCGTCCCGCACCCCGGCCGACGCCGACAAGCTGGTCACGATGCGGTTGTTCCACTTGTCACTGGTGTATCTGACGCTGCTCTTTGCCGCCGTCGCGGTGGGTGCGCTAGTCCGCTAAGCCCTCGTCGAGAGCTAGACTCCGGCGCGTGATCCTAATCGTCGCCGGAGTAGCCGGGTGCGGCAAGTCGACCGTCGGGACGCTGCTGGCTAAAGCCCTGCGCTGGCCCTTCGCCGACGCCGACCTTTTCCACTCGCCGGCCAACCTGGCGAAGATGCGGTCCGGTGTCGCGCTCAACGACCAGGACCGGGCGCCTTGGCTACGCAAGTGCATCGAGTGGATGGACGCCCGGATCGAGGCGGGCGAGTCCGGCGTGCTCGCCTGTTCTGTCCTCAAGCGGTCCTACCGCGACACGCTGCTGTCCGGTCACCCGACCGCGATGATCATCTTCCTCGCGGTGAGCAAGGAGGAGCTGACCAGCAGGCTGACCGGCAGATCGGGGCACTTCTTCCCCGTCCGGCTCATGGAAAGCCAGCTGGACATCATGGAGCCGCCGGAACCGGATGAGAAGCAGGTGCGGACGGTCGTCGCCGAAGGCAGCCCCGTAGAGACGGTATCCAAGATCATCGCCATGCTGTGGCCACAGGGCCAGCCGACGTAGCCTGGTTGCGTGAAGCTCACGCTGGACCTGCACGACATCTACAACCACGGCGACGAGATCGAGCGCGCGCTCAAGCGGATCTTCGACGAGGCAGTCGCGAAGAAGGCGCCCATGATCGAGATCATCCCTGGCAAGGGGAGCGGCCAGCTCAAGAAGCACGTCTTGCGGTTCCTCGACAAGAACCGTCCTGCTGCCACAAACCTCAAGTCCTATCGAATCGAGAAGGACTCCAAGAACTTCGGGCGCATCTTCGTACGCTTCCACTGGAAGTAGCCAGGCCGGGCGCGATCAGCGCCTGGCCGCCATGATCCGCTGCCGCGCCGCCTCGTACAGGACGGCCGTCGCCGCGTTCGCCGCGTTGAGGGAACTCGCCGTCCCCGTCATAGGGATGCGCACCATGTGGTCGCAAGCCTCGCGCCACGCGGCACTGAGTCCCTTCGTCTCGTTCCCGATCAGCAACAGCGTCGGCCCGGTCAGGTCGAAGTCGAAGAGATCGGCCGCACCGTGTTCGTCAGTGCCGACGATCCGCACCGGGTCGCCCCGCTCCCGCTGCTCCTCGACCCACGCCAGCACCTCACGATGCGACGGGACCCGGACGGCGGGCACAGCGAACAGCGAGCCGGTGCTCGCCCGAACCGCCTTGGGGTCGTAGACATCGGCGGCGTGCCCCGTCACGATCACCCCGCCCGCGCCGAACGCATCGGCGGAGCGGATGATCGACCCGATGTTGCCTGGACTGCCCGGGCGGTCGAACACCACTGCGAGGAACCGCGGCCCGACGGCGATTCGCCCCAGGTCGTCGTCCGGGATCTCCATTACGGCAATGACCTCAGGCGCCGCCTCCTCCTTCTCGCCCAGCTCGGCCAGCAGTTCTGAGGACATCGCCACCTGCTCGGTCCGGACAGAACGCTGCAACGCCTGTGCCCAGCCCGACAGCGACCGGGACCGGTCGAAGATCAGCGTGCGGATCGGCCAGCCTCGCTCGACAGCGATCGTGATCGGCCGCACGCCCTGCACCAGGAACTCGCGGGCGCGCTGGCGCTTGTTCCGATTCTCCAGCAGCGCCTGCCACTGCTGGAACCGCGCATTCGCAGACGTGACATGCTGCACCGCTGCCACCCGTCCTCGCTTTCTTTCGCTGGAAGTAGCACTGGTCAGGACCGCAGTCTTGCCGCGATTCCGTCGAGCACGCAGTCGAGGCCGAACTCGAACCTATCGTCCCTTGTCTCCGGCGCATCCGGGTCGACGCCCGCGTCGAGCGCACGTACCAGTTGCGGGTACCGCCCCGATTCCCTGATCCGGCGCTCGAACTCACTGAACATGGTGGCGACGTCGCTCGCTGCCATCGCGCCCGCGGCCGCTTCCGTGCTGCGCTGCCAGCGGATCTCCTGGACCTCACGGAGGGCCGCACCCGCCACGTAAGTCCACACCGTCATCAGGATCCACAGTGCCGTGGTGATGTCCAGGCCGAGCCCGTCGACCGCGGCGAGCAGGCGTTCGACGTTCCGCGCGTCGTTCGGGCCGGACGGCGGTCCCATGCCGATGAAGTCGATGGCCCACGGATGCCGCAGCAGCGCGTCCCGCATGGTACGGGCGTACCCGCGCAGGTCCGCGCGCCAGTCTCCGGAGGGTTCCGGCGCCTCCGCCTCGGCCGATACCCGCTCCAGCATCAACCGGTGCAGCTCGTCCTTGGACTCGACGTACCAGTACAGCGACATCGTGCCCACGTTTAGCTCGCGGGCGATCCGCCGCATGCTGATCGCGTCTGTGCCCTCGGCATCGGCGACGGTGACCGCCACGGTGACGATATCGGCCAGCTGAAGGCCGCGGGCCCGGCGCCCCGGACCGCCGCCGTGCTCCCGGTGCCTGGTGACGTGCTCGGCGATCTGCGCCTCGCGCCTGAGTTCGTGCCGGTCGTGGGGGTTCGTGCCGAAGATCGGGCGCAGCGGCACGAACGGGTCCTCGTCCTCGACCTTATTCATAGGAGAAGCCTCAACCATTCGCGTAATATCTTGTTGTCTTCTCGTACGGCGTACTGCTATGGTACGTCGTACGATACTAGTACAGCGTACGAGAAAATGATCGGGGCATCACCATGAGCGAGGAACCCGCCATCGAGGCGGAGGGGCTGGTCAAGCACTTCGGGAAGACGAAGGCGCTGGCAGGGCTCGATCTGACGGTGCCGCCGGGCACCGTCTACGGACTGCTCGGCCCGAACGGCGCGGGTAAGACCACCGCGGTCCGTGTGCTCGCGACGCTGCTGCGCCCTGACGGGGGGCATGCGCGTGTGTTCGGCCGTGATGTGGTGACGGAAGCCGCGGCGGTTCGCCGCACGATCGGACTGACCGGCCAGTACGCGGCGCTCGACGAATATCTGTCCGGACGGGCCAACCTGGTCATGATCGGGCAGCTCAGCAGGCTGACCTCGAAGGCCGCGCGGCGGCGGGCGGACGACCTGCTCGGCCGCTTCGACCTGACCGACGCGGCAAACCGCGCGGTCAAGACGTACTCGGGTGGCATGCGGCGCCGCCTCGACCTGGCCGCCAGCCTAATCGGGAATCCCGCGGTGCTGTTTCTTGACGAGCCGACCACGGGCCTGGACCCGAGCGCCCGCGCGCTGATGTGGGACATCGTGCGCGGCCTGGTGGCGGGCGGCACGACGCTGCTGCTCACCACGCAGTACCTGGACGAGGCCGACCAACTGGCCAGCAGGATCGCGGTCATCGATGGCGGCAAGGTCATCGCTGAGGGCGCGCCCGCCGAGCTCAAGTCGTCCCTCGGCGGGCAGCGGATCGCGCTGACGCTCGCCGCGGGGGCGGACACGCAGGCGGCGATAAGCGCTCTCAAGCCGTTCGCCACCGGAACCATCGTCCCGAACGAACCGGACCGTCTGCTCGAGGTCCCCGTCAGCGCGGGCGACGGGCTGGCCACCGAGGTGCTTCGCGCGCTTGACGCCATGGGCGTACGAGTGAGCGACATCTCGGTGCGCAGCGCGTCCCTCGACGACGTGTTCCTCACGCTGACCGGACACAAGGCAGAAGAGCAGGAGGAGGAGGCGGCATGACCACGCTGTTCGCGGACGACCTGACCACGGCGGACTTGACCACGGAGCGCGGCGGGCCTGCCCAGTTCCTCAGCGACGTCTGGGTGCTGACCAAGCGCAGCATCGCCCGGATCAGGAACGAGCCAGAGACGCTGTCCGACGTGACCATACAGCCCGTGCTGTTCGTGCTCATGTTCGCCTACGTCTTCGGCGGTGCGATCGGCGTCGGTGGCGGGAACTATCACGAGTACCTGATCGGCGGCATGCTCGGCATGGGCCTGGCCCAGACCGCGCCTGGCACCGCGGTCGCGGTCGTCTCCGACATGTCCACCGGGCTTATCGACCGGTTCCGCTCGCTGCCCATGTCCCGCGCGGCGGTGCTGACCGCCAGGACGATCGCCGACCTGCTGACCCAGGTGATCGGAGCCGCGGTCGTGGCGCTGGTCGGGCTCGCGATCGGCTGGCGGATCCACACGGGGGCCGGGGACGCGATCGAGGCGTTCGCGCTCGCGCTGCTGTTCGGGTACGCGTTCACCTGGGCCGGGGTATGTCTCGGCATGGTGCTGCGCAGCCCCGAGGCGGCGCAGCAGAGCGGCTTCATCATCTTCTTGCCGCTGACGTTCATCTCGAGCGCGTTCGTGCCCACGCAGAGCATGCCGGGCTGGCTTCAGCCGGTCGCGGAGTGGAATCCGATGTCCTCGCTCGCGGCCGCGTGCCGCCATCTGTTCGGCAATCCGAACCCGGCCGCTCTCGTGCACGCCTGGCCCGCGCAGCATCCCGAACTCGCCGTGGTCTGCTGGTCCGCGGCCATGCTCGCCATCTTCGCCCCGCTCGCGGTCCGGTTGTACCGGGGCAAGGGACGTTGAGCACACGTTTCACGTGAAGCATCGCGCTGGAACTGACGCGGACGTCGGCGATCGCGAGGCGTTTCCTAGCCGTCGGATACACAATTGGCCCTGAGGAATCATTCAGGGTTACTCATCCAGTTAACGGACCAAATCCGACGCGGACCAAGGAGGCGCACCGAATGCGATTCCAGCACATGGCTCGCCGGATCTTGCTAGCCCCGGCGCTCGGCCTGGCGTTCGCTACGGCGATTGCAGCATGCTCAAGCAGCCCCAGTTCGGGTAGTAGTAGCACACCCCCAGCCACGCCGTCATCGACGGCGGCGTCGGCTTCCAATACCGCCTCAGCCACATCTAGCGGCGGTTCCTCCTCCGCGGTCGCGGAGATCACCACCAACTGGGAGGCGTTCTTCAGCTCCTCTACCCCCAACAGCAAGCGCATCCAGTTGCTAGAGAACGGCTCGACGTTCACCTCCGCGGTCAACGCGTTCTCCGGCAGCCCACTGGCGTCCGCGGTGACCTCGAAGGTGGACTCCGTGACGCTGACCTCGCCGACGCAGGCGAAAGTGAAATACGACCTCTCGGCGGCTGGCACAACCGTGGCCAGCGGCGCGACCGGCACCGCCGTGCTCCAAGGCGGTGTGTGGAAGGTCGGTGACGACGTGTTCTGCGGCCTTCTGCAGGAGGGCGCGTCGCTGCTGAACATCAAGATTCCCACGGCATGCAGTTCAGCCGGCTAACCGCGCCGCGGGCCGACAGCGCGGGCGGCGGGCGCTACCGGGCAAGCTCGGTAGCGCTCGCCGCCCTGTGCACGATCCTGTTCCTTACTTTCCTCGACAACACCATCGTGTCCGTCGGGCTCGGCAAGCTGCAGACCGATCTGCACGCGAGCGTCCCCGACCTGCAGTGGGTGGTCGGCGCTTACGCCTTGACGTTCGCCAGCATCATGCTGGCGTGCGGGATGATCGGCGACGAGCTTGGCCGCAAGAAGGTCATGCTGAGCGGCGCCGGCGTGTTCTGCGCGGGCTCCGTGCTCTGCGCCCTCGCACCGAACGCGCAGACGCTGATCGCCGGGCGCGCCATCATGGGCCTCGGCGCGGCGGCGAGCGAGCCTGGCACGCTGTCGGTGCTGCGGCACATCTTCGACGACGGGCGGGCCCGCGCCCGCGCGGTCGGCGTCTGGGCCGCGGTCTCCGGGCTCGCGCTCGCCGCCGGCCCGGTGATCGGCGGCTTCCTTATCGGTGTCTGGAGCTGGCGCGGGATCTTCTGGTTCAACCTGGCGTTCGGACTGTCCGCGTTGCTTGTCGCCGCGATCGTCGTGCCGGAGAGCTCCGACCCGCGCACTGGGCGCGTCGACACGTCCGGCGCGCTGCTTGGCGCGGGCGCGCTCGCGACGCTGATATTCGGGATCATCGACGCGGAGACGTCCGGCTTCGCCTCCACCGTCCCTGTAACGCTGTTCTGTGCCGCCGCGGTGCTCGCGGTGACGTTCGTCTGGCGGGAGCGCCGGGCGGCCAACCCGCTGATCGACTTGCGGTTCTTCCGGCTGGCCCGCTTCACGGTGCCGAACGTAGTCGGGTTGTGCACATACTTCTCCACGTTCGCGATCTTCTTTTTCACCGCGCTGTACTTCGTCGAGGTCTTCAGCGACTCGGGGTACAAGATCGCGGCCATCTTCGCGCCGATGACGGTGCTGATGATCGTCGCGTCGGTATTCACCGGCTACTGGACCGGCCGGGCCGGGCCGCGATGGCCGATCACCATCGGCTGCCTGCTGTTCGCCGCCGGTCTGCTGCTGACGGATCCGCTCATCAACGAGCACCCTGACTATCCCCTGCTGGCGCTCACCCTCGCCGTCGCCGGCATCGGCATCGGCATCACGGTCGTGCCGGTCACCGCGACCGTGCTGGACGCGGTGCCGCCTGAGCGGTCAGGGATGGCGGCCTCGGCCGCCAATACGAGCCGTGAGATCGGCGCGGTCACCGGTGTCGCGGTCCTCGGCGCGCTCGTTTTCTCCCAGGTCAACGCGAACATAACCAGCCATCTCGAAGCGCTGCACGTGTCGGCGAGCGCGAAGGCGCAGATTCTCGGCTACAAGGCGATCATCATCCAGTTCATCGAGACCGGGCAGGCTACTGGCATCACCGCCAGCAACTACAACACGCACAGCGGAGTTGTCGGCGAGGTGGTGGGGGCGGCGTACGGGGCGTTCAGCGATGGCGTGCACGCGGCGTTGTACGTGTCGGGCGGGCTGATGATCTTCGCTGGACTTCTCGCCGCGATAGCACTGCGCGCGCACGCCCGCTCTTGACAGCCGGGCCTACTTCTGCGAAGCAATACAGTGGGCGGCAATGACGCACGGCCACTTCACTGTTTCTCTGCGCGCACCCCGGAGCGGGAAAGAGAGGCTGCTTTGCGCTGCTACGTCCCGAGGCTCTCGACCATCACAGCCGTCCTTGTCGTCGGCATCCTCGCCCTGTGGCATACGGCGGGGCGCGCGGCGGCGGGGATGGGATTAGTCACCGACATCGTTATCCTCGTAGCGGGATGCCTGTTCGCGACGGTCCTGACCGTAGTCGGCGTCGCGATGACCAGGCAGCGGCGAGCCGCGGCCGGGGCGTGCCACACGTGCAGTCACCCTTGCCGGCAACAGGCCGGACTTGACGCACCGGAGTGGCCGCACCGGCCGCTCACCCGGGCCGCCCTGCCTGTCATCGTCATCCCGCGGCAGTCCCCTCCCACGGAGGAGGAGATGATCCGGGCTCCTGCCGCGAGTACAGCAGGTCGCTGATCAGGTCTACCGTTTCCGGGGCCGCTCCGTGGCGGCGGCGGATGACGTCGGCGATCAGCCCGGTCCAGCCCGTCTGGTGGCTGGCGCCAAGGCCCGCCGCGTCATCACCGTGGAAGTACTCGTTGAAGCAGACGTTGTCGCGCCATCGCGGGTCATGCTGGAGCCGGTCAACCCAGCCGAAGCAGGGGCGCCGGCCGTCGGGGCCTCTGGTGAAGATCGAGATGAGCCGGTCCCGCAGGTTCTGCGCGATCTCCTCAAGCGTCCGGTGCTGGCCCGACCCGGTGGGGTACTCCACGGTCAGGTCGTCGCCATAGAACTTGTGGTATCTCAGCAGGCTGCTGATCAACAGGTAATTCAGGGGGAACCAGATCGGGCCGCGCCAGTTCGAGTTGCCGCCGAACATCGCCGTGGTCGACTCGGCGGGCTCGTAGTCGATCGTCGCCGTCGTCCCCTCCAGGTGCAGCACGTAGGGCTGCTCCCTGTGCACGGCGCTCAGCGAGCGCAGTCCGTAAGCGGACAGGAACCGTGACTCGTCGAAGAGCGACCTGAACAGGGCGACGAGCCGATCGGTGCCTACGACGCTGAGCAGCAACCGCTCAACATCTCCGTCGCCGTCTCGCAGCAGCCCCTGCTCCCTGAGCTTGGCTGCGTCGGCGAGGCCCTGCCGGTCGAGGAAGTCCGCGAACTGCTTGCCGAACTTCATCGCGTTACGCATCATCGCCTCGTCGACGATCGCCATCGCGAGCAGCGGGATCATCCCCACCATGGATCGGGCCTTGACCGGGATGACCACGCCGCTGGCCAGGCAGAGGTGGTCGTAGAACATCCCGTCCGCCTCGTCCCACATGCCCTGCGATTCGAGGGCCCCGGCGATGGCCGCGTAGTGTTCGAGGAACTTGAGCACGAGGTCGGCGCCCTGGCGACGGCCGCTGCGCCACAGGATCGAGGCGATCATGGCCATCGACAGCGCGTAAAACGCCATCCAGCCGGTCGCGTCGGACTGTTCGAGCACGGTGCCTGGCGGCAGGTGCGAGCGGTCGATCGGCCCGATGTTGTCCAGGCCGAGGAATCCGCCCTCGAACAGGTTGTTGCCCCAAATGTCTTCCCTGTTGACCCACCAGGTGAAGTTGACGAGCAGCTTGTCGAAGATCCGGGCGAGGAAATCGAGGTCGCGGCCGCCGTCGAGGGCGAAGACCTCGAGCGCGGCCCAGGCCTGCACCGGCGGGTTCACGTCGCTGAAGTCCCACTCGTACGCGGGCAACGCGCCGTTGGGGTGCTGGAACCACTCCCGGCACAGCAGGATGAGCTGGTACTTGGCGAACCCAGGGTCAACGTGCGCGAGGCTCACGCAATGGAATGCCAGGTCCCAGGCCGCGAACCAGGGATACTCCCACTTGTCCGGCATCGACATGATGTCGAACGCGTTGAAGGTCCGCCAGCGCGCGTTCCTGTTCAGGCCGCGGTCCGGCGGCGGTGGCGGCTGCGCCGGATCTCCGTCCAGCCAACGGGCCACGTCATAGTCGTAGAACTGCTTCCCCCACAGCATTCCGGCGAAGGCCTGCCGCATGACGAGGCCCTCGTCCGCTGAGGCGCCCACTGGGGTCAGCGCCGTGTAGAACTCGTCGGCCTCGGCTTTCCTGTCCGCGACGGTCCTGTCAAAATTTTCTCCGAACGGAGGCGTGGCGCCTGCCGTACCGTACGGCCGCAACCGCAGCCGGATCTCGGCCGTGCCACCGGGTTCCACGGTCAGCCGGTACCAGAACGAGCACTTGGTACCCGTAAGACCGGGGTTGACGGTGGCGGCCCCTGACACCACGTGATCGTTGATGCCGTCCTTCGGGTACGGCGTGCGAGGAGCACAGCCGAACAGCCGCGCGGTATTGCTCTCGTTCTCGCAGAACAGCACGATCGGCGCGACCTCACCCGGCCCGGCGTCAGCGAGCAGCTCAAGCGTCCCAAGAAAGGGATGCTCAACCACCACACCCGCCGCCGCACCCCGCCCCCCAGCCCCCGCACCCTGACTCTTGCTGTTATCAGGGATCTTGAGCACTGGCTTTGGCGCGCCGTGGTCCCAGGACCACGTGTTCCTGAACCACGCGGTCGGCAGCACGTGCACCGTGTCGGTGTCCGGGCCGGCGTTGGTCACGCCGATCAGCATCAGGACCTCGGCCGCGTCGTCGGACTTGGCGTAGGTCACCTCGGTGATCCAGTACCTGTCGTCGTCGAAGATTCCGGTGTCCATCAGTTCGTACTCGGGGCTGCGCCGGTCTCGCCTGGCGTTCTCTTGCCGCAGGGTGTCGTAGGGGAACGCCGCCCGCGGGTAGTGGTAGCGCCACCGGTTCCAGGCGTGGCTCGGTACCGCGTCCAGGTACCACCAGTACTCCTTGACGTCCTCACCGTGGTTGCCTTCCGGGCCGGTGAGGCCGAACAGGCGCTCCTTGAAGTACGGGTCGCGCCCGTTCCACAGCGCTAGTCCGAGGCAGAGCCGCTGCTCCACGTCGCAGAATCCGGCTAGCCCGTCCTCGCCCCAGCGGTAGGCCCTGGACCTGGCCTGGTCATGCGAGAGGTAGCGCCACGCGTCGCCATCTTCGCTGTAGTCCTCGCGTACCGTGCCCCATTGCCGCTCACTGACATAGGGCCCCCACGTGTACCACGGGCTCGCCTGCTTCAACCCGTCCTCAAGCCTGCCAAACCCGGCGATCCGGTCCCCTTCAGCGGTCATGGCGACACGGTATCGCGGGGCAACGCAAGCGGATGAATGGGACATTCATCTGGTCACAGCCAGCCCAACGGGACATTCAGCCTTGAGCTTTGCAGCTAGGTGGAGATGTCTGGGTAAGGCATGGAGAAGTGGGACAGACGGTGCGCGTACTCGAGCTGGAAGCCCAGGGGTTCGGCGTAGTCGCGCTCGAACATGGCGATGAACAGGGTCAGCGTCAGGAACGGGTGCGCGCCGAGCTCGAACAGCTTGGGGTAGTCATGCGCGGCGAGCGCCTCCCGTTCGACGTCGTCGAACTTCAGCCAGGTGGAGCACTCGTCACCATGGACGTTCAGGATCGCGTTCGCGCGCTCGGCCTCCCACCACGCCACGGTCTCGCGGGGCTCGGAGCGGTATCGCTCCACGAGCTCCGGGTCGCGGTCGATCGTGTAGAGGAACTTGTTCAGCAGGTAGTTGCTCACGAGCTCACCCCGTTTGGATACCAGGTGAAGTAGGCCTCCATCGTGTGGAAGAGGTCCAGGGTGTCCACGTAGTCGGCCTTCTCGCCGGCGCCAGCGGCGCCCATCATCAACATGAAGTCGAGGAAGCCGTGCGTGGCGTTGCCGGGCAGCCACAGGCTATCCAGCGACACCTCGCCGAGCGCCTTCTCAATGTCGCCATTGGCGATCCACTCGACGGCCTTGCGGTCGAACTCGGGGTCCGGGCCGTGCGGGCCGAACTGGCGCGGGCCGCCAAGCTCGAGCGACAGGTGGCCGGTCCCGATGATCGCCACCCGCTGGTCGGTTGGCCAGGATTCCACGAGCTCGCGGATCGTCCGGCCAAGCTGGACGTACCGCTTCGGCTGCGGCAGCGGCGGCGCGAAGATGTTCGTGTAGATCGGCACGATTGGCAGGTCAGCCTCGGGCCGCAGGGTGATCATCGGGCAGGTGACGCTGTGGTCGATCCGCAGCTCGTTGCTGAACGCGAGGTCGAAGCCCGCGTCAAGGCCGTCGCGCAGGATGTGCCCTGACAGGTCCTCCTGCCCCTGGAAGAACATCCGCGGCAGGCCGAACTCGCGCTCCTCGTTGTACCAGTTCGCGTCGAAGAACGGCGCCTTGCCGACCAGGAACTGCGGCATGTTATCCAGCCACAGCTGGTGGAAGTGGTCGCTGCCCACCATGACCAGGACGTCCGGCTCGGCCCGGGTGAGCGTGGCCCGGAACGCCTCGATCTTGGCCACCCATTCGTCCGCGAACGGCGGCCGGTCGGCACCGGTAGAGGTGCTCGCGCGGTAGTAGAACGGGTGATGGGTCGAGGCGATGACCGCTGCGACGGTAGCCATGGCGGCTCCCTTGCCGTGAGGGGACTACTTCGGGGGTTGGGTTCTACTCGGGCTTGGGCGGTACGTAGACCGCGTTGCGGTCCACGCTCAGGTAGATGTCGTTCG
>DATMKQ010000449.1:0-4353 GCA_035571275.1 Trebonia sp.
GTCGGCGCTCGGCCTCCTCTGGCGTCAGCGCCTGCGCGGCCAGCCGGGCATAGTCGGCGTCCTGCGGCCCGATCTCGACGTACGCGTCGCCGATGATGCGCCCGTCCTGGCCAACGGCCGTCTGAGGGACCCGCAGGTTCCCGTTCGGTAGTCGAATGACAAACATCGCACGATCACCCTAGATGCCATAACGCCGGTTGAAGTACAGCATCACTCTGAGCGCGACTCGCGTGTTGCCGCTCAGCATGTCGACTAGCGCCGGCCGCTGCGCTGACGCGATCGAGGCGAAGGCGTCGGCGAAGAACTCCTTGCGGCCAAGACCGCCTCGCTGCCGGTGAAAGTCGCTCGCGATATATGCCTGGCACTGCTCGTACAACATCCGGAACTCGGCTGAGTCCGATTGCCACTTCCCTGGCGCGCTGTCGATGTCGTCGAGCGCGTGCCCGACCTCGTGGCACATCACGTCCGGGGTGGGCGAAGGCCGCGAACCTACGACGATCTTCCGCTCGCCGTAGGCGCCCGCGCAGGCGTCCCAGGTCGCGTGGCCGGCGGGCAGCGGGACTCCGTGCATCGCCGACATGTCGTCGAGGTCAGGGACACCGCCCGCGCCCACGTAGATCCCATCGAGGGCGGAGGCCAGCTTCTCCTGGAGTTGCCGGGGGAACCCCGCCAGCCGGTCGATGGCGGTGACGACCTCGGACGGCGGGATCGTCGCGGGGTCCCACTGCCGCCACAGCACTGCCTCGAGCGCGCCGCAGTTCCTGCGACCGTCCCCATGGTCGGGGTGGCCTCGCGAGTGCGGATCCGCGAACGGCAAGGCGGCGGGTCGCGCGGCGCCTGCCGCGGTGCGCGCGGGGTCGCCAACTACCTGGTACCAGGGCTGTCGCGGCACCGCGATGCCAGCCGTGCTCGCCACGCTCGCCACGTCCGCCGCGAAGGAGGCGTCCGCTTGGGGAAGCTCGCGCCCGGCCGTCACCGATCCCACCGGCGCCGTGCCGTACGGCGCCTCCCGGATCCTGGCGCGCGCGCCGCCGCCACCGCCGCCGGTCGCGCGGCCAATCGCCGCCCCGCCGCCGCCGACCGTGCGGCCGGCCGGCGCCGCGCCGCCGCCGAGCGCAGGGCCTACTGGGGTCGGGGGCCCGCCCCGCACACCGTTGTCGCCAGGCCAGGGCGCATCGCCGGCCCCGCCGCCCGTGCCGCCGCCATCAGCCCAGCCGGGATTCGAGTGTCCGGCCCACTGCGCAGACCCGTTGTCTGGCGGGCGCCCGTGGCGCCGGGACGCACCGCTATCCGCCGCGTGCCTCGACTGCCGGCCACCGCCGGTCCGCGACGCCCCGCCGTCTCTGCGATGTCTGCCCGCCTCGTCGCGGCCACGAGGATCTAGTGCCCCGCGACGTGGCCGGGCACGCGAGCCAGCATGCCAGCCGACGAGTCGGCGGAGTCGCTCGAATAGGCGTAGCCGCATTATGGGAACTCCCTGATTTCGCACCCGAGGGCCAGCGTATTCCGAATTGAGCTACCACGTCAGCCTGGGTGACAGACGGTGACTAAACATGCAGGTGAGGAAAGATGACCATTTCAGATACGGCGTAGCACGCTGGAGGTTAGGCTTTCGTCATGGTGCTGTCCGGTGTCCTGTTTGTCCTTTTCCTAGCTGGGTGCTGGCTTTACTGTCTGACCGACGCGGCGCTCACGCCGATCCGCGACTTCCGGGGCTTGTCCAAGCCCGCCTGGATCAGCATCATCGCCACGACGTTCATCATCGGTGCCGCCGCTTGGTACATCGCCCGCCGGTCGCGGGTCCGGCAGTCGTGGGCGGCCAGCCAAGCCGAGCGCCCGACGCTGATCGAGCAGGGCGACATGGACTTCGGCTTGTACGCGGAGTGGACCGCGGCCGACGACGCCATCGCCCGCCATCCGGCCGGCCGGTCGAAGAAAGATGGCGTGACCATTCCGAAGGGCCCCGACGACGACTCCGAGTTCCTGCGCCAGCTAGGAGCCCGGATCCGGGACACCTCCGCGGACGCCGGCGAGTAACCTCTTCGGACAAACGACAAACCCGGCATATCGGACCAAAATCCGATGACATCCTGCAATGAAACGGCTACAGCCTGACTTAGGGCAAAAGACGTACCGGTATGTGTCCGATATGTCCTGGTATGAGGGGCGCGCATGTGCCCTATCCCCATGTCACGTCATGTATTTCGGATGGTGAGACGGTCGGATGGTGAGACCGGCGGGATACGGCGGGATACGGCGGGCGCACGGGCCCGAGGGGATGATCGTCGGGGTCGTAGCCGGGGCCGCGGGCGCGGGCGGGTCAGCCTACGCCGGCGTAGGAGTGCATGCCGGTGATGAAGACCTGGACCACCAGGATGTTGAACGCGAGGCTCGCGAAGCCGAGCAGCTGGATGTAGTGCGCGGCGCGGCCCCGCCAGCCGGCGGTGGCGCGTGCGTGCAGGTAAGCCGCGTAGAGCACCCACGTGATGAACGCCCAGGTCTCTACCGGGTCCCAGCCCCAGTACCGGCCCCAGGCCTGGTCCGCCCAGATGGCGCCGGCGATGACGCCGAACGTCCAGATCGGGAATCCGAAGATGACCGTTCGGTAAGTGAGCTTGTCAAGCTGCGCGGGTGCCGGGATCCGCTCGATCAGCCCGTTGCCCCCCTGCGCCTTCCCGGCCGCGACCCGCGCCCGGTACCGGTCGGCGACCAGGTACATCACGCCTAGCACCGCGGCGACGAAGAAGATCCCGGTCGCCAGCGTCATCGCGGTCACGTGAATGCTCAGCCAGTACGACTGGAGGGCTGGCACCAGCGGGCCCGCGGCGGTGTAGATGACGGTCTCGGCGAGCCCCAGGGCGATCACGATCGCGCCCATCACGAACACGCCGAGCGCCCAGGCGCGGTACCGGATCATGACGTACACGAAGAACAGCGCGGCAATGCAGGTGAGCGCGGTGACGAACTCGTACATGTTGCCCCACGGGGCCCGGTGTACCGCGAGCCCTCTGGTGACAACCGCGATCACGTGCGCGAGCAGGCCGACCACGCTGAACGTCATGGCGGCCCGGACCCAGGGGCCCGCCTCCCAGATCGCGCGCAGCGCGGGCACTTTCCTGGCCGGCAGCACGGGGACCGCGCCGCTGGCCGACGCCGAGTCCCCGCCAGCACCCGCGGCACCACCCGGTCCGGCCGCACCCGCGGCACCACCCGATCCGGCCGCACCCGCGGCACTACCCGATCCGGCCGTGCCCGCCGCGCCGACCGACGCGCCGACCCGTGCGGCGCCCGCCACGCCGACGGCCGCGAGTTCAGCCGCCGGTTCGCTGGCCGCGGATACCGCCCGGCGCGGCCGCCCGAAGGCGAAGTCGCCGGCGAACCCGAGCACAGCGAGCGAGTAGATCAGCAGTGCCGCGATCATGAAGTCGCTGCTTACCTGGGCCAAACCAACGTTGACGGCCACGAGCCTCACGCTCCCGCTTCTGACTGGTTGTTAGGCTCACGTTTTGTTTCGCCAGGCTCGGGGGCGGCCGACGCGTCCGCGGCCGCGAGCTCGGCCGCCAGCGAGGCGAATTCGTCCTCGAAGCCACCGCTGGCATCGGTGCGGGCCAGGCCGCCGACCGTCACCAGCGATCCGCCGCCCGCGGCGGGCTCCGCTCGCACGAACACCCGACGGCGGCGCACCAGGAACGAGAGCAGCAGCCCGCCGAGCGCCAGTATCCCGCAGACCAGCGCCGGCACCTGACCCGGGTCGTAGGTGATGGCCAGGCTGGCCCACTGCTTGATCCCGACGAAGGTGATCTTCCCGTTGCCGCCGGGCAGTGACCACGACTGACCGGGGAACAGCACGTGCGGCGTCGCGGTCAGCTTCTGCATGCCGGTGGTGTCTAGCTGGTAGACCGACTGCGGCACGCTCGAGTTCATGCACGACCCGCAGGAGTAGGCGATCAGCGACACGACCGGGTTATCCGCCGCGGGGAACGCGGATTCGAGCGAGCCGCCGACCGACACGGCGGTCGGGACGAAAACGCCCATGAAGCCAAGCTGCGACGGCGAGCCCTCCGGGACCTTGACCACCCCGTCGGACAGGAGCGTGCCAGTGTTCGCCGGAATGAACGGCGTGGCCTCGTTGTACACGACCTGCCCCTGCGCGGTCGTCACCTGGAACACCGGCGCGTAGCCGTGCCCGATCAGGTACACCTTCGTGGAGTCGACGGACAGCGGGTCGTTGATCCGGATGCGGTAGGACGCCGGCACGGCGCCCGGTGAGGCCGTGTACGTGACGTTGGCCTGGAAGTTCGACGGCTCGCCGCGGGACTGACCTGAGGTGTAGTAGCTGGCGGAGAACGAGTT
>DATMKQ010000450.1:0-2944 GCA_035571275.1 Trebonia sp.
TCTCGCTGGCCCGGCTCGATCCGCACGGTCTGCCGGAGCGGTTCGTATTCGAACCCGCGCGCAACATCCACGACGACGTCGCCTCGCGGCAGCCATCCCTGGCAGGTGCCGTCGATGTATGCGTAGGTGCGCTGACCCAGACGGGTGTCACCGCCAACGTCGTAGTGCCAGCTGTCGAGATTCTGGGTGACGTGATTGTGGTGGCCGTGCGGCTGGTAGGGAACGCCCTCGGCCGAGCGGAAATGAACCCGGCATGGCACCGGCCGCCCGGTCGCATCGTCGACGACCCTGACATGCACCCAGTTGCGGCCGCCCTCGACGATTTCCAGCGAGACCTGGCCGGCGTCCGCCTGCCCGTCACGTTCCACGTCGCCCCAGCGGGCCCGGCCAAGCTCGCTGTCGCCCTGGCGGACCGTGACGGTCGCCGACGGCAGCGCGGCGATCGATGTGTACGCGGACGCTCCCTCGGTCGCTCCCCAGCCGGCCCGGTCGTCCTCGCCGGGCAGCGGTTGCGGGTAGGTCGCGACACCCCTGTCAACGTCGACATCGAGGACGCCGTCCCGCCCGTCCTTCGCCACGATCCGAACCGGGCGCGCCGGCTCGCGGACGAACGGGTGCTCATCAACGTCGCTGGTCGTGATGCCCGCCACGAGGAATCGCGTGCCGCGCGGGATGAGCTCGATCCGTTCGACCGCTCGTTCCGGATGAGGATTCTCCCAGCACCAGAGGAAGTACCCCGCGGGCCAGCCCAGGTCGTGTTCCACCAGGCGAGCCCCGGCGTCGCCCCATCTGCCCTCGAACCGCGGCATGCTGTGATCGCTGGTATCGGTGACGGCGAGGAACGGCAGACGCCCCCACCCCGGCGGCACCACCTGGATTTCGAACCGCTCCCGGATCGGTGCGACCACCACCTCGCCGCCGGCAAGGTGAAACGCGTACTCCGCGACGGTCTGCCCGACGGCGTGACCTGCCGGTGCACCCGGCTCGAGCAGCCGGTGCGCGATGATCACCCGCGGTGCCAGTCGGCCGATCTCCACCGACGTCGGAGCGCCGGGTACCACGAAGCACCGCTCCGGAGACTGCGGCTCGGGCCCAATCAGGAACGGCAGGCCGCGCAGGACCACCCTTCCGAGCGGAACATCACCCGGCTCATCGCCAAGAACGTTGACACCGGAATTCCAGGCGGCGGACAGGTCTACTGGTTCATAGCTCGGCATGCGTCCGATCGTAGGCAGAGTGGCCGGAGTGATCCCAGCCAATTTCGGCCCCGTGGACGATCATGCAGCCGACTCACCTGCTGCGTACGCCTGGGCGACGGTTGCCCGGTTGAAGACTCGCCAGGTGGCGGCCGACACGAGGACTGCGACCACGAACCCGGCCCAGTAGGGGGCGGTGATCCCGAACTTGGCCGCGATCACGCCGCCGAGCACGGCGCCGACGCAGTTGCCTCCGGCCGCGATGAACAGGCTCGTGCTGGCGACCCGGCCGAGCATCTCCGGTGGCGTCAGCCGCTGCCGCAGCGAGCTTCCAACGATCGTCCACAACGCGCCGTGCACCCCGAACGCGAACAGCATGAAGCCGACGAGGTATGCGCTGCGTGAGACTGCCAGG
Organism: Trebonia sp.; assembly: GCA_035571275.1. Classification (GTDB taxonomy): domain Bacteria; phylum Actinomycetota; class Actinomycetes; order Streptosporangiales; family Streptosporangiaceae; genus Trebonia. Next base: position 1,612 of record DATMKQ010000450.1, read on the forward strand.
GTGAGGTGCAGCCCTGCCTCGATCAGCAGGCCGACCCGGATCGTCCAGGTTGCCGTGACCCGCCTGATGAGCCAGTCGCCGCATGCAGACCCGAGGAGGCCACCGGCGGCCTCGCACGTGAACAGCGTGCCGTAGCCGACGGCGCCAAGGTGAAGCCGCTCCTTCACCAGCAGCACCAGCACCGCGGTCGCCGCGGTTAGCGTGAGATTCAGCAGCCCGATCAAGACCGTCATCGTGCGCAGCACCCGCTGGTGTGCCAGCCAGCGGAACCCTTCGGCAAGCTCGGACCGGACCGAGTGTTGCTGCCGCGCTGCGCGATCGCCGTCAGTGCCGGTGCGCGACGACGCCCGGTAGGTCCCCGCGACCAGGCCGACCAGGACCGCGCTCGCCGCGTACGTTCCCGCGTTGACAAAGAACGGGACGCACGCTGCCAGTACGAACAGGAATCCGCCGAGCGGACCCGCGATCATCTGCTGCATCAGCGTGGTCCCGCCGACAAGCCAGCCATTCGCGCGTTCGAGCCGCGCATGTGGCACGACGGAGGAGACCATTGCCTGGCTCGCTGAACGGAAGACGACCTCGCCTGCACTGATGACGAACAGCACGGCGTCCAGCAATGCGATGCTGGACGACCCGGCCAGCAGCGCGGCGGCCAAGACGCTCATCGCGGCTACCCGCGCCCAGTCGATCGTGACCATCAGCCGCCGCCGGTCGACCCGGTCGACAAGCACGCCGCCGGGCAGGGCGAACAGCAGCCAAGGCAGCCACGCCACGCCGAACGTGGCAGACACGATCAGCGGGCTCCTGGTATGCGCCGCGACGAACAACGGCGCCGCGATCGTGGCCAGACCGCTGCCCAGAGCCGACGTCGTGCTTGCCGTCCACAGCTTGGCGAACCGCCAGCCAAGTGCCTGTGCCACGTCGAGCGACGCTACCCGAGCCGCAGCGGGCCAGGACATCAGCGAGTGACGATTTCCGCCCCGGGCCGCGCTCTGAGCAGGTGCGTTTGCAGATCCCCGCAGGAAACTCATGGGGTCAGATAGACCCAGTTCGGGGTTACTGTTACAGGGAGACGCACAGCGATCACGGTCGGTCGAGAGCGTCTGCCGACAGAGTTGGCGGGTCAGATGCACGAATCTGGTGGAAGCAGCACAGCGCACGATCGCGAGACAACAGGCCGAGCAAACGACCATCCGGCCAGCAAAGGCCGCAGCTCGTTGCCGCCGCCGTTGACTGACCACATCAAGGGCCGGAGCCCGGTGCCGCCGCCGTTGACCGATCACATCAAGGGCCGGAGCCCGGTGCCGCCGCCGTTGACCGATCACATCAAGGG
>DATMKQ010000451.1:0-2000 GCA_035571275.1 Trebonia sp.
GTCCGGTAGACCGTGCGGGCCAGTTTGCCAGAGACAGCGGAGTACTCGAGGAAGCCCGCGGAGTTCCAGGCGGGGATGGCGGGGCACGCCGGGCCGCCGAAGGCCTGCTTGACGGCGCGGAACACGCCGGCGGCGCCGCAGACCACCGTCCCGTCCGCCGTGACCGTCACCTGAATGTCGACGGCGCAGGTGAGCGGGTAGGTCTTCGGGACGTTCAGGTAGTCCTTGACGGACCAGGCGAGCCGGCTGGCCGCGATCAGGTCGTGGCCCTGGCCATTCACGTCCAGCGTCCGGACGCGGAGGTACTGGCCGCCGTTGGTGAACCAGGTATAACCGATCGCGAGCTGGCGGCCGCCATCCATCCAGGCGAGCGTGGTGTAGGCATCCCACGCCACGCGGAGCGGACCTGACCAGGAGTGCAGCAGCCGGCCGGTGGCGACCGAGTAGACGAGCAGGAACTCCGCGTACGAGTCGCTAGGTACGGGCCGGGTGCCGAGCACCGCCAGTTCCCTGCCGTCGGGGGACAGCGCCGTCGTGTCGGCCCGGCCGCCCGGCGGTGGCGCGGGGACGCGCAGCTTGCGCACGGTGGCGGTGAATACCCGGCCTGGCCGCACGCGCACCAGGTACCAGGTCGTCGCCGACGGGACGGCAGGAGGCTCCAGGCCGGGCGCCGCGCCGAGGACGAACGTCCGGTCGTCGGCCGCCGCCGACACGGTGACGAACTTGTCCTTCCCGAACGGCCGCACGGTGAGCAGCTTCGTGCCGGTGAACGTGTCGGCGACCATGGCGGTCGGCGCGCCCGGCACGTTCGCGAAGTTGTCCGCCCCTGGCAGCGCCATGTAGTAGCGCGGCACCGCGGGCGCGGGGACGTGCCGTCCGGTAGCGCCTGCGCGGGCGTCCGGGCTGCTCGCTGCCAGCGCGAGCGAGGTCGTGAGCGCAAGTGCCGCCGTGGTGGCCGCAACCGTGAGTAGCCGTTTCCTCCGTACTAGAGCCTCCTCGTTGCCAGGTGACATCTATAAGGATGTCGGGAGGCGCGCGAAGGTTGCCCGCCGCCGGAATTACCGGCAGCCGCGTGAACGACGTTGCTTCCGCGATTTGCTGAAGTAAGGACTCCGAAGTCAGGACCTAGGTCCGTTGTGGCGGTCTATACCAACGGTCTAAACCAGATATAGGGCAATCCGTGACGGTCGCGTCACGAGACCAGATTAGAGCGGAGTAGGCTCCGGAGAAAACGAGTCTGCCTGCGCGAGGAGCGTTCAGTGCCGAAGTTCGTCTATGACTTCACAGAAGGAAACAAAGACCTCAAGGACCTGCTCGGGGGGAAGGGCGCGAACCTCGCCGAGATGACCAACATCGGCCTGCCGGTGCCGCCGGGGTTCACGATCACCACCGACGCGTGCCGCTACTTCCTGGCCAATGGCACGACCCCCGAGGGTCTTGACGCCGAGGTAGCCGCGCACCTGGACGCGCTCGAGCAGGCCATGGGCCGCAAGCTCGGCGACCCCGGCGATCCGCTGCTGGTCAGCGTCAGGTCCGGGGCCAAGTTCTCCATGCCGGGCATGATGGACACCGTCCTCAACATCGGGCTGTCCGACGAGTCGGTGCTCGGCCTGGCCAAGCAGTCGGGCAACGAGCGGTTCGCCTGGGACGGCTACCGGCGGCTGATCCAGATGTTCGGCAAGACGGTGCTCGGCATCGACGGCGAGTACTTCGAGCACGCGCTCGACGCCGCGAAGCAGGGCAAGGGCGTGGCCAGCGACACTCAGCTGACCGCCGAGGACCTTATGACCCTGACGAACGTCTTCAAGGACATCGTCGTCGAGCACGCCAAGCGCGACTTCCCGCAGGACCCGCGCGAGCAGATGGACCTGGCCATCAAGGCGGTGTTCGAGTCGTGGAACGCCGACCGCGCGATCCTGTACCGCCGCCAGGAGCGCATCCCCGCGGACCTCGGCACGGCCGTGAACGTGGTGGCGATGGTGTTCGGCAACCTGGGCGAC
>DATMKQ010000452.1:0-2764 GCA_035571275.1 Trebonia sp.
CCCGGCCACCAGCAGGACGCCCCGCCCGCGCCGCAGCGTCGCCTCGAGGCGCTTCATGACCTGGGCCGGCGCTCGCGCGGGCGGGCGCAGCAGGACCAGCTCGCACCCGTCGAGCAGCGACGCCACCACCTGCGGCCAGGCCGGTCCGGGCTCCGGGACCAGCAGGGTCCGCCCGGCGTCCAGGCCGAGGCCCGTGGCCGCGAGCACCCCGGCCTCGGGTATCCCCGCGATCCCGCACCATGCCCCGTCCGCCGACACTCCGGCCACGAGCGCCAGGCACAGCAGGCCGAACTCTGCCACGGCCACCACCGACCCGCGAGCCAGCCCGCCTCGAGGCAGTAGCCCACGCAGCGCCGGCAGCACCCTGAAGACGGGTGTCCCGAGGGCCGCAGATGACCCGAGGGCCGCAGATGCTCCGGACTCCCCGACCGGCATCCGCCTGATTTCCGCAGGCGCGCTTCCCATCCGGCTCATTATCGAACATAGATTCGGTTACGTCAACTAGCAGGTCCGATACCCCGTGAACATCACCTGAACTCAAGGCAAAAAATTCGTATCAGGACCGGATTATGCCCCCTCTATGTCAACTGGGGAGCGGCACGAACCACAGAGCGGGGGCTTAGGTGGTCGGCCGCCCACGGGGGACAAGGAGATGCCTTCCGATGAACGGGAGATATGTCGGTTACGTCGCGGGCGACGATCCGCTGCACGGGTTTCTGAGCCGGATCATCCGCGACCTGATGGGGGTGCGCGAGGCCCAGCCGGCGTTCCGCGCCTTCCGGCTGTCCGGCAGCAACGTGGTCTACGCCTACCAGGAGAAGTTCAGCCACGTAAAGATCATCTGCAAGTTCTACGGGCCCAGGTTCGGCCTGGATCTGGACAAGGCCGCCGGGAAGGCGCGCCAAGAGTACGAGGGCCTCAAGACGCTGCGCCGGTACAACCTGATCGGGTCGCCGCACCACGTGATCCGCCCGCTGGGTTTCAGCCGCGACATCAACGGGGTGCTGGCCGTTGAGTACTACTCCGGCGAGGAATTCAGCCACGCGATCGCGCGCGCCACGCAGCACCGGGACGACGCGCATCTGTACTGGCGGCTGAAGGCGCTGGCCTACTTTCTCGCCACCCAGCACAACCGGACGGCCAACGGGGCCGGCGTCGATTTCGACGCCGACTGCGGGTACTTCGACACGATCACGGGCAGGCTCAGGAAGGCCCACCGCATCGGGTCGCACGACGCCGACGAACTGTCACGGCTGCGCGACCGATGGCGGGACCGGCCCCGGATGTGGCAGGACCAGCAGGTCTGGCTGCACGGCGATGCCACGCCGGCGAACTTCCTGTTCGGTGACGGCATGGACGTCGCGGCGATCGACCTGGAGCGGATGAAGCGCGGGGACCGGATGTTCGACGTCGGAAGGGTGGCGGGCGAATTGCAGCACTCGTTCATGCGCGACGCGGGCGACCGGCACCGGGCCGACTCGTTCATCGAGCACTTCCTGTGGGAATACAGCTGTCACTTCCCCGATCGCCAGCGCACGTTCGAGTCGGTCCAGGCCCGCGCGCCGTACTACATGGCGCTGAACCTGCTACGGATCGCCAGGAACGACTACATCGACCGGGACTACGGCGGACGGCTCGTCACCCAGGCCAAGCGGCTGCTGCAGGCCGCCTGAACGCCCGCAACGCGGCACACACATGATCATGGACCGCTCCCCCGCCACGTGGCGGGGGAGCGGTCCACGTTAGCGGGGTTCGGGCAAGATGCAAGCATGGACATCCGAGCGGTCGCGTTCGACGCCAACGGCACCCTGGTCAAGATCCTGACCGAGGACGGCAGGGAGGACATCTTCCGAGCCGCCGCGCACTTCCTCACCTACCAGGGCATCGACCTGTGCCGGGACCAGGTCAGGGACCTCTACTTCCGGATCATGGCGGAGCAGCAGCACGCCAGCCGCCAGGAGCATCCCGAATTCGACGCCGTGGGCATCTGGCGCCGCATCATCACCGAGCACCAGACAGCCTTCACCCGCACCCTGCCCGCCGCCAAGCTCGAGCAGATGCCGCTGTTCCTGGCCGAGATGTACCGCGGCATCTCGCGCCGCCGGCTGGGCCTGTACCCACATGTCCGCGAGGTGCTCAACGCCCTCCGCGAGCGCTACCCGCTTGCGCTCGTCACCGACGCGCAGAGCGCGTACGCGCGCGGTGAGCTGCACCGGGTCGGCCTGCTCGGCTACTTCGACCCGATCGTCGTTTCCGGGGACCACGGATACCGCAAGCCGGACCGGCGGCTGTTCCAGGCCGCGCTGGACGGGATGAACGTGGCGGCGGGGAACGCGATGTACGTCGGCAACGACATGCACCGCGACATCTTCGGCGCGCGGGAGGCGGGCCTGACCACGGTGATGTTCGATTCCGACCAGGGCAAGAAGGCCTACCTGGACTGCGTGCCCGATTACACGATCACGGACCTGCGGGACCTGCTGGCGATACTCGGAATGTAAGCGGGGAGTTCCCGGTCCGCGCGGGCGGTCTGCGGGCAAAATACATAACGACCTACATAATCCGAACGATGCGGAGTGTTACGCCGACCGAATACCTTGAGCATCGGCGAGGTTTGGGCTGTACCGGTGCGCATCATAATTTGTTGCTGCTAAGAGCGTTCCGGGGGGAGGACAGCCCGCCTCGTTGATCCTTCAGGTCCCGTGAATTCGCTTGGCTCCGGGCCTTACTTTGCGTGACTTAAGCCTGTTTCCCCCGGGAAACG
>DATMKQ010000453.1:0-3417 GCA_035571275.1 Trebonia sp.
GTCGCCCAGGCGCCTAAACCTGTGAAAGTTGAGGCTGATGAGACCTCGCCCGGCGGGCTGCCGACGGCCAGGTGGCGAGCGGCTACCGGGGCTGGCGCAGGCTTTCCGCGAGGGCTCGCGACGTCGCTATGCCCTGGTCCAGGAATTGGGTGTCTGCGCCGATGGTCATGAAGCCGGCCCCTTCTCGAGCCCACCGCCGGGCCGCCTTCTCGGTGGCGGCGAATATCCCGAACGGGACCGAGTTCCGCTGACACGCGGCACGCACATCGGCGATCCTGGCGCCGACATCGGGGTGGTTGAGCTCACCCAGGTGACCCATCGAAACCGCCAGATCCGCGGGGCCCACCATTATCCCGTCCAACCCCGGCGTCTGAAGCAGGGCGTCAATGTGGGCGACCGCGTCGGCGCTCTCCACCATGACGAGCACCGCCACCTCGCCGTTGGCGCGCTCGAGGTAGGTCGGCCTGCCTCCCTCAAGCCGGGCGGCCCGGCGAGGGCCGAATCCACGCCGGCCCAGCGGCGGATAGCGGACCGCCGCGACCGCTTCGGCGCAAGCGGCCGCGTCGCCCACCTCGGGTACCACCAGACCTTCGGCCCCGAGATCGAGGATCTGCTTGATCAGCGTCGGGTCGTTGGCCGCCGGGCGGACGAATACCGTGGACGCCGACGTCCGGAGCGCGATGAGCAGCATCTGCAGCTGATCGATCGTGATGGGGGAGTGCTCGGTGTCGATGAGGACGAAGTCGAAGCCCGCTCCGCCGATGACTTCGGCGACGAATGGATCGGGGATGGTAATGGACACGCCGAGCGCGAGTCCTCCCGCCAGCATGATCCTCTTCGTGCGGTTATCCCTCACCGAACTCCCTCCTCCAACTTCTGCACGCAATTATGCATGCATAATGTATCGAAGGGACCATGGCGGGTCAACAAGGGACCATGACGGATCAGCCTCAGATGAGGCGGGTCCGGACGCGATAGATGAGCCGGGACCGGCTCGACGTCGGGGGGGTGTTACCAACTACAGGAGGTAGCGAGTATGGTTGGTTGTGCGTAGTGTTGCGCGCCTGGCACCCCCACAAGGTGCCGCGGGCCCCTGCGGGGTCCGATCACCGGCTCGCCGAAAGGGACTCACAGTATGACTGGCAGCGGCTCGGAGAGCGGCAGCGCGCCGGGGCTCGACGCCGGGGTGATCGCGGCCCTGGCCGAGCTTGGTTTCTCACAATACGAAGCCAGGACGTATGCCGGGCTCATCGGCCGGGAGCCGATGACCGGGTATGCCATCGCCAAGGACACGCTGGTACCTCAGCCGAAGGTCTACGAGACGCTAGGCCGGCTGGTCGAGCGCGGGGCCGTCCAGCAGGTAAGCGGCTCGCCGGCCAAGTTCGTCGCCATCCCGCCGGCCCGGGTGCTGAGCGAGCTGGAGAGGACCTTCCGCCAGCGCCTAGCCACCGTCGAGCTGGAAGTCTCGCGAATGCGACGCGAAGGCGCCGAGGATCACGAGCTTCGGCTGTACAAGGAAACCAACTCGTGGATAACCATCGTCAACACGGCCAACGACCTCATCGGCCGCGCTAGCGAGCGGATCTACGTATCCGGTCACGGCACCTACCTGGAAGCGCTGGGCGATGAGATTTCCGCAGCCAATCGCCGCGGCGTGCGCATCGACATCCTTTGCTTCGGCGAGCCGCCCTTTAACCTGCACAACGGGGCCGTCATCCGCCACAGCAGCACCGACGGCATCATCTACCGCCACCACCAGTCCCGGCACCTGGCGGTCACCTGTGATACGGGCGCGGCCCTGTGGGCCCTGGCCCCAGAGGGCGACAAGTGGGAGGCCGTGTGGTCGGCCGACGATCCGCTGCTGACCGCGCTGGTCAAGGGCTTTGTCCGACACGACATCTTCACCCAGCGGATGTTCCGCGACTTCTCGGCTGAGATGATAGTCCGGTACGGCCCGGGCCTCGAGGGACTCTTCGAGCGGCAGCTGGCCGATCCCGAAAGTGCGTCTCAGGACGCCGGGGAACCGGAAGCTCCGAGGCGCACCAGCCGTCGGCGCGCCTGAGTCCGAAACCCTCGCAGCACCGCTCCCGCAGGCCGGCCGGCTCAGATCCAGCCGGGTCGGCTAGGCGCCTGCGCGCTCCCGGATAAGCATCCGCCCGCTCCCGGCTAACCCCTGCGCGCTCCCGGCCAGGCACCGGCGCCCCGGCCAGGCACCGGCGCCCCGGCCGGGCATCGGCATCCCCCGCCCTGCGCCGCGGCCCAAGCGTTTCAACTTGGTCACTTCGTTGACGGTCAATGCGGCATATGTTATGTTCCCTGAAACTACCTACTCAAGTAGTTAGTAGTGTCACATCAACGAGGGACGCAGCCGTGATCTGCGCACGTGTAGCGTCGTCCCCGCGCCGACAACCGCTGGTGTCGTCACGGCCGGAACGCCCCGCCCGTTGGGTGACCTAGCGGAAGGTTCTTAATGATGATGCCAACCAAGAGTAGGTTGCTCGCGGCCGCGGTCGTCGCCACCCTGATATCGGGTTTCACCGCCGCTTGCAGCTCGTCGTCGAGCACGACGGGAGCCGCGGGCTCCAGCACGTCGAATACCAATGTGACCGCGGGGAAGACGATCACCCTCGGAATCGTCACCCCGCTGACCGGGCCGGTGGCCTCCTCGTTTGGCCAGGAGACGATCGAAGGGGCCCAGGCGCGGATAGCGCTGGCCAACGCCGACCACGAACTCCCCAACGGCGAGACGGTCAAGCTGGTCAGCGTGGACGAGGGCTCCAGCCCGCAGACCTCGCTGGCCGCCACTCAGCAACTCGTCGAGCACGATCACGTGTTCGGGGTGCTGGCCTCGGGTGCCTTCTTCTACGGCGCCTACCGCTGGGCGGCCCAGCAGAACGTGCCCGTCGTGGGTGACGGGATCGACGGACCCGAGTGGAACTCCAGCCAGTACCCGAACATGTTCGCGGCGTTCGGCAGCACCGACGACAGCTATCCCTCCTACACCGGTATGCCCGCGTTCTTTAAATCGCAGGGCGGCACCTCGTTCTGCGGTGTCGGCTATAACGCGCCCTCCACGGTCGGAAACGGCGAGGCGATGGTCGGCTCGATGAAGGCCGCCCACGTGCCGGTGCCGTACACGAACTACGGCATTGCGGCGGGGAACACCAACTTCACGTCCGTCGCGCTGTCGATCAAGCAGTCGGGGTGCAACATTCTGGGCAGCCAGATGACGCTCGGCGATACCCTCAACCTGATCACGGCGCTGAAGAACGCCAACGTCTCCCTCAAGGCCACCTTCATCCAGGGTGGATACGGCCAGGACCTGCTCGACCAGCCCTCCTCGCTGGCCGCTGCCCAGGGCGTGGACATGGCCGCCGGATACGAGCCGTCCTCCCTGAACACGAGCGCGACCAAGGC
>DATMKQ010000454.1:0-53253 GCA_035571275.1 Trebonia sp.
CCGGACTGACCTACCGCAAGGAACCGTACCGCTACGCGGTCTGAACCATCATTCCTGACCGGCGATAGTCCGCCGGATCCGCTCCACAATCTGGTCAGCCTCTTCCTCGCTGATCTCGTAGAGCTTATTGTCCATGTTCCCCCGTTCATATGAGTACAGCGTGGCAGTGTGTTCCCATTTCAAGTTGCGCGTGAATGCTTGATCGTCGCGACCTTCCTCATCAACGATCCGACGGATGACTCCGCCGGGGCGCTCCCTGCTGCTGAACTCGTTAACGATCGCGTAGTAGGTGATCTTCGCCGGCATCGCCGTCTCCTACGGGAAGTTGGGGATGTCAAGTACACAAGGCGGATAAGGGATGTAGCTGTTTACACGCTGCTGGAAGTGCGCGAGCTCGTCCTGTTCAGAGCTCGTGGCGGAAGCACGGCGGACTCGCTCGTAAGCCTCGTGGGTGAGCTGCTTGGCCTCAAAACTGATGTCGGTATGGAACTGAACTTCAAAGAGTTGACCGTTTTCAGGAAGACGCCAGCGGCTGTTTACCCCTTTGTACTCCTCGCTTGCCCACGAGTTCCGTATATCAACTAATTCGTATCCTTCTCCTTTAAGCCGATCGAAGTCTGCATGCACGCCCCCCGAGTAGCGCTCCTCGGCGTACTGGAACGTGTAGCGGATGGCGTCCTTGACCGAAACGAGTGCTTCCTCAGGGGTGAGGTCTGACTGCTCTTCGAGTGCCGCTGCGACCTGGTCCATGATCCGTTCCTGGCCCTTGCGGCGATGTTCTAGACCAACCAGGTGCCGCTCCGGGTCTGCGGCCTCGATGCGGAGCATGGCCGGCGTAACGATGCTGTCCTCAGCCTCCGCGATCCGATCGCAGCCCTTCTTGACCTTCGTAATCGCCGCTTCGTCGAGGGCCGCGGACACGTCAGCCACAGCCGGGTGTGCGCGCGCGTACTCACGCCATTCTGTCTCTAAGGCCGGCTTGGCCGCGTTCCATCGCTCGCGGGCGGCTGCTAGGAATTCTGCCTGCACCACTTCCCGGTGTCTCAGGTGATACGCGGTACGGTCCTGGCCGTCGACGATCCCGGAGCCAGGATCGTGGTTACCGTCTGGCGCAGCGATCTTTTCCACGTCGATGCCCTCGGTGGAGTAGTCGCCCGCCTCAATCTCGCGTTCACGGATCTCATCTGGGCCAATGACGGTGGGCGAACTGTCGTCTTCGCTGCGATCGATCGCCATCAGCTATCACCCGATACAGCAGATTGCCTACTAGCGGTTATCTACCCGATTCGGCCAATTCGCAACAAGTTGCCATCGGCCGCAGGCTCCCGCACCAAGGCAGCGGACCCGCCCGCTAGAGTACGACGCTGCGAAGCCACGAGTTCCCGGCACCATTCCGCGACGGAGCCGCCGATGACCTTGAAAATGAAGCTGACGGCGATCACGCTCGACTGCGCCGACCCCAGGGCGCTGGCCGCGTTCTACCAGCAGGCCACCGGCCTCGAACTCCACCCAGAGTCCGGCGGCGACTTCGCCGGGCTCACTCGCCAGGACGGGCTCTTCATCGGTTTCCAGCGAGTCGACGGCTACCAGGCACCCGGCTGGCCCGGCCAGAACACGCCACAGCAACTCCACCTCGACTTCGCGGTCGACGACCTCGACGAGGCCGAAGCCCTGATCCTGGAACTTGGCGCGGCCAAGCCAGACTTCCAGCCGGGCGGCCACCAGTGGCGCGTCTTCACCGACCCCGCCGGGCACCCCTTCTGCCTCACCAGGAACCCGCCAGCATGACGGACAACTCAACCGGTACCACTCGCCGTCAAAGTCACCCCGCGAATGGACACATCCGCTGAAGGCTTGTCTTCCTTTTATCCGGAACGAACCGTGGCGTCTGTCATAACCACTCGCCGAGCGCCAGGTCGGCCAGCAGCCACGGGTTGATCGAGTCGGCGATCGCGAGGTACCCGGCATCGCTCGGGTGCAGGTGGTCGCCGCTGTCGTAGGCGGGCCGCAGCTCGAGCGGGTCGGCCGGGTCGCGGAGCACCGCGTCGAAGTCGGCCACCGCGTCGAACGCGCCGCTGGTCCTGATCCACCGGTTGACCTGTTCGCGCACCTCGTTGCCGTGAGGGCGGTAGTAGCGGGCGCCTTCGTCCGGCTGCAGCGTCGCGCCGACGACCGCCACGCCGTGAGCGTGCGCCTCGGCGATCAGCCGCCGGTAGCCGGCGATTAGCCGGCGGGCTGTCATGTACGCGTGGTCGCCGATGTCGTTCGTTCCCTCCCAGATGATGACGACGCGGACGCCGGTCTGCTCGAGAACGTCCCGGTCGAACCGTTCCAGCGCGCTCTGCCCCGCGGTGCCGCCGTTGGTCAGCAGCTGGTTCCCCGACAGGCCCGCGTTCAGCACCGACAGCCGCAGCCCGGCTGGGAGCCCGAGCAGATGGCGGGCCAGGTCATCGGGATAGCGTTCGTTGGCGCCCACGGTCGACCCGACGCCATCGGTGGTGGACGGGCCCAGCGTCACGACCGCCCCGTACACCGACGGGTTGACCACGTCCACCCCGTCGAGGAAGTACCAGGCGCCGACCGAGTGCGGGAAGTCCGCGCCGCTCGCGGCCGCCGAATGGTCTCCGGGCGTCGAGTAGTAGCTCCTCGTGATCGCGACCGGGTGCCACGTAGCCGGGCCGGTCGCGTGCCTGAAGAAGATGGATATCGCCAGGTTCTGCCCGTTGCCGACCCGCATGCGGACGGGATCGCTGAACTCGCGGTGCCCGGCCGGGATGGTGACCTGGTCTTTCCCGTCGAACGTCACCCGCCGGCTGGTCCCTGGCACCGTCCGCGCGCCGCCCGCGCTCAGCGCGACGCGGACGTCGTTGATATGCAGCGGCCCCATGCCGAAGACGTCGGAGACCCGGATCCGGACGTCCACGCCGCCCACGGACAAGTGCACGACGTCCCGCACGGTCTGGTCGGTGAAGCCGGTTTCCGACGGACCGAAACGGGCGTGGCGCACCTGCGCCGCCTCCCACGTGCCCACCCACGGGCCCGGCTGCTCCGCCGCGTTGACGGCCACGACCGCGGACGGCGTGGCGGCGATGGTAGCGGGAGACGGTGCGAAAGCGGCGAGCAGCGCGAGGAGAGCAAGCTGGACAACCACGTGTTACACAATAAGGGCCGTTTGTCGCGTTCTGGCAAAGCGTCTTTGTAAGGATCCGCCGCCGCGCCCTTCGGGGCCTGCGCCTCGAGTTCCTTCTTGACCTCGAGGAGGTCGAGCCGCGTCTGTTCTGTTACCGGGGGGTACTGCGGGTCGATGTCGATGAGAGCCGCCGCGATCACCGCGGCCGCGCAGACGCGGGCGAACCACTTGCGGTCCGCGGGGATCACGTACCAGGGCGCCCATGGGGTGCTGGTGGCCGTGAGCATCTGCGAGAACGCCTTCTGGTACTCGTCCCAGTGCCCGCGCTCGCGGACGTCGGCCGCAGAGAACTTCCAGTTTTTCTCGGGCAGGTCGATCCGCTTGAGAAAGCGGACCCGCTGCTCTTCTTTCGAGAGGTTGAGGAACAGCTTGACGATCTTGAAGCCGTTGTCGCTCAGGTAACGCTCCCAGTCGTTGATCTCCTGGTAGCGGCGCTGCCAGACGTCCTTGCCCTTGCACTCGGCCGGCAGCTTCTCCCGGTCGAGGTTCTCCGGATGCACCCGCACGACCAGGACTTCCTCATAGTGCGACCGGTTGAAGATCGCGATGTCGCCGCGCGCGGGCAGTCGCTTCGCGTACCGCCACAGGTAATCGTGGTCGAGTTCTTCCGCCGACGGAACCTTGAAGCTGGACACCTGCACGCCCTGCGGGTTAATGCCGCTCATCACGTGCCTGATCGTGCCGTCCTTGCCGCCGGCGTCAAGCGCCTGCAGGCACACAAGCAAGCCGTAGGTGTCCTGAGCGGCCAGTCGAGCCTGATAGTCGGACAGCATCTCGATCCCGGTCCGCAGCAGCCGCGCGCTGTCTTTCTTCGTCAGCCCGTCGAACTTGTAACGGGGATCGAAATCCGCGGGCAGCTTCACCCGCGATCCCGGCTTGACCCGCAATGGCTTGATCAGTTCCGCGATCTGCGCCGCCCGCTTGTTGTCCGTCATCCTCACCCTTAATCCGCGCAACTATCCCCCGCGACGGGTGGCACGGATGCCGGCCCGTGAGGAGAAGCTTATGCAGGGAACTCCTTGATGGAAGTGAGGGCTACCGATGAACCGGCCAGCGCATGACACGAACGAGCGCCGGTGGCTGCCGTGGGCGGTGGTCGGGGCTTCCCTGGTGTTCCTTGGCGTTGTCGGCGGCATCATCGCCGCGGTGAGCAATCCGTCGCCGTCATCGGCGAGCACGGAGGCCGGCTCCTCGCCGAGTACGTGCGACGTGACCACGGTCGCGGCCCAGGACCTGCCGTCCGTGGTGACGATCTCGGCCACAGGCAGCGGCGGCGCGGGCACCGGGTCGGGCGAGGTAATCGACAACGACGGCCACATCATGACGAACAACCACGTCATCTCGGTAGCCGCCAACGGCGGCTCGGTGCAGGTGGAGTTCTACAACGGCGCGACCGCTCCCGCGACGATCGTCGGCCGCGACCCGCTGACCGATCTCGCCGTCCTCAAGGTCGACACGTCGCAGTCGCTGCAGCCGATATCGCTCGGCTCGTCGTCCTCGGTGGAGGTCGGCCAGGGCGCCGTGGTGCTGGGTGCCCCGCTGGGCCTGTCCAACACCGTGACATCCGGGATCGTTAGCGCTCTCGACCGGACCATCCAGGTCCCCGCGGAGGACGACAAGACGGCGCTGCTGGTGTCCGCCGTGCAGACCGACGCCGCCATCAACCCGGGCAACAGCGGCGGTGCGATGGTCAACTGCGCGGGGCAACTGATAGGGGTGCCGACGGCCGGCGCCACCGTGCCGACCTCGTCCGGCGAGTCGAGCGGCGGCAGCATCGGACTGGGTTTCGCGATCCCCGTCGACCTGGCGAAGACCATCTCCAGCGACATCATCAGCACCGGCAGGGCGACCCACGCCTTCTTCGGCATCTCGACGCTGCCCACGCCTGCAACGGCCGCTGAGGGGCAGACGGCGCAGGGGCTGTTCGTGAGGGAAGTCGTGCCCAGCGGCCCGTCCGCGACGGCGGGGCTAGTGCCCGGCGACATCATCACCAGCCTCAACGGCGAAGCCGCGACGAGCAACGTTCAGCTCCAGGAGATCACCTTGACCAGCAAGCCCGGGGACAAGGTCGACGTCGGCTACACCAGGAACGGCAGCTCGGCGACGACGACGGTCACGCTGGGCACCCAGCCATAACCCCCGGCCATAACCCCCGACCATAAAATAACCCCCGGCCGTTACCGGTGGCCGTTACCGGTGGCCAACCGCGACCGCGGCTAGCTCTCCGAGCGTCGACCGCGACGTGAGGTGGACCGCGGCCGCGGCCGGCGACAGGGCCGCGGCGCGGCGAGGCACGCGCACTAGCAGCGCTCCCGGTCGGCACGCGAACACCAGCGGCGGGTCCATCGTCAGCGCCTCTCCGTCGATCGCGATCTGCACCGGGCCGGCGGACTGGACCTCGAACCGCGGTGCCTGCCACTCCCGCCAGCCCGGGAACCGCCGGATCTGCCCGACGCTCTCCAGGGCGACGAACTGGCGAGCCTGCGCGGGCCCGTCGATCCGTGCCGCGACGATCCCGAGCGTGCCGTCGTCCAGGTGCTCGCGGGTGCCCCGGCCGCCGATCTGGTCAAGCTGGTACTGGTTGTTGGAGACGAGGATGAGGTGCGCTGTTTCGTGGGCCGTGCCGTCGGGCCCGGTGAACCGCAGGTCCAGCGGCGTCGCGTCGGGCCCGAGCAGTTCTGGCAGCATGGCGGCCGCGGTCTGCAGCTTGGCGTCCCGGTACTGCGGGGACTGCACGATCGCGGCGTAGATCCCCAGCGAGGCGTTGTTGACGAACACGCGGCCGTTGACCTCCGCCAGGTCGATGCGCCGCTCCGCGCCGTCGGCGAACGCGTCGAGCGCGCCGACGACGTCGTCGCGATCCAGGCCGAGGTCGAGAGCGAAGTGGTTCCGCGTCCCCGCGGGCACCACCACGTGCGGGATCCCGTGCGCCGCCGCCACGGTCGCCACCAGCGCCTGCGACCCGTCGCCGCCCGCCATGCCGATGACGCCGGCGCCGCCGGCGATCGCGTTCTCGGCCAGTCGCACGAGGTCGTCGCCGCGTTGCAGCACGATCGACTCGATGCCCCGTGCCTCGCACTCGTCCACTAGCCGGAATCGCGTCGCCTTCCCGCCACCCGACTTGGGGTTGATGATCAGGACCGGCCGCGCTTTCGCTGGCGCCGTCGGCGCCGGCGAAAGGGCGGCATGCCTGCTGCGGCCAAGCGCCACGCGCGCGCAGCCCACGGACGCCGCGGCGAGCAGGCACGCGACGAGGACGAAGGGCCAGCGCAGGTCGGCACCGACAAGACTGCCGATCAGCAGCCCGACGGCGCACACCACGACGATCAGCGCCAGCCAGCGTACGAAGCCGCGCCGCGAGACGACGTACCACCCGGCCACCACGGCAGCCAGCTCACCGACCAGGGCGAGGATCACCCACAGCCAGTTCCTGGCCGCGCCCGCGGCGAGCAGCGCCACGGCCGCGGCCAGCGTCACCAGTGCCAGCCACGCCGCTGCTCGTCGCACGATCGTCATAAGGGCGTCAGTGTGTCCGCGCGACCGCCCGCCCGCCTCACCCCCGGCGGATGATTCGGCGCGCTCCGTGACCGGCTGTACTGGCCGGGTGCCGGATCACCAGCGCCCCGCTCGAGTCCTGCGCCAGCTCGGCGATCTCGACCGGGCCATCTACAACGCGATCGCCACCACCCCGACCCCCGACATCGACGCGCCGGTCAGGCGGCTGTCCTGGCTGGCCGACAAGTCACGGCTGTGGTTCGGCGTCGCCGCCGCGCTTGCACTCTTCGGCGGGCCAGTCGGACGCCGCGCGGCCGCGCGCGGCCTGCTCACCGTCGGCGTTACGTCCGCGGTGGTGAACCTCGGCGTCAAGTCGCTGTACCCACGGCAGCGCCCGGACCGGGCCGGGGCCGGGGTGCCGCAGGACCGGCAGGTCCGGATGCCCTCCAGCCGGTCGTTCCCGTCCGGGCATTCGGCATCGGGATTCGCCTTCGCCGCGTCCGTCGGCCATGACATCCCGGCGCTCGCCCTGCCGCTGCGGGTCCTGGCCGGCGCGGTGGCGTACTCCCGCGTGCACACCGGCGTGCACTACCCCAGCGACGCGCTGATCGGCTCGATCATCGGCGCCAGCGTCGCCGAGACCGTCAGGTTTCCCGGACACGGCTCGGCTACGACGTGTACAGCGGAGGGACTTCCGGCCGGTGTCCGTCTATCATGCTCACCATGATGGACGCGGACATCCTGGGGACATGCTGACCGTCGGGCGGAAGGACGCGCGGCGGTTGGCCATCCGCGCCCAGCTGCTCGGCCGGGAACGGCCGGCCGACCTGCTGTCGATGGTGCGCCAGCTGACGCTGCTTCAGCTGGACCCGGTCAGCGCCATCGCGCCGAGCGCGGACCTGGTGACCTGGAGCCGCCTCGGGCCCTCGTATTCAACCGCTGACCTGCGCGCCGCGCTGGACAGCCACCGGCTCATCGAGCTGCGGGCCATGGTGCGCCCGGCCGAGGATCTCGCGCTCTACCGGGACGACATGTTGCACTGGCCGGGCCGGGGGGCGCTGAAGGACTGGCAGGTCTTCATCCGCGACTGGGTCGCGACCAACGACCGCTGCCGCCGCGAGATCCTCGCCCGGCTGCGCGACGGCGGCCCGCTTCCCTCGCGGGTGCTGCCCGACCTGTGCGACAAGCCGTGGGAGTCCACGGGCTGGACCAACAACAAGAACGTCACCAAGCTGCTTGAGTTCATGGTGGCGCGCGGGGAGGTCGCGGTCGCCGGGCGTAAGGGCCGGGACCGGCTGTGGGACCTCGCCGAGCGCGTCTACCCGGACGACCCGGCCGTGCCCGCCGAGGAGGCCAAGCGGGAGCGGGACCGCCGTCGGCTGCGCTCGCTCGGCATCGCCCGCGCCAGCGGCACCGAGTTCGCCGTCGAGCCGGCCGTGGTCGGCCAGGCGGGCGAACCCGCGGTCGTGGACGGCGTCCCGGGGGAGTGGCGGATCGATCCGTCGCTGCTCGACGCGCCGTTCGAGGGCCGGGCGGCGCTGCTGTCGCCATTCGACCGCCTGGTGTGGGACCGTGCCCGCACGGCGGACCTGTTCGAGTACGAGTACCAGCTGGAGATGTACAAGCCCGTCGCCAGCAGGCGGTGGGGCTATTTCGCGCTCCCGATCCTGTACGGCGACCGCCTGGTCGGCAAGCTCGACGCCAAGGCCGACCGCGCGGGCGCAGTGCTGGTGGTGAACGCGATCCACGAGGACGTCCCGTTCACCGCTGACATGACGGAAGCGGTCAACCAGGAGATCGCCGACCTGGCAACCTGGCTCAAACTGGAAGTGCGCGCTGCGAGCTGACCCGGGCCCGGCCCCGATAGGCGCGCATCTTCGACCGGGCGCCGCACAGTTCCATGGAACACCATCGTGACCGGCCGGAGGCGGACCGGTCATAGAACGCCCAGCCGCACAAATGCCCGGGGCAGCTCTTCAGGCGGCCCCAGGTGCCAGCGGCCGCGGCCTCGGCGATGACGACGGCGATCTGGCCGACCACCCTGGTGAAGGGATCATGGTCGGAACAGATCAGCCGCACGCCGCCGTCGGGTTGCACTGCCGGTGCGAGTCGGCAGGACGACAGCGCCACCGTCAGCCGGCTGGCCACCTCAGCGTCCACCGCGCGGTCGGTGTGCGTGCCGAGTACCTGCCTGATCGCCTCCCGCAGTTCCACAAGAGCCCGCTGCTGCGCGCCACTGAGCCGCGAGCCGGCGGGCAGCAGGCCGGCCGTGGCGAACCACCGTGCGGCGTCGTCCGCCGACGCGAGCAGGTCTTTTTCCGACTCGGCGTTGAGGGTGTTGACCAGGGCCTGAACGAGGCGCAGCGAGCCAGGGGCGGGCGCCCGGTCGCCGGGGTCGCGCCCGGCGGTTAGCGGACCAGCCTCGTTACCGTATCTCATGACAATACGGTAACTCAGATGCATATCGCGCCTAGAGCAGAGTTACCCTTTTGGCGGAGTTGCAGGTAACTCCTGAAGGCGAACAGCGTACCGGGAGCGAACATGCTGGTCAGCACAATGCGCCGCGCGGCGTTCGGCATGCTGTTCCCGGTTTCGCTGCTCGCGGCGTGTGGTCACTCCGCTCCGCCGCCCCCGCCGGTGACGATGTCCTATTGCGGGAGCAGCCCGCAGGCAATGCCGAACCTGATCGAAGTGGTCTGCAACACCGATGACATAACGGCGAAGAGCCTCGTGTGGACCGACTGGGGGCAGCCAACGGCGATCGCCAGTGGCACGGCGACGATCGACCAGTGCGCTTACGAAGATTGCCACACCGGCGCGTTCGGCTCCGTGCCCATCAAGCTCATCGCGTCGAAGCTCACGCACTGCTCGGCGGGGGCGCGAGCGTACTCGACGCTGCGGTACGTGTTCCTGGACGGCAACCCGTGGCCGGGCGTGCCGGCCAACCTGAATACCTCGGGTTACATCGCGGACCCGGGCCGGCCGCTGCCGCCGGCGAACCAGACGGTCAGCCTCGGCTGCGGCTAGCGGCGGAGATTCAGAACTCCGTGGAGCACCACGGATCCTGGTCGGAGCCGAACATCTGATCCGCCCGTCGCAGCGTCGCCGCGTCGGCCGCGACACGCCCGGCCGAGGCTAGCTTCGCGAAGGACGGCCCGCCAAGGAGCAGCGAACCGAGCGCCGCGGCGTCCAGCCGTAGCGCCGCGCGGTCCGTGCCCATGGCAGGCCGGCAGTGCGCGCCGTCGGGGCCGCCCTCCAAGAGCCAGCGGCCGTCATTCCACGGGCAGAACGGGTCGGTCACCTCCAACACGAGAGAGCCTTCGGCCGCGTACCGGCGCCCGCTCAGCGCGGCCGGAAGATCGACCAGGCGCACCCACAGGTGGTCGCTCGCGGCGGTGACCACCAGGTCGCGGCTGTCCGTGAGGGTCCACCGCAGCGGTTCGTGCTCGGGCCGCCCGTGCGCCACCACCCAGTCGGTCAGGTCCAGGTCGGCCAGGTACGACCAGAGCGTGCGGTACGCGGCGCCGGTGCACGCGATGAGGTGGTCCACGATCACGGTGCCGTGCGCGCTGAAGCGGTGTTCTCGATCTATCCGGTAGATCGCGTAGCCGCTGGCGCGGCCGTCGCCATCGCGGCAGACGGCGAACAGCGTGCCGGCCCGCCGGTCGTCCCCGACCAGATCACGCCATCGCCCCGGATAAGTGCGCACGTCGCCCACCTGAACCCGGCGGGCCTGCTCGTGCACGGCGGGGAACACGTCAAGGGCTGTCTTCGCGTCCACAAGCTCTAGCGGACAGGGCCTTGCCACGTGGCGGGCGGCGCCCCGGGCCAGCCGCCACGAGCTGTCCCACGTGGCGGGCCCGTAACCGAACCGGGCGTAGATGCCGCCCTCGCTGGCCCCCAGGCCCGCCACCGGCACGCCGCGCGCACGCAGGTCGTCGAGCTGGTAGCGCATCAGCGCCCGCAGCACGCCGCGGCGGCGGCGCAACGGATGGACGGCGACGTAGGAGACCCCGGCCATCGGCAGCCGGACCTCGCCGGGCACGGTCAGCTCCATCGAGAACGACATCGCCGTCCCCGCCATCTCGGCGCCCACGTAGGCGCCGAGCAGGTGCTCTCCGGATAGATCCAGGCCGGTACGGCGCCGTTGCTCCTGGCTGGAATCGAAGCCCCACGCCGCGTCGAACACACCGAGGAAGGCCGGAACCTCCCCGGACTCCACGGGCCTGACCGTGATGTTCTCCGGCGTCACGGGCGGGCGATGAGCACGCGGTAGCCGAGGTCCAGTTCGTCCAGCGCGAGCAGGTGCCCCCACCGGCGGTCCCATTCCCCGCTGTCCAGGTCGGCTCGCAGCGTCCGCATGCCGCGCTCGCGGTCGGCGGCCGGGATCAGCGCGAGCGCGGACATCTGCCGCGTGATCGCAGGATCCAGGAAGGCGCGCGGGCGGCGCCAGTACGCGCCGTTGAACCCGTCGGCGCAGTCGGCCGGAATCGGAACCTCGATCGTCTCCAGTGGCCGCCCGCCGAGCAGTCCCGCGAGCTCGTCGAAGCGGACCTCCCAGCTCGCCTCCAGCCGCTTGCTGGCCGGGAAGTAATGGTGCAGCCACCAGACGGGGACGGGCAGCGGGTCCCGCGCGAACAGCACGATCGGTCCGCGCGCGACCCGGCGCATCTCGGCCAGCCCCCGCGCCCTGTCACTCCAGTGGTGCACGGTGAGCACGCCCATCGCGGCGCCGAACGATCCGTCGCGCACCGGCAGCGCCTCCGCCGCGGCCCGGACCGCCGGGGCCGTCCCCGGCAGGCGCTGCGCGAGCATGATCGTCGATGGCTCCACCGCCAGCACCGGCCGGTCGACGGGCTCGTACGAGCCGGTGCCCGCGCCCACGTTCACCACCGAGTCGGCGTCGCCGAGCGCGGCCAGGATCGCGGCCGCTATCGCCGGGTCCTCCCGGCGGGTCTTGTGGTACCGGTCGCCGATCAGGTCATAGACGGGCTGAGCCATAAGACGTCACGCGCTCTTCCGGTCGCGCGGGCGATGATCGGCGCCCGTCTCCGCCAGCACGGCGGCGACCGCGGCGCGGACCTCGCTTTCGCCCGCGCCCAGCCTGGCCAGCGCCTGGACCGCGGGGCCGTCGTCGTGGAACTGCGCCAGCAGCATGTGGCCGGTGTCCATCTCGGTCGAGCCGTCCACGAGCGCCTCGGGCAGCGCGGAGTTGAGCACCTTCTGGCCGCGCGGCCGGCTGGGGCGGATGGGCCGGATGGATTCGGTCGCGGTCCCGGCGCCGCGCCCGACGCCGGCCTCCACCTGCTCGCTCAGGGTTTCCAGGTCGACTCCGAGCCGGTGCAGCGCCCTGACCGCCACGCTGTCGCGCTGGCGGATCAGCCCGAGCAGGAAGTGCTCCGGTTCGAGGTGGTCGTGACCGAGGCGCCTGGCCGCGTCCTGCGCCAGGAAGATCACGACCACGGCGTCGTCGGAAAAGCGCGCCAGCATCCGGCCGTCGACGAACATCCCGGCGCCGCCGGAGCCATGCGGCGCGAGCGCGGACCGCAGGCCCCGCCGCAGCGCGTGCACCGGTCCCTCCCAATGCGCGGCCGCGAGCGGTGTCAGTCGCGGCATGATCCAGGCGGCTGCTTGATCGGGGGTCAGCTGCCCGCTGGCCAGGCTTTGCACGACGATGGCGGCGGCCCTGGGGTCAAGATCGGCCTGCCAGCCGTTGACGGCGAGGAACTGCAGGCCCGCCGCGGCGCCCACCTGATGACTGTGACCCGGGAACGGCGGATGTCGCAGCAGCCCGTGCACGAGCCGGGTGAACGCCGCCGCGGCGGCCACCCGACCGGGAGGCGCAGCACGCGGCGTGGCGGGCAGCGCCGCGTGCGCCAGGGCCGCATGGGCGGCCGGCATGTCGATCTGGGTGAGCGCCGTGTCGGTGCCCACGCCGAGTACCCCGCCGGCGATCACCACGAGGTCGGCGACATCGAGCGCGGTCACGGCTCTTCATCCCGCAGCAGGTCGAGCAGGCGCTGGTGCCTGGCCAGGCTGTCCTCGAGCAAGCGGCGGAACCGTTTGTCCTTGCGGCGCGCCTCGACCAGCACGGCGATCGCCTCGCGCGCCACATCGGACACGGAGCGGCCTTCGACTTCGGCGATCGCCGCGAGCCGTTCGGCCAGCTCGGGGTCGAGCCGCAGCACCATGTTCTTCGTCCGGGCGCTCGCCGCGCCCGTCAGCCGTTCTGTCATAGTGACGCCACGATATCTAGATATCAGAGCGATGGCAACGACCCTTAGACACGGAAGCCTAGTTCGCGGGCGATGAGCATGCGCTGGATCTCTGAGGTGCCCTCGCCGATCTCCAGGATCTTCGCGTCCCGGTAGAACCGCCCCACAGGGAACTCGTTCATGAAGCCGTACCCGCCGAAGATCTGCGTGGCGTCGCGGGCGTTGTCCATGGCCGCGTTGGACGCGACCAGCTTGGCGATCGCCGCCTCCTTCTTGAAACGCTGCCCGGCGAGCATCCGCGAGGCCGCGTCGTAGTACGCGAGCCGCGCGGTGTGCACGCGGGCGGCCATGTCGGCGAGCTTGAACGCGATCGCCTGGTGTTCCCCGATCGGCGCGCCGAACGCCCTGCGTTCCCGCGCGTACCGCACCGACTCGTCGACACAGCCTTGCGCCAGCCCGGTCGACAGCGCCGCGATCGCGACCCGTCCCTCGTCCAGCGTGGCGATGAACTGGGCGTACCCGCGGCCGCGCTCGCCCAGCAGGTTGCCGGCGCTTACCCTGCAGTCGCTGAACGACAGCTCGCGGGTGTCCGAGGCCGACCAGCCGACCTTGGAGTACTTCTTCGACACGGAAAACCCGGCCGTGCCGGCCGGCACCAGAATGGTGGAGATCTCCGGCCGCCCCTGATCGAGAGGGCCGGTGACCGCGGCGACCGCGACGACGCTGGTGATGTCCGTGCCCGCGTTGGTGATGAACACCTTCGTGCCGTTGATCACCCACTCGTCGCCGGCCAGGACAGCCTTGGTCGCCATCGCGGCGGCCACGTCAGACCCGCCGCCCGGTTCTGTGAGGCCGAACGCGCCGAGCCGCTCGCCCGAGCACAGCCCGGGCAGCCACTGATTCTTCTGCGCATCGGTGCCGAACCGGTAGATCGGCATCGCGCCCAGCGAGACCGCGGCCTCCACGGTGATGGCGACAGACGAATCCACCCGGCCGAGTTCCTCGAGCGCCAGGCAGTGCGCGAAGTAGTCGCCGCCCATGCCGCCGTATTCCTCGGGAAACGCCAACCCGAACAGCCCCATCCGGCCCAGCTGGGCCACGATGTCGTAGGGGAACTCGCACCGCTCGTAGAACGAGCCGATCACCGGCGCGATCGCGTCGCGGGCGAACTCCTCGACGGTTTTGCGCAGCGCTTCGTGCTCGGCGTCGAGACGATAGTCCGGCATCGTTTCCTCATTCCTTCGGCTGGGACCAGACCACGGCGAGCCGCTCGTCCAGCCCGACTTGCTGTCCTGGCGCCACGAGCAGCTCGCTGACCTCGCCGTCCACCGGTGTTGACAGGGTATGTTCCATCTTCATCGCCTCGACGATGAGCAGTGGCTGCCCGGCCCGCACCTTCTCACCGACGGTGACCTGCACCGCCCGCACGGTGCCCGGCATCGGGCTGCGGATGACGCCGTCTGTTATGGAAGAACCCCGCTCCGGCGCGAGCAGTTCCTCCTCGCGAATTGCGAAGGACCGCCCGTCCCGGCCGAGCCAGATCACGTCTTCACGAACGGCGCAGTCGTACCGCTCGGTGCGGTCTTCCCAGGTAACCACCAGCGCGCCGTCGTCGAACTCGGCGTTAACTCGAGAAGGAGGCCCGTCGCCCACCGCGACCTCCGCGGCGCCAGCCAGCCCGCGCAGCCGTATCGGCACCGGCGCGGCCCCCGGTCCTGTCGTCAGCCGCAGCGTCGTCCAGGCGTGCTCGCCAACCCGCCACCCGTCGCGGATGTCCCAGGGTCCAGCGCCTAGATGTTGCCGGGTCACCAGGTCCGCAAGCGCGGCGGAGGCCAGCACCTCGGACGGCACCTGCTCGTGAGGCAGCGCGTCCGCGACGCGCTCGGCCAGCCCGGTGTCGAGCCGCCCCGCTTGTACGTGAGGATCCGCCAGCAGCGTCCGCAGGAACCCGGTGTTGGTCGTGACGCCGAGCACCGCTGTGCGCGACAGCGCGGCGTCCAGCCGCCGCAACGCGGTGTCCCTGTCGTCACCGAAGGCGATGACCTTGGCCAGCATCGGGTCGTACGCGCTGCCGATCGTCGTGCCGACCGCGAGGCCGGAATCGACCCGCACGTCCGAAGGCTCGCGCAGCGCGAGCACGGTGCCGCCGGTCGGCAGGAAGCCGCGGGACGGGTCCTCGGCCGATATCCGGGCCTCGATGGCGTGCCCGGTCAGCCGCACCTCCTCCTGCCGCAGCGGCAGCGGTTCCCCCGCCGCCACCCGGATCTGCAGCTCCACTAGGTCAAGCCCGGTCACCAGCTCGGTCACCGGATGCTCGACCTGCAGCCGGGTGTTCATCTCCATGAAGTAAAAGTGCCCGTATCGGGGGGGCTCGGGGGGGTCGTCCCCCCCGGAGCTAGCAGAGCCCATACCGGACACGATGAACTCAACCGTCCCGGCGCCCACGTACCCGACGCTGCGCGCCGCCTCCACCGCGGCCTTGCCCATCGCCGCCCGCAGGACGTCGTCGACGAACGGCGACGGCGCCTCCTCGATGATCTTCTGGTGCCGCCGCTGCAGGCTGCACTCGCGCTCCCCGAGGTGAATCACCTGGCCGTGGCTGTCGGCGAGCACCTGGATCTCGATGTGCCTTGGCTGCTGTATGTACTTTTCGATAAGAAGAGAGTCATTTCCGAACGAAGCCGTGGCTTCTCTTCGCGCCGCCGCTAGTGCGATGGGCAGTTCGGCGCGCGAGCGTGCCACCCGCATGCCTTTCCCGCCACCTCCGGCGGAGGGCTTGACCAGGACGGGAAACCACTCTTCGTTCAGTGCATCGATAAGGTCTTGATCGGAAAGTCCCGCGCCGCCCGCGCCAGGCACCACTGGCACCCCGGCCGCCGCCACCGTCTCCTTGCCGCGGATCTTGTCGCCCATCGCCTCGATCGCCGCCGGCGGCGGCCCGATGAACACCAGCCCCTCGTCCGCGCAGGCGCGCGCGAACGCGGCGTTCTCCGACAGGAAGCCGTAGCCGGGGTGGATGGCTTGCACGCTTGATCGCCGGGCCGCGGCCAGGACGCGGTCGATGTTCAGGTAGCTCTGCGCGGCCGGCGTCGGCCCCAGCCGCACGGCCAGGTCAGCCGCGTGGACGTGCCGCGCGTCCGCGTCGGCGTCGCTGTACACGGCGACCGAACGGATGCCGAGCGCGCGCAGCGTCGCGATGATCCGGACCGCGATCTCGCCGCGGTTGGCGACCAGGACGGATTCGAACATCAGCGGCTCACATCCGGAACACGCCGTAGCGGACAGGACCGAGGGGCGCGTTGGCGGCCGCCCCCAGCGCCAGCCCGAGCACCCGCCGCGTGTCGAGCGGGTCGATGATCCCATCGTCCCAGAGCCGGGCGGTCGAGTAGTACGGGCTGCCCTGCCGGTCGTAGGTTTCCAGGATCGGCCGCTTGAACTCCTCTTCCGCGGACGAGGGCCAGCCCTCGCCGGAGGCTTCCAGCTGGTCCCGCCGGACGGTCGCCAGCACCGTGGCGGCCTGGTCCCCGCCCATCACGGAGATCCGCGCGTTCGGCCACATCCACAGGAACCGGGGAGAGTACGCCCGGCCGCACATCGCGTAGTTGCCCGCCCCGAACGAGCCGCCGATGATCACCGTGAACTTCGGCACCCGGGCACAGGCGACGGCCGTGACCATCTTCGCCCCGTGCTTGGCGATGCCGCCGGCCTCGTACTGCTTGCCGACCATGAAGCCGGTGATGTTCTGCAGGAAGACCAGGGGCACCTGGCGCTGGTCGCACAGCTCGATGAAGTGCGCGCCCTTGAGCGCGGACTCGCTGAACAGGACGCCGTTGTTGGCGATCACTCCGACCGGATGCCCGTACAGCCGGGCGAACCCGGTGACCAGCGTCGTGCCGTAGCCAGGCTTGAACTCGTCGAACCGGCTGCCGTCCACCAGCCTCACGATGACCTCGCGCACGTCGTACGGGGTCCGCCAGTCGGCGGGCACCACGCCGTACAGCTCCGCGGGGTCAACGGTGGGCTCCTCGCTTGGTAGCACGTCCCACGGCGGCGCCTGGCGTGGTGCGAGGGTAGCGACGATCGAGCGGACGATCCGCAGCGCGTCCTTGTCGTCTTCCGCCAGGTGGTCGACGACCCCGGACACCCGCGCGTGCAGTTCGCCGCCACCGAGTTCCTCGGCGGTCACCACCTCGCCGGTGGCCGCCTTCACCAGCGGCGGGCCGCCGAGGAAGATCGTGCCCTGGCCGCGCACGATCACGCTCTCGTCGCTCATCGCGGGCATGTACGCGCCGCCGGCCGTGCACGACCCGAGCACCGCGCCGATCTGCGGGATGCCGCGCGCCGACATGGTCGCCTGGTTGTAGAAGATCCGGCCGAAGTGCTCGCGGTCGGGGAACACCTCGTCCTGCAGCGGCAGGAAGGCGCCCCCGGAGTCCACCAGGTACACGCACGGCAGGTTGTTGTGCAGCGCGACCTCCTGGGCGCGCAAGTGCTTGCGGACGGTGATCGGGTAGTAGGCGCCGCCCTTCACCGTCGCGTCGTTGGCGACGACCACGCACTCCCGGCCGCTGACCCGGCCGACGCCGGTGATGATCCCGGCGCCCGGCGCCTCGTCGTCGTACATGCCGCCGGCGGCCAGCGGGGACAGTTCGAGGAACGGCGTCCCCGGGTCGAGCAGCGCGTCGACGCGGTCGCGGGGGAGCAGCTTGCCGCGTTCGCAGTGCCGTCGGCGGGCCCGCTCAGGACCGCCGCGCGCGGCCTTCGCCAGCCGGGTCGCCAACTCCGCGGCGAGCGCGGTGTGCTCGGCGTGGTTGCGCTGGAACGCTTCCATGTGCTGCGGCTCCGCAAGCGTGGCGAAAGTTAAGGGTCGTTAACATTCTACCTATGATTCCTGTCCCATACGTTAACGCTGATTAACCTCGGCGTCTAGTATGAGGGCATGGCGAGCAGTGTCAGTTCCGTGGCGGCCGGGGCGCCGGGCTCGCGGCGCGCGCAGATCCTCGACGAAGCCGCCCGGCTGTTCGCCGGCCGCGGGTTCCACGGCGTGTCCATGGACGACATCGGCACGGCCGTCGGCATCTCGGGGCCCGGCTTGTACCGGCACTTCACCGGCAAGACGGCCGTGCTGACCGAGATGCTGCTGCGGATCAGCGAGCAGCTCGCCGCCGACGGCGGCAGCCGGGCGGCCGGGGCGCCGGACGCCCCCGCCGCGCTCGACGCCCTGCTGCGCGGCCACATCGACTTCGCGCTCGGACAGCCCGCCCTGATCACCGTGCATGACAGGGAACTCGGCAACGTCCCCGAGCCGGCCCGCCGCCGCATCCGCCGCTTGCAGCGGCTCTACGTCGAGGAATGGGTGACCGTGCTCACCGAGCTGTCCCCGCGCGCGACCCAGCCGGAGCTGCGCGCCGCCGTGCACGGTGTGTTCGGCCTGCTCAACTCCACCCCGCACAGCGCGGGCGAGGTCCCTGACGAGCAGCTGGCGCGGCTGCTGTACGCGATGGCCCACGCCAGCCTGATGGCCGCCGCACAACCGCCGCCCTAGTTCGGCGATCCCGGTAGCTGAGCCTTTCTCAGCTGACAACTTCGCATAGGCCATGACAACTTCGCATAGGCCATGACAAAATTCGCGCTCAATTTGTTCCGATATAGGATGATTAGCGCGGTCAACTTTTATGCGAAGTGGCCAGCTTCTATGCGAACCGCCGCCCTAGTTCGGCGGACAGCCTGTGTAGGGGACCTGGCTCAGGTCGGAGAAGCCGGGCAGGCTGGCGGAGGCGTCAGAGCCGTCCGCGTCGTAGCCGACGCTGAACTGCACAGGCAGCGGTCCCGGGCATTTCACCAGGACCTTGAATGTCGCGGTCAACCAGATGGTATCGCCCGCCGCGAGTTTGTTGCCGACCATCTCCTGTGAGGTGGGGAGGGCGCCACACGGTCCCCACTGCTGCGAGATGATCCGCAGGCCGCCCAGCGGCGTCGTCACATCGATCCAGCCGAGCGTGACGGCCGTCGCGGACTGGTTGGTGACCGGAACGCCAAGCTGCAGCAGATTCCGTCCGACCTGCGCCGAACAGCCCGTGGCGTTCTGGGTGAGCGCCGGTGAGATCGCGACCGGTGAGATCGCGACCGGAGGTGTCACGGACGAGGCAGCGGTTCGAGGACGCGGCGGCGGCGCGGCGGCACGGTTGCCCGGACGCAGCTGCCCTGCCGCGTATCCAGCGGTCAGTCCGACCACAAGCGTGAATGCCGCCAGGATCGCGCCGCCGCGGGAGAGCCGTGAAGGCCGCCAGTCAGGAAACCGGAAACGCCCGCCATCCTGCCCCACGACGTCGTGACTGTCATCCATGCTCATGCGACAACGGTATTCCGGGCACAACGAGGGCTCAATAGCCGCGCTCCGGCGGATCGATTGCCCGGCGGCGTTCCGCCAGGGCCGCACGGAAGGCGGCGACGCCGGCATCGGTGTGCGTGTTTGTAAGCATCACGACGTCTGCCAGCAGCGCCTCGGCCGCCGCGACCGCCTCGGCGGGCGGCCCGCCAGTGATCAACGCGAGTCGCTCCGCCAGCCGTTCCGGAGCTACGCCGAGACCCGTCAGCAGATGGCGCTGCCACTTGATCGTCCGATGCGGCAGGTAGACACGGTTGAGCGCGAGGACAGCCCGGACCACCGCGTGCCCCGTCCTCGCCACCAGGTCGCGGACCGCGAGGTCGTCGCCGCGTCGGACCAGCGCCTCACGGGCCGCCCAGCCAGCGAGCGCGTCCGGGCTGAGCGCCTTTTCCACCAGCGCGGACACCAGCTCATCCGGAAACCGCTCGGCCCGCGCCCGCCAGGATGCGATCAGCTCCGCGCCGATGAGAGGCTGTGAGCTCTGGACAGACGCCAGCCTCATGTGCTTAACCGGATCGGTATCGGCCCGCAGGACCACATCGTCAAGGAACAGCTCGATCGTGCCGGTGAGAAAGTTGCTCACGGTCACGTCGAGTTCGCCGAGACGGAAGTCCTCGCTCCATTCCTGATCGTCCTGGTCGTAGTCCCACATCGCCGTTACCTGCCCACCGAGGGCGCCGATGGGTACGGTCCTGTCCCGCTCATCTGGCGGGTCCCACCAGTAGCAGTCCAGTTCCAGATCGGAGTACCGGTCGGCCAGGCCGGCCCCCACCGAGCCGGCCACGCTGAACGCGGCCAGCTTTCCGTTCTCCGCGTACACCTGTGCGGCGCGTTGCGCGAGCGCCATCCGCCAGGCGGCATCCACGTTCATGGGGATATCTTCCTCTGGCTCGAGCGAGCTTCAGACGGTGATGACGACCTTGCCCCTTGCGTGCCCGTCGGCGAGGTGACGGACCGCGGCGGCCGCCTGGCTGAGCGGGTAGGTCCGGTCGATCGCGGGGGTGATCGCGCCGGACTCGGCCAGGTCCCGCAGGACCAGCAGGTCGGCGCGGCTCTCCGGCGCGATGAAGCCGGTCAGCCGCTGACGCGTGAACGGATTCAGCAGGTGCGCCGCGACGTTGCGGCCGAGGGCGGCGCCGAACCAGTGACCGCCGTCCTCGCCGCCGGTGATAACCAGGGTGCCTTGCTGGGTCAGGGCCCGGCGCAGGTGCGTCAGCCGCCGGTTGCCGCCGATGTCGATGATCACGTCGTAGCGGTTTTTGGCCGGGTCCTCGCGGGTGTAGTCCAGCACGTGGTCGGCGCCGACCGCCGCCACCAGGTCCATCTTGGCCGTGCTGCAGGTCCCCGTGACCTCGGCGCCGAACGTCTTGGCGATCTGCACGGCGAACGTGCCCACGCCCCCGGACGCGCCGATGACGAGCACGTGCTGTCCAGGCTGGACCTTCCCGTGATCCCGCACGGCTCGCAAGGCCGCGACGGCCGAGTTGGGGATGGCCGCGGCCTGCTCGAACGTCAGGCTCGCCGGCTTGGGTGCCAGTCGGCTCGCTTTGCAGGTCGCGTACTGGGCGAACGACCCCCGACAGGTGCCGAACACCTCGTCACCCGGCGCGAGTTCCGTCACGTCCTCGCCGACGGCTTCGACCGTCCCGGCGACCGCCCAGCCAGGGACGGGGATCTTGGGTGCCCGTACCCCGAACCCCGCGATCCGCGCCAGGTACGGGAGGCCAGCCATCAGGTGCCAGGTGCCGCGGTCCACGCCGGCGGCGGCGACGCGGATCAGGACTTCCCCGCGGGCCGGGACGGGCTTGGCGATCTGTTCCAGCCGGAACAGGTCCTCGGGCTCCGTGCCGTACCGGCGCTGCACGATCGCCTGCATCGTGGCCCGCCCGGCGGCCGCCGGCGCCGGGACGTTGCGCAGTGCTGCGTTCATCACATTTCCTCCGTCGTAGCATACTTACACTGTAAGCCAAGATATACTTACGGCGTAAGTGCGTCAATAGGAATGGGGATAAAGCCCGATGGAATCAGCCCAGCGGGCGCCGTTGAACCGGGACCGGGTGCTGCGCGCGGCGGTCGCCTTCGCGGATGAGGAAGGGATGTCGTCGCTCAGCATGCGCAAGCTCGGCGACGCGCTCGGCGTCGAGGCGATGTCGCTGTACAACCACGTCACGAACAAGACCGACTTGCTTGACGGCATGATCGACATCGTGTTCGGCGAAATCGACTTGCCTGCGGGGGAGGGGGACTGGAGAGCCGACATGCGGCAGCGCGCGATGTCGGCCCGACAGGTGCTGCGCCGCCACCCCTGGGCGATCGGGCTGATGGAGTCGCGGACCTCACCGGGCCCGGCGACGCTGCGGCACCACGACGCGGTGCTCGGCTCCCTGCGCCGGGCCGGCTTTTCGCTGGAACTGGCCGGCCACGCCTATTCCCTGCTCGACAGCTACATCTACGGGTTCGCGCTGCAGGAGGCGAGCCTGCCGTTCGGCACCGGGGAGGAGGCCGCGCAGGTCGCGCAGGACATCTTCGGGCGGTTCGAGGCCGGGCAGTACCCCTACCTCACCGAGTTCGCCGTCGCGCGTGTCGTCCAGCCAGGCTACGAGTACGCCAACGAGTTCGAGACCGGCCTCGACCTGATCCTGAACGCGCTGCAAACGGCCCAGTGACCGATACCCCCGCCTAACCAGACGGCGAGGCGGTGCTCGACTGGTCCAGGCAGGCGGGCAGCGACGTGTTGATGAACTTCGTCCGGCCGTCGCTGGTCCAGACCTTGTCGCTGGTGGCCGCGCTGGTCATGCAGTTCTTGAACGCCTCCTGCCGCGCCGGCGGGACGATGCCCTTGAGGCAGTTGACGAGCTCGGTGCGGCCCGACGAGCTGAGCAGCCCGCTTACCCCCGTGTTCGAGATGCAGGCCGTCGCCTGCTCCTTCGCCTTGGCCACGGCCGACGATGACGCGATGGGTGTCGTCGTGCCCGTCCCGCCGCCCGGGCTGGTCGTGGTGCTGCTGCTGCAGCCGACGATCGCGGCGACCGCGGCCGCGGCGATAACGGTCAGGACACGCATGCCTTCTACATTGGTGCCGCCGCCGCGGGCGGGGCTTCACCTGAACGGGGTGATGACGGGCCGCGGGCCCCCGCCTAGCGTCCGCATCATGACTGGGCTCACGCGTCGCCGTCGGCGTGCCGTCTCGTCCTTGGTCATGGCCGCATTCGTCGCGCCGGCCCTGGTCGCGGCGCTGGCCGGGTGCAGCAGCGGGCCGCCCTCCTACTGCTCGAACCGGGACAATCTGCAGAATTCGGTTAACGGGCTGAAGAACTTGAACGCCAGCAGCGGGGTCAGCGGCCTGAAGTCGCAGCTCGACAAGATCCAGACCGACGCCACCAACGTGGTCAACTCGGCCAAGAGCGACTTCCCGACCCAGACCAGCGCGATCACTACGTCCGTCGACGCGCTCAAGAGCTCGGTCTCGGCACTGACGACGAGTCCTTCCGCCGCGCAGATCGCCACGGTCACCAAGGACGCGGGGAACGTGGTGACCTCGGTTAAGAACTTCATCGACGCGAGCAATTCCAAGTGCAGCTGACCGCCTGCCGTTCCGGAGTCGATGGGATTTAGATGGTATCGTTTTCCCATGGAGGCTGTAATCGATCAGGCTGGCCGGATTGTGCTGCCTAAGCCCATCCGGGACGCGCTGGGCTTGCTTCCCGGCACGAAAGTCGATATATCGCCGTACGGTGCCGGGGCGCAAATCGTCCCGACGGGCCGGACGGCACGCCTGGTCGAAGAGGACGGCGTGCTCGTCGCGTCGGGCGAGACGCCGGTCGATGACGAGGTTGTCTTCGCTCTGATCGACGCGGGCCGCAAGTGACGGTCGCGATCGACACGAGCGTCGCCGTGCCGTTGCTTGTCCGCTCCCATCACGATCATGCGACCGTGGTCCGCTGGTGGAACGGGCAGGAACTC
Organism: Trebonia sp.; assembly: GCA_035571275.1. Classification (GTDB taxonomy): domain Bacteria; phylum Actinomycetota; class Actinomycetes; order Streptosporangiales; family Streptosporangiaceae; genus Trebonia. The sequence continues at coordinate 23,252 of DATMKQ010000454.1, forward strand.
GCGCTGAGCGGTCATGCTCTCGCCGAGACGTACTCGGTGCTCACCAGGCTGCCCGGCGACGCGCGACTCGTACCTGCTGACGCCGCCACGCTGCTGAAGAGTCGCTTTTCTTCGCCGCTTGTGCTGGCCGCCGTGCAAACCAGGAAGCTTCCCGACACGCTGAGCCGCCTGGGCATCGCCGGCGGCGCGGTCTATGACGCGCTGGTGGCACTGGCGGCCAGAGAGCATGGTGTAGCCCTGGCGACACGGGATTCGCGCGCACGCGGCACCTATGACGCGGTCGGCGTCCAGGTAGTCGTCGTGGTGTGATGGGCTAGGCCGATGGTACGTTCCGCACCCCGCCATGACCGTGACGCCGGCGGCCCGGCCGACGTGCTGGCCGCGAAGGCCGCCCTGCGGGAGGAGGTCTGGTCCGCCATGCGCTCGGCGAAGGTGGCCAGGTTCCCGGGCGCGCAAGGCCGCATCCCCAATTTCATCGGCGCGGAAGCTGCTGCCGAACGGCTGCGCGGGCTTCCCTGCTGGCAGCGTGCCGCCGCGCTGAAGGCCAACCCGGACTCGGCGCAACTGCCGGTTCGCCAGCGCGCGCTCGAAGACGGCAAGACCGTTTACATGGCGGTCCCGCGGCTGGCGGAGAAGGAGCCGTTCTTCGCGCTTGACCCCGATCACCTCGAGCAGTCGCCCCGCAAGGCGGCCTCGATCAGCGGGGCGTCCAGGTCGGCGCGCCGGGTCACGCTGGAGGAACTGACCCCGGTCGACCTCGTGGTGATGGGCAGCGTCGCGGCCGGGGAGGACGGCGCCCGGCTCGGCAAGGGCGGCGGATTCGCCGACCTGGAGTTCGCGCTGGCCGCCGCGGCGGGCCTGATCGGCCCGGATACGGTCACCGTCACCACCGTGCACGAGATCCAGGTCGAGCCGGCCGGCGTGATCCCGCTGACCGGTCACGACGTGCCGGTGGACTTCATCGTCACCCCAGACCGGGTGATCGACTGCCGCTCCCGGCGCGCGCCCCGCCCGGTATCCGGCATCGCCTGGGAAGACCTGACAGTAGAGAAGATCGCCGCCATCCCGCTGCTGTCGGCCCTGCGGGGCTCCTAGGCGGCGTAGCCGGCGGCCTTGAGGACTTCCATCCGGACTACTACGCGGACCGCGCCGGGGCGGTCCTCGCCGGGGTCCTTGCCGTCGTACTTCCAGGACAGCTGGGTGTCCAGGCGCCGGCCGACGTCGGGTGTCATGGACACCCGGCCGCGCAGTTCGACGTAGTTCTCGGGGTCGGCGGAGTCGATCACGATGACACTGACCCGCGGGTCGCGGACCATGTTCCGGTGCTTGACCCGGCCCTCCACCGTCGAGAACAGCAGGTCGCCGCCGTCGCGGCCGACCCACATCACCGAGCTCTGCGGGCTGCCGTCGGGGTTCACCGTGGCCAGGACCGCGTAGTTCTTCCCGTCGAGCAAGGCGAGCGTCGGTCCGCTGAGAGGGATGCCCATGCGGGCATGATGCCACTGCCTGCCATCGGACCGGGCCGAGGGTCTGTCCTATCCTCGGGAGATGGACTGGAGCTTGTTCTGGTGTGCCACGAAGGGGCACGTGACGTACGCGCCGGACGAGCCTGAGCTGCGAGCCCGGCTGACCGCGCCGACGGCGGGCGGGCCGGCCTGGCGGTGCCTGCGCTGCGGCGCGTTCGTGACCGGCGGGGAGCACGGCAGCGGTCCGGCGGACGAGGCGCCGCTCGTGCGCCGGGGCAAGGAACTGCGCAGCGCCCTGATCCTGCGGGTGTTCGCCGTCGAGCGGTTCCTCCGGTTCCTGGTCCTGGGCGCCGCGGCCTACGGGGTGTGGCGGTTCAAGTACGACAGGTCCGGCATCCAGCGGGCGTTCAACAACGACCTGCCGGCCATCCGCGACCTGTACCGCGACATGGGGTTCAACGTCAACAACTCCCACCTGCTCGGCCTGATCAGGGAAGCGTTCACGCTGGATTCCGGCACGCTCACCTGGCTGGCCATCGCGCTGGCCGTGTACGCCGTCATCGAGCTGGTGGAATGCATCGGCCTCTGGCAGGGCAAAAGGTGGGGCGAGTACTTCGCCATGGTGGCGACGTCGGTCTTCATTCCGTACGAGATCTACGACCTGACCGTGAAAATCACCTGGCTGCGGCTGCTCGCGTTCGGCGTCAACCTGCTGCTGGTGTTCTACCTGGTGTGGTCCAAGCGGCTGTTGGGCGTCCGCGGCGGCAAGAAGGCCTACGACGCGGCGCTGCGCAGCGAGTCCGTCATCGAGGTGGAGCAGGCCGCGCTGGCGGCGGCGTCGCCCGCCTCGCCGGTGCCCCCTGCCTCGCCGGTGCCCCCCGCCTCGCCGGTACCCCCTGCCTCGCCTGCGCCGCCCGGCGCGCCGGCACCCCCCGCCTCGCCGGCGTCGGCCGCCCGGCCGACCGGCGAAGGACCGCGTTCTGTCTTATTTCGTCCCGTTCTCTGGCTAAACTGTCAGCCTCACCGATGTACCTTTTGGTCCGTTTTGTGTTAAATGAGGCTGATGGCATGACAAACCTTCGCAGGTGGCCGACCACCCTGGGCTGCCAGGGCACCCACGAGAGCCCGCACGAACTGGTCACCTGGCTGGGCACCTGGGTACCGGAGGACGAGTCATCCAACGAGCCGGAGTGCTGGGTCTGCGGCAGCCATCCCTACAGCACGCCCCCGCGGTATCCCTACCCGAAGATGCGCTGAGCGGCTGGTCCTCAGTGGCTTAGCGGAACCGGCGGGCCAGGTCGACCACGCCCGGCAGCGCCAGCAGGCGGGTGACGGGCGGCGCGTCGAAGCCCTCGCGCAGAATCCAGTGGTCCATGTAGACGCCCGCCGGCACCCACCAGTCATCGGCCGGCAGGTGGTCCCTGATCACCACGCACCCGTCCTCATGGCGCGCGCTTCGCCGGTCCAGCGAGGGCACCCAGTACGCGCGGCCGAGACCGTGGGTCAGTACCGGAACGATGTCTACGATCTGACCCCGCTCTATGTACTCCCACAGCCGCCAGTCGAAGGGGGTGGAGGCGATGGGCGGCCAGTGCGCCAGTTCGTTCGTGCCCGCCATCGGCATGACCAGGATCTCAGGAACGGGGGCCGGAATGTCCAAGGTCGCCGACTGCCGGCAGTAGGCCGCCAGCATGACGGTCACCTGGCTGTCGGTCACCCAGCCGAGCAGCGCGCCGTCGCGGGGCACCGGCAAGCTGTCGACGATCACCCGGTGAACGATGCCTGACACGGGTTCTTCCGGCCGGATGGCGTGGCTGACCCCGTGCTGGTGATGCCATGACCTGATGACGAACAGGTCGTGACTGACCTGGGTGAGAACGAAGAACCCGCTCGGCCCGACGTCGTGGTTCATCAGCACCATCGACCGGAATCCGCGGTCCGCGCAGTCGTGCGTGACCGCCAGCGGATACTGCGTGAACAACTGCGCGCATGCCGCGAACGAGCCTGACGGGGCGTGGACTAACACGGTCTGCTCCTTGCGATGCGACAAGATCACCGAAGACCCCGGTAGCGGGGGCGAGGGCGCCGTGACGTGCGGCGGGCGAGACGCGCCGCCCTCGATGACTCGCTACCGGGGTGCTTGCCCCGCGTGACCGGAGGCGTGCGTGCAAGTACGAGACTGGCGCGATGCGGTCACGCGGGAGTCCGTGTGGTGCCGGTGGAGCAGCCGCGTAGGGTGGGGGCTCCCTACGCGGCTGTTCCGGGGAAGCACCGGGCAGATGGTGGGGATTGCCCGGCGCGGGTTGCAGGACAAATCCTGCTGCAAGTTGCACGGCGAGACATCGGTCAGCTGACCGATATCCGTTGATAGCGAACCCTGAACCGAGCTAGCCGCCGGGCCGTGTAGAAGGTTGCGACTCCGACGCTGCGTACGCGGCCGAGTTCGGCGGTCGGGAGAGGAGTTCATTGAGCGGGCGAATGCGGGTTCTTCTTGTGTCCGGAAGCACCCGGAGCGGGTCGACGAACACGGCGGCGCTGGCGACCGCGGCGGAGCTGGCGCCGGACCAGGTGACGGCGGTGCGGTACGGCGGCCTGGCCGCCTTGCCGGCTTTCAACCCCGACGACGACGGCGATCGGCTCCCGGAAGCGCCCCAGAACCTGCGGGAGCAGATCGCGGGGGCGGACGCCGTGCTGTTCTGCACCCCGGAGTACGCCGGCGGCCTGCCGGGCAGCTTCAAGAACCTTTTGGACTGGACAGTGGGCGGCGGCCAGCTCTACGGCAAGCCCGTCGCGTGGATCAACGTCGCCGCGCCGAGCCGCGAACAGGGCGCCCAGGACGACCTTGCGGTCGTGCTCGGTTACGTGGGCGCCGTCATCGTCGAATCAGCCTGCCGTCACGTTCCGGTGGACCGCGCGGCGATCGGGCCGCGGGGAACGGTCACCGACCCGGGGTTCACGGCCGGGCTCACCCAGGTCTGGGACGCGCTGCTGCTCCATATCAGCAAGGAGGCCTAGCATGGCCGCCGGAGAAAAACTCCCGCTGACCGAGCGGATCTTCTACGCCTACAGCGGCGTTTCCCGCTGGCTGTTCAAGAGGTCGGCCGAATCCCGGGCCGCCGGCAGCCGCGCCAACCGTAACAGCACGCCGTGGGGCGGCGCGATCACCCTGATCAGGGTCGTGATCGTGCTCGGTGTGGTCCTGTTGTTCCCGGTGTTCATGCTGCCGATGATGCTTGCCCGGTTCGCGCTGGTCGGCCGGAAGGGGCTGCGGTACGGCGCGTCGGTCGCGATCGTGTCGGGCGACGCGGCGCGATGGGGCCGCTGCGCCATGCCCGCCGATGAGCCTGTCACGCAGATCAGGGCAGGCCTGGCGGCGATCGCGACCCGCGACCAGGGCTTCCGCGTTCGCGTCCTGACCGACTGGGCCGTCGGGGTGACCGGGTTGCTGTGCCGCAGCGTCGTCACCGGCGACGCGGCCTGGGCACGGACGTTTATGGCCAACGGGCTGTACCGGGCCCATCAGGCACTGCTAGAACTGCGGGACCGTTCCGACGTGACCTGCGAGGGTTCCTGGCAGGCCGTCGACGCGACCGTCGTTGGTGCCTCCCGCAGCCCGCTGGTGGAGGAGGTGCGTGTTCGCGTGACCTGCCAGGGCTGGCGCCAGGAGCGGCACCAGCCGACCGGCGTTCCGCTGCGCGGCGGCCCCGACCCCGGCACCTGGTCGGAGGATCTGACCTTCGCCCGCGCCGCGGACGCGCTCACGCCGCCCGTCGGCGGCCTGCCGGCCAGCCGCTGCCCGTCCTGCGGCGCGGCCCTCGAGCTCGATCCCGGCGGCGCGTGCCGGTACTGTCAGGGCATCGTCACCGCGGGCCGCCACGACTGGGTGCTGGTCTCCTGGCAGCGTGAGCCGTGGTAACCGGAACGGTAACCGGCGTGCTGGCAGAAAGCGCCGTCGGCATCGCGTTCGGGGTCATCGAGGCTATCGTGTTCGCGAGCTGGGCCCTGATGTTCGCGGTGCTCCTCGGCATCCTGGTGACGGTAACCGTCATGCGCCGCCGCCGGCTAGACTGGCTGGCCACGACGCCCCCGGCCCCCAGCACCGACCCGAGGCTGCCCGCCTTGCTGGCCGAGCTGCGGAGCTCCGATCCGCACTTCGACCCCGAACTGCTGCTCGAGGCGGCCCAGATCGCCTGCCTGGTCATGTTCGCGGCGCAGTCGACAGGGGACGAGCAGGTCATCAGGCACCTGGCCGCCCCGTCCTTCTGGCGGACGTTCTTCGGCCGTTACGTGCGGACGCAGGCCCGCGACGCGCGAGTGCAGCGCGCCACCCGTAAGGACCCTGACCGCGTCCAGTCGGCAGGCCCGCTTGCCCGTGGACTACCAGGCAACCGCGCCCGAGCTGATCGGCCTGGAGCTTGGACCCCAGCACCGCGCGTGCGTCCGGGTTTCCTTCTACCAGCTGCGCGCGGTCGTCGCCCCCGGCGCCCGGGCGCAGACCGCCATGGCGTCCGCCACCAGCCTTTCGTCGCTGGCCGTCTCGTTCGGCGCGGTCGTCGGCGAGCGGTTGAGCGAAGCCGCGACGGGTCCCTCCTGGCTGTCCTGGGAGGGGCAGTACGACCTGGCCTTCATCCGGCCGGGCGGCAGCCATACGGACCCCAACGCGGCGGTGGCCAGCCGGACCTGCACGACGTGCGGCGCCACCTACCGGTCGGAACTCGCCACCACGTGCGCCAACTGCAAGGCCTCGCGGCCGCTGCCGTGGGGCGAGTGGCGGCTGGCCGACCTCACCCCTGTCGAGTAGGCAGACCGTTGAGGAAGGCGGTCAGCCCGGCGAAGTAGGTTTCCTGGTCGTCGTACATGGCCAGGTGGCTGCCGTTCGGGCAGCACAGGTAGCTGCCGTTGGGCAGCAGGCCCGCCATCATCTCCATGTGCGCCGGGTCCATGGTGTCGTACCTGGCGCCGATGACCAGCGTCGGCACCGTGATGCGGTGCAGGTCGGCGACCCGGTCCCAGCGAGCGAGCTTGGCCCGCGCGCTCATGCCCAGCTCGCTTGGCCCCTGCATCGGAACGTAGATCTTGGGGTTGATGTGCGCGAGTCCGCGCTGCACGGGGTCCGGCCAGGTCTCGGTCGGCATCCGGAGCAGGTGCTGCTCGTAATGCGGGACGAGCAGCTCCATGTACCGCGGGTTCTCGATGTCCCCGGCCGCCTCCAGCGCCTTGATCTCAGCGAGAGCGGCCGGGTCCAGCTCCGGCATCAGGACCTGTTCGGCGTAGGCCGTGTAGGCGGGGGCGCTCGCCATCATGTTGGAGATCACCAGCCCGCGCAACTGGCCCTGGTGAGTCAGCGCGTACTCGGTGGCCAGTATGCCGCCCCAGGACTGGCCGTAGAGGACGAAGTTGCCGGGGCCGAGTCCGAGGGCGGTGCGGACCTGCTCGACCTCGTCGACGAACCGCTCCAGGTCCCACAGCGACGGCTCGTCTGGCTGATCGCTGAACCCCGAGCCGAGCTGGTCGTAGTAGTAGTACTCGATTCCGGCGGCGGGCAGGTAGCTGTCGCACGCCTCCAGGTACTCGTGGGTCGCGCCGGGGCCGCCGTGCAGCAGCAGCACCGCGAGCTCGGGGTTGTTGCCGATCCGCTTGGTCCACACGGTGAACGTCCCGCTCGGCGTGTCGACGGGGATCCGGCGGACACCGCCGCTGAGCCGGTCCGCGCGCCCCGAATAGTCCAGGTACCGACCGGTCGCACCCATGCTTGCCCTCCTCGGGGGTGAGCGGATAACCCGGATATCGTCTCACCCGCGCTGACCCTCACCCGCAAGTAATCACCCGTACCGGTGGATGTCGCGGGTACGGGCCGTGCCGCACCGTGGGACGCGTAGCTGAAGATTCACCGCGAGGGGGAAGCGCATCATGGCGTATGTGACCGTCGGCATGGAGAACACGGACCCGATCGAGCTGTACTACGAGGACCACGGATCCGGCAGCCCGGTCGTGCTGATCCACGGGTTCCCGCTGAGTGGGCGGGCCTGGGAACGACAGGAGCGCGCGCTGATCGCGCAAGGGCGCCGTGTCATCACCTACGACCGGCGCGGCTTCGGCAAGTCCAGCAGGCCGAGCACCGGGTACGACTACGACACGTTCGCCGGCGACCTCGACCTCCTGGTGAAGACGCTCGACCTGCGCGACTTCGACATGGCCGGGCACTCGATGGGCGGCGGCGAGATCGCCCGCTACCTCGGCAAATACGGCAGCGAGCGGGTACGCAAGGCCGCCATCGTCTCCGGCATCCCGCCCTACCTGCTGAAGACCCCGGAGACACCGCAGGGCGTTCCGCAGGAGGTCTTCGACCAGATCGCCGGAGGCCTGACCGCGGACAGGTTCGCCTTCTTCACCGAGTGGAACAAGAACTTCTACAACACCGACCAGTTCCTCGGCAACAGGGTCAGCGCGGAGTGCGTCCAGGACTCGTGGAACACCGCCGTGAGCGCGTCTCCGGCCGGCGCGATCGCCTGCGTGCCCACCTGGCACACCGACTTCCGCGCCGACCTGCGGAAGATCGACATCCCTGTGCTCGTCTTGCACGGCACCGAGGACCGCGTCCTGCCGTTCGAGGCCTGCGGCCCGCGCACCCACGAGATGATCGCGGGCAGCGAGTTCGTTCCGATCCAAGGCGCCCCGCACGGCCTGTGCTGGACACATGCCGACGAGGTAAACAACCAACTGCTCAGGTTCTTCAAGTAACGTCGAGGTCAAGCCAGCTGGGGCGTAACCAGCCCAGTTCCCTCAGCCGGTCATCGTCGATGCCGAAATAGTGCCCGACCTCATGGATGACGGTGCGGCGCACCTCTTCGATGACTTCCTGCTCGGTATCGCAGATCGCGCAGATCGCCAGCTGGTAGATGGTGATCCGGTCCGGCAGCACCCCGGAGTAGTTGGTGGTGGTGCGGCTGGTAAGTGGGACACCCTGGTAGAGCCCGAGCAGCCCGCGCGGTCCCGGGCGGTGCTCGACGACCACGGCGACGTTGCTGATCCGGCGGCCGAGCTCCTCGGGCAGCGAGTCCAGGGCCGAGGCGACCATCTCCTCGAAACGATCCGGTTCGACCTCGATCACCAGCCCATTGTCCACCGGAATCCTGACAGCTGCCCAGAGCTCACCTGGTTGTGTGGGCGCCCCCGTTGACGTGCACGGTCTGCCCGGTGATGTGCCGGGCGCCGGGGGAGGCGAGGAAGTACGCGGTTTCCGCGATGTCGGCCGGCTCCCCGGCGCGACCGTCGTGGGTCGCCGCGATCAGCGCGGCGCGGCGCTGCTCGGTCAGCCCGCCGCGGAAGAAGTCCGTCCCGGCGATGTAGCCGGGGGAGATCAGGTTTGCGGTCAACCCCCGTGGGCCTGCCTCCGCGGACAGTCCGGCGGTCCACGCGGCCAGGGCGGCCTTCGCCGCGCCGTAGGAGGTGGAGGCGTACTCGGCGCCGATCGACCCGACGTTGATGACGCTGCCGCCCGCGCGCAGCTTGCCCAACACAGCGGTCGTGGTCAGCACCGCGCTGATCAGGTTGGCGTCCAGGTTGGCCCGCCAGGCCGCGAGCACTCCGTCGAGGTCCGCGTCCTGCGACGGTGCCCGGGTGAAATCGGTGTTGCCGGTTCCGACCTGGCCCGTGGGCGATATGGCCGCCGCTTGGCACCGGGAACTGCCCGGTGTGCGCGCCGACTCCATCGAGATCATCACGCCCCTGTGGCGGATCGGTAAGCTCCTCGCGGACGACCGGCGGCGCACCCTGGCCACGCTCGGCATCGACTCGTCGACGCTGGACTTGCTCAGCGTGATCAGGCGGGCTGGGCCGCCGTACGAGCTAACCACCCGCGAGATCAGCCGCAGAACCCTGGTCACCGCCGGGGCGGTCTCGCAGCGTGTGGCCCGCGCCGAACAAGCCGGGCTGGTCGAAAGAGCACCGTCATCAGCCTCGCGGCGGGCGGTCGCCGTCCGGCTGACCCCGGCCGGCCACGCGCGAATCGAGGCCACCGTCCGCCAGCTTCTCGAGCACGAAGCCGACCTGATCGCCGCCCTCACGGCGGTCGAGCGCGGCACTCTCGCCACCGTACTCGGCAAGCTCCTGGACTCGCTCTCGGCTCCCGATGACTCAGCTGCCGATCGCGGCGGCGACGATGGCCCGGGCCTGTTCCTGGATGGCGGCGAGATGCTCAGGCCCGCGGAATGATTCCGCGTACAGCTTGTAAACGTCTTCGGTGCCCGAGGGGCGGGCGGCGAACCATCCAGACTCGGTGATCACCTTCAGGCCGCCGATCGGGGCGCCGTTGCCCGGCGCGTTGGTGAGTGCGGCGATGATCTTCTCGCCCGCGAGTTCGGTGACCGCCACCTGATCGGGGGAGAGCCTGGCCAGCGCCGCTTTCTGCGCCCTGGTCGCCGCGGTGTCGACGCGGGCGTAGACAGGCGCTCCGTACCGGCCGGTCAGGTCGCCGTAGAGCTGAGAAGGGCTCTGCCCGGTGACCGCCGTGATCTCCGAGGCGAGCAGCGCCAGGATGATCCCGTCCTTGTCGGTGGTCCACGCCGACCCGTCGTAGGCCAGGAACGACGCCCCGGCGCTCTCCTCGCCGCCGAAGGCCACCGATCCGTCCAGCAGTCCGGGCACGAACCACTTGAACCCGACCGGCACCTCGAGCAGCTCGCGATCGAGGCCCGCGGCCACCCGGTCGATCATCGACGAGCTGACCAGCGTCTTGCCGACGGCGGCCCGGGCCGGCCAGCCATCGCGGTGCCGGAACAGGTAATCGACGGCGACCGACAGGTAGTGGTTGGGGTTGAGCAGCCCCGCGTCGGGGGTGACGATGCCGTGCCGGTCGGCGTCGGTGTCGTTCCCGGTCGCGATCGTGAACTCGTGCTGGCGGCTGATCAGGCTCGCCATCGCGTACGGCGACGAGCAGTCCATCCGGATCTTGCCGTCCCAGTCCAGGGTCATGAACCGGAACGTGGGGTCCACGTCCGGGTTGACAACGGTCAGGTCGAGGCCGTAACGCTCGCCGATCTCCCCCCAGTACGCCACGCTCGCCCCGCCGAGCGGGTCGGCGCCGACGCGCACACCGCCGTCCTTGATCGCCGCCATCGCCACGACCTTGTCCAGCGCCGCCACGTAGCTACCGAGGAAGTCGAACTTTCCTGTCGTCTCGGCCGCGACGGCCCGGGCGTACGGAATCCGGCGCACCGACGTGAGCCCGCTGCCGAGCAGTTCGTTCGCCCGGTCCTGTATGTCCCTGGTGATGTCGGTCCCGGCCGGGCCGCCGTCGGGCGGGTTGTACTTAATGCCGCCGTCTGACGGCGGGTTGTGCGAGGGCGTCACCACGATCCCGTCCGCGAGGGATCCGTGCCCGGCCGCGTTGTACGCGAGGATCGCGCGGGAGACCGCGGGGGTGGGTGTGTACCCGCCCCGCGCGTCGACCAGCACGCGCACACCGTTGGCGGCGAGCACCTCCAGCGCGCTGACCTGCGCCGGCTCTGACAGCGCGTGGGTGTCCGCGCCGAGGTACAGCGGTCCGTCGATGCCCTGGCTGGCCCGGTAGTCGCAGATCGCCTGCGTGGTAGCGAGGATGTGGTCTTCGTTGAACGTCGCCGCCAGCGCCGACCCCCGGTGGCCGGACGTCCCGAACGACACCCGCTGGACCGGGTCACGGGGATCGGGATGGACCTGGTAGTAGGCGGTCACGAGCTTCGGGACGTTGACGAGATCACCTGAGGCAGCGGGCTGTCCCGCGCGCGGATCGGCCATGCCGCCATACTGACACGCTCCGCCGGCGATCGCATCGCAAGGCTACGCTGGGGCGATGAGCAACGTTCCCGCGGCTTAACGCTTCGGGTGTTTGTCCCGGAGACTCTTGAGCCACGACGATCGCCGGACCCGCAAATACGTTTCGAGATCGACGCGAGTGGGTTCTAGGCGAACAGCTTCCGCGAAGGCGGCTTTGGCTTCCGCCCTTCGCCCGGCGTGCCGCAGGACTACGCCGAGGTTGTTGTGCGCTGGCGCGAGGGCGGGGTCGAGGCGGATCGCCTCCCGGAATTCGGCTTCGGCCTCACCGTAGCGCTGGGTAGCGCAGAGCACCGCACCCATGTTGACGTGCGCGGTGGCGAGGTCAGGGTCAAGGCGGATTACCTCACGGTAGGCGGTCTCGGCTTCGGCATACCGCTTGGTCAGGCGCAGGATCGAGCCGAGGATATTGTGCGCTGCAGCAAGGTCGGGGTCAAGGCGGATCGCCTCCCGGTAGGCGGTCTCGGCTTCGTCGTACCGTTTGGTCTTGAGCAGGATCGCGCCGAGGTTGACGTGCGCGGCGGCAAGGTCGGGGTCAAGGCGGATCGCCTCCCGGCAGGCAGCCTCAGCCGCCGCGTAGCGCTTGGTATCGCGGAGCACCACGCCGAGGGTGCTGTGCCCAAGGGCATAGCCGGGGTCAAGGCGGATCGCCTCCCGGCAGGCAGCCTCAGCCTCTGCGTACCGCCCGGTGTCACGCAGGACCCGGCCAAGTCCGGAGTGCGCGCGAGGCAGCAAGGGGTCAAGCCCGATGGCTGCGCGGTAGGCAGCCTCAGCGTCAGCGGCCCGGTGCTGCCTGCGCAGGAGGTCTCCCTGGTCGGCATGGTCCGCGGCCGTGTCCATAGCGAATCCAAGCACGGCGCCCAGGGCAACATCAAGTCACAGCCATTCACCGCCGACAATCCGTGCCGGATAGCCTTATCGGCGACTACGCGAAAGGTCGCGACTGGCGGGGGCGATGGGTTGAGTGAAGCGGATGAGCTTGCTGAGGCGTGGTCACGGCGCCGGACAAGCCGCTGGCAGGACTGGCCCGCGAAGCGGCTGGGGGAGCGGAAGAACGACCTCGGCGTGACGGTCAGCGTCGTGATTCCCGCCCGCAACGAAGAGCGCACGGTGGGCGGGGTGGTGAGCGCCATCGCCCGGCTCGCAGCCGGCACCGGGTTGGTGGATGAGCTCGTGGTCATGGACTCGGACTCCACCGACGAGACCTCGGCCGCGGCGGCCACGGCCGGCGCCACGGTGCACCGCGTCAGGGAGGTGGTGCCGCACCTCGGCGGCTATCCCGGCAAGGGGGAGGCGCTGTGGAAGTCGCTGCTCGTGACCAAGGGCGATGTGCTCGTCTTCGTGGACGCGGACCTTACCCACTGGGGCCCGCACTTCGTGACGGGCCTGCTCGGACCGTTGCTCGACGACCAGGGTGTGCTGCTCGTCAAGGGGTTCTACGAGCGGCTGTTCAAGGGTGGCGACGGTTCTGTCACCGCCGACGGCGGTCGGGTGACCGAGTTGGTGGCCCGCCCGCTGCTCAGCCTGTGGTGGCCGGAGCTAACCGGCGTGATCCAGCCGCTCGCCGGTGAGTGGGCGGTCCGCCGCGACCTGATGGAGTCGCTGTCCGTCCCCGTCGGCTACGGCATCGAGCTCGCCGTGCTCCTGGACACCGCCGCCGCCCACGGCCTCGACGCGGTCGCGCAGGTGGACCTCGGCAAGCGCGGGCACAAGCATCAGGCGAGCCACGATCTCGCGGTGATGGCCGCCGAACTCCTGCTTGTGGCCGACCGCCGCCGCTCGCCGCACGCGCCGCCGACGCCGACGCCGACGCCGGCGACGCCGCCGCCCAGCGTGAACCTGCGGCAGTTCGTCCGGGCCGACGGTGACATGCGGCAGCGGTCCCGCCCGGTCCCGGTCGACGAGCGCCCGCCCGTCAATAGGGTGACATGGTGAGTGAAGTCAGGGCGGAGCCGCGCGAGCCCGGCCCGCTGCGGCTGCGCGACAGTGAGTTCGCGCCCGGCCGCCCGCTGGTGATGGCGATCGTCAACCGGACCCCGGACTCGTTCTACCGCCCAGGGCTGACCTGGGACGCCAAGGCCGCGCTCGAGCACGTGCACCAGGTCGTCGCCGAAGGCGCGGACATCCTCGACGTCGGCGGTGTCCCCGCCAAGCCCGGGGAAGAGGTCACCGTGGGTGAGGAGATCAGCCGGGTGGTTGAGTTCGTCGCGGCGGTCCGGGCCGAATATCCGGGCCTGGTGATCAGCGTCGACACCTGGCGCCACGAGGTGGGCCGGGCGGCGTGCGAGGCGGGCGCCGACCTGCTGAACGATACGTGGGGCGGCTGGGACCCGCTGCTCACAGACGTGGCGGCCGAGTTCGGCGCCGGGCTGGTGTGCTCGCACGCGGGCGGACTGCCGCCGCGGACCAGGCCGTTCCGCTTGTCGTACGCCGACGTGATGGCGGACGTCCTTGACCGCGTGCTGACGCTCGCCGGGCGGGCCCTGCGCGCCGGGGTGGACCCCGCCAGGATCGTCATCGACGCGGCGCACGACTTCGGCAAGAACACCTGGCACTCCCTCGAGCTCACCCGGCGGCTCGGTGAGATGACCGCGACCGGATGGCCGGTGCTGCTGTCCGCCTCACGCAAGGACTTCGTGGGCGAGACGCTCGGCGCCGACATCGAGGACAGGCTCCCCGGCACGCTGGCGGTGACCGCCGTGGGCGCCTGGCTCGGCGCCCGCGTCTTCCGGGCCCACGACGTCCGCCAGACCAGGCAGGCCCTCGACATGGTCGCCGCGGTCAAAGGCGATCTACCCCCGTCCCGTGCGGTCCGCGGGCTGGCGTGATACTGAGGAGTTAACTCACTAACGGGAGTGCCAATGCCGGTAGAGCGGATGCTGCCTGACTCTGACGCCGAGGAGCTTGTCGCCCTGGCCCGCGAGATCGCGGTCGACGAGCTCAAGCCGCTTGCGAGCGACTACGAGGCGCAGGACCGATTCCCGCGCGAGCAGTTCAGGCTGCTTGGGCGAAGCGGGCTGCTCGGTCTGCCGTACCCGGAGAAGTGGGGCGGCGGCGCGGTCAGCTACGAGGTGTACCTGCAGGTGCTCGAGGAGATCGCCGCGGCCTGGATGACCATGGGCGTGGGCCTGTCGGTGCACACGATGTCCTGTTACCCGCTCGCCCGGTTCGGCGAAGACGAGCAGCGGAAGGAGTGGCTGCCGGAGATGCTCGGCGGAGAGCTGCTCGGCGCGTACGCGCTGTCCGAGCCGCAGGCCGGGTCGGACGCGGCGGCACTGTCGGCCCGCGCCATCAGGGACGGCGAAGACTACCTGGTGACCGGGACCAAGGCGTGGATCTCGCACGCCGGGGTGGCCGACTTCTACACCATCATGGTCCGCACGAGCGACGAGCGCAGCCGCGGCGTGAGCTGCCTGCTCGCCGACGCGGCCACGCCGGGCCTGACCATCGCCCCGCTTGAGCACAAGATGGGCTTGACCGGCTCCCCGACCGCGCAACTGCTCCTCGACAACGCCAGGATCGACGCGCGTCGCCTGATGGGCGCCGAAGGCGACGGCCTGAAGATCGCCCTGGAGGCGCTGAACTCGGGTCGCCTGGGGATCGCGGCGTGCGCCGTCGGTCTCGCGCAGGCCGCGCTGGACGAAGCGGTGGCCTACGCGAAGCAGCGCACGCAGTTCGGAAAACCCATCATCGAATTCCAGGGCCTGGAGTTCCTGCTCGCGGACATGGCGGCTGGCGTCGATTCCGCCCGCGCGACCTACCTCGACGCCGCACGGCGCCGCGATCGCGGGATGCCGTTCCGCCGCCAGGCATCGATCGCGAAGCTGGTGGCCACCGACATGGCGATGCGCGTGACGACCGACGCGGTGCAGGTGCTCGGCGGGTACGGCTACACGCGCGACTTCCCCGTCGAGCGGTACATGCGCGAGGCGAAGGTGCCGCAGATCTTCGAGGGCACCAACCAGATCCAGCGGATGGTCATCGCCCGCGAACTGCGGAAAGCGTAAAGGAGACAAGTGGACACACCCCCGGGCCTCGCCGCCCTCGAAGCAGCCGTCGGCACGGAGACCGGCCCGACGGACTGGTTCACGATCGACCAGGCCCGCATCGACGCCTTCGCGGACGCCACCGAGGACCACCAGTGGATCCACGTGGACCCGGAGCGGGCCGCGAGCGGGCCGTTCGGCACGACGGTGGCACACGGCTTCTTGACGCTGTCCCTGGTCCCGTACCTGGCCGGCCAGCTGCGCCGGGTCGAAGGCGTACGGATGGGGGTCAACTACGGCCTGGACCGGGTCCGGTTCCCCGCACCGGTGCCGTCCGGCGCGCGACTGCGCGCCCGCTCGACGCTCATCAGCTGCGCCCGCGTGCCAGGGGCGCCCGACGCGGCGCAGCTGGTCAACCGGGTCACGATCGAGGTCGAGGGCAACGCCAAGCCGGGCTGCGTGGCCGATGCGGTGACCCGGCTCTACTTCTGAGACATCCTTTGACTGCTGAAACATCCTTTGCGGAACGGAGAGATGCCATGGTGGCCAACCCCGTCGTAGTCGGCGTGGACGGTTCGGAGCCATCGCTGCTCGCGGTGGACTGGGCGGCACGGGAAGCCAAACGCCGCACGGCACCGCTGCGGATCGTCTCGGCGCCTGCCATGCCGCCGCGGATGCGTCCGGGTCGCGAGCAGACGGTCGCTAGCGAGATCGAGGAGTCATACGAGCAGGCAGTGGCCACGGCCGTCAGCCGGGCCAAGCAAGCCGCCCCTGACCTGGTGATCGACACCGACCTGCTGTCCGGGCCGCCAGCCGTGGCGATCGCGGAGAGCGCCTCCGGCGCGCAGCTGGTCGTCGTCGGCGATCGCGGGATGGGCGGTTTCGCCGCGATGCTCCTCGGGTCGGTCAGCAGGTACGTGGCCACCAACGCGCCGTGCCCGGCGATCGTGGTCAGGGAGCAGGGCTTCGGTGGCGAGCGGCAGGAGATAGCGGTCGGCGTGCGGCATCCCAGGGAGAGCGCCGCGGCGCTGGCATTCGCCTTCGAGGAAGCCGCACTGCGCGGGGCCAATCTGGTCGCCGTGCACTCCTGGTACTCGGTTCTGCCCGGTGACCATGAGACGATCGCGGCGGAAGCTAGCCAGGCCCTCGGCGAAGCCCTGCCAGACTGGCGGCTGAAGTACCCTCGCGTGGTCGTCCAGCAGGACGTGCCGCGCGGTCACGCTGGTCAGGTACTCGTGGACTACTCGGCGCGCACCGACCTGGTGGTGATCGGCAGGCGCGGGTCCGGCCGAGGTCCCGGCGTCGGCTCGATTCAGCACGCGCTGCTGAACCACGCGCGGGGACCAGTCGCGGTCGTCCCGTCGCAGACCTGACCGGGCACGGGACGCGGTGCGGCTGATCAGGTTCCTCGCCGGGGACGGCGAGGACGCCGAGGACGGCGAGGCGCGGGCGGGGGTGCTTGACGACAGCGCGCTAGGCGACCCGAGTGCCGTCGTCAGGCCGCTGGAGGTGGCGTCCCTCGCCGACCTGCTGGCCGAGCCGCTGAGCGGCATCCGCGAGATCTGCGCGAATCCGGGCGGCACGCCGGTGCCCCTCGCCGGCCTGCTCGTCCCGGTCGACGGGCGGACCGAGGTGTGGGCGGCCGGGGTGACCTACGAGCGGTCGCGGACGGCGAGGATGGCAGAGAGCGAGCAGTCCGCCGACATCTACGACCGGGTGTACGACGCGCCCAGGCCCGAGCTGTTCTTCAAGTCGGCGGCCTGGCGCGTGTCCGGTCCAGGGGCCCCGGTGTCGGTGCGGGCCGATTCGGCCATCAACGTGCCCGAGCCTGAGCTGGCGGTCGTGCTCAATCACGCCGCCGAAGTCGTCGGCTACACCATCTGCAACGATATGAGCTCGCGCTCCATCGAAGGCGAGAACCCGCTGTACCTGCCGCAGGCCAAGATCTACCTGGGCGCATGCGCGGTCGGCCCGTGGATCCGGCCGGCGTGGGAGGTGCCCGACCCGTACGCGCTGACCATCGGGCTGACGATCAGCCGCGACGGCGCGGTGGCCTGGCACGGCACGTCGAGCACCTCGGGCTTGCGACGGCGGATCGACGAACTGGCCGGCTTCCTGTTCGCGGAGGACGATTTCCCGGCCGGCGTGGTGCTGTCGACCGGCACCAGCCTGGTCCCCGACCTGCCGTTCACCCTGCGGCCGGGCGACGAGATCCGCATCGCGATCGCCGAGGTCGGAGAGCTTGTCAATACCGTGGTGCGGGGTAAGGCCGCCCTTTATTATCCCGAACGGGATCGCGGTGTCCCTTAGACGGCAGCGACAGACGCCCGCACGACCAGGCGCGGCCCCACGGGTGAGACACTGCCGAGCCCGTCGGGCGCCAGCGGGTCTTCGGCCCGGCGGATGGCGTCGATCAGCGTGTTCACGCACCGCGCGCCAAGTTCGCTGAAGTCCTGGCGCACCGTGGTCAGCGGCGGCCAGAAGTGCGCGGACTCCGGGATGTCGTCGAATCCGACGATGCTGACGTCGCCAGGCACGTCAAGCCCGGCCTCGCGGAACGCGTGGATGAGGCCTAGTGCCATCTGGTCGTTGGACGAGAACACCGCGCTGAACGGCAGCGCCTGCCCGGCGCCGTCACGGGCGGCGTCCCTGGCCAGCGCGCGTCCGATCTCATAACCGGAGTCGGCGGTCCAGTCACCGTAGAGCGGTGGCCACCAATCGAGCCCGGCCGCCTCCAGGACCTCCTTGTACGCCCGGAGCCTGGACTGCGCGTCATTCCAGTCGGGCGGCCCGGCCACGTGCAGGATGCGCCGGTGCCCTCGGTCCATCAGGTAGCCGAGCAGCATCCGGACGCCGGCCTCCTGGTCGACGGACACGACAGGGATGACGCCCGAGTCGCGCTGCTCGCCCTGGGCGGCGACGATCGGCACGTCCATGGACAGCGCGGCCAGCCGGGAAAGCACCGAGGTCCGCGGCGCGACAATGACGATCCCCTCGACTTCCTGGCTCAGCAGGTCCTCGATCGCCGCGGATATGGCGCTCGGCGCGACCGACGCCAGATGCGCGACGGTCGCGTAGAAGCCTCGCTCGCGTGCCGCGTCCTCGACCGCGCTCACGCTGCTCGCCGGGCCGTAGTGCGACCCGACCGCCGCGGCCAGCACGCCGATCGTCTCCGAACGCCGCATCGACAGCATCCGGGCCGCCCGGCTCGGCCGGAACTTGAGCTCGTCCATCGCCGCGAGCACCCGGGACTTCGTGACGTCGCGGATGCTCGGATGGCCGTTCAGCACCCGCGAGACGGTCTGATGAGACACCCCGGCGAGCCGCGCGACATCACGGATGCTCGCTGAACGCGGTCGGGCCCCGTTGGGTTTCTCCATCGCCTCCTGCACACACTGAGCATCGCATACCCCGGCAGGTACTCGCGTCGGCCCGCGGGTATGACAGGCCGCATGACTACATGGACGGCTGACGAGCTAACAGAGATAGATAACGCGGACGAACTGCGAATCGCGTTCCAGCGGCCCGACGGGACGCTGGCGGCGGCGCGGACGATCTGGGTGGTCCGCGACGGAGACGACGTGTACGTCCGGTCCGTCAGGGGGCGCACGTCGGGGTGGTTCCGCGGCGTCCAGGCCACCCATCAGGGCCATGTGGAGGCGGGCGGCGTCAGCAAGGACGTCACGTTCGCCGATCCTGACGACGGCGTCGGCGATGAACTCGACGCCGCGTACCGCACCAAGTACCGGCGCTACGCCGCGAACATCGTCAATTCGATTCTCACCCCGCAGGCCCGATCCGCCGCGGTCAAGCTCGTGCCGCGCTGACCCGCGGCGCGCGCTCAGCTGTCGCGCGGCACCACGGGGAACGGGACTGTCGGCTCGAACGGCACCGCGTCGAGAAAGCCGGACAGTCCCGCGCCCCGGTGCAAGCCTGTTTCGTTATGCGGGTCGGCGAGGGAATGCGCCAGCAGCACCTGTTCCTGGTCCGTCGTCGCCTCGGTGAACGGCCTGTCCCACGGCCCGTAAGTCGCGAGCCGCCGGAGCATGGCCAGCGGGAGCCACACGCCGTCCAGCTCCACGCCGTATTCCACGACCATCCGCCTGCTGACTTCCACTCCGCCGTCGATTGCCCGCTCGTCGCTAGCGCCGTACATCGACCCTCCATGACCCCGCGAGCCGTCCCCGGTCCCGCGTACCGTCCCCGGACCCCTGCAAATCCATCCCCTGGACCTGCAAACGGTTCCCGGACCCTACCCCATTCCCCGAACTTCCCGGGTTTATTGAGGTTTATTGATAGGAGATCATGACGGGCGTCGGCGTGTTCTGCATCGTTTCCTGGGGGGTCAGCATCGGGTGGTCCTTGACGGTGAAGTTCTTCCAGCCGAAGAACACCCCGGGCGGCGCCGCGCCGGTGACGGCATCCCAGGTCTGCAGCTTGTCCGACGGCGTGCCCTGGCCGTCCATGTGGATGACGATCGCCAGGTCGTCTTGGCTGGTGTCGAGGTCTTGCTCATCGGCGATCATCGACAGCCGGAACTGGTGCAGCACCAGCAGCTTCTGCGGCAGGTGGCGGTGCGCGGTCAGCGCGGCCAGCCACTGGACGACGCTGTTGACCTCGGTGATGCTGACGCTGCCGATCTGCTGCAGCGGCAGCTGGCCCGGCTGCAGCTTCCACTCCGCGTCGAGCGCCAGCCCGACGTCCGGCTCCTCGAGCAGCGACTGGTAGAGCTTGGCCTGGGTGAGCAGGCTCGCGCGTCCGGGCTGCAGGTCGAGGATGACGTACAGTCCCGCGGCGGTCGCCTGGTGCACCCACGATGCCAGGACCGGCAGCGGTGTCTCGTAGGAGTACAGCCCGTCAGGCCCGGGCGAGCCCTGCGCCACGGTGGCGATGATCTCGAACGCGGGGACGACCGGCACGGAGCTGAGCGGCCGGTACATGTCCGCCACCGCCCTGGCGCGCGTGATGCTCGCGGACAGGTCCTGCTGACCGAGCACGCCCAGGGCCGGGGTCGTCGGGTTCCCGTAGAGCGCGACCAGCCGATGCCCGGGGAAGAGCACCTGCCCGCCGCCCGGCAGCTGTACGCCCGTGGCGGCCACCGCGACGCGTGCCGCCAGCCTGCTGGCCGGGCCGAAGCCGGACCCGATGGCGACCACCTCGCTCGGGCGGGCCTTCGCCAGCGCCCGGATCGCGGCCGGGTCGGCGCGCGGGTCGTACCCGCCGACCGTGACGACCGTGGCGCCGGCCACCCGGGCGGTCGTCGTCACCGCCGCCGTGACGGCGGCACCGGCCGCGCCGTGGCGGATCAACACGGCGACCCGAGGCAGCCGCGGCGCCGCGGCGGTCTTCGGCAGCAGCGCGGCGCGGGTTACCACGCGAGTCCCGTGCAGCCGCGCCGCCAGCGCGGCGGGGGAGACGCCGACCGCGAGGACCGCCTTCGGGTGCAGGTCCTTGATCTGCGCGAGCAGCGCCGTGCCCGGCTGGTTGGCGCTGACCAGTAGCGGCGCGTGCGCCGATAGCGCCTCCTTCTCCGCCGTGCGCAGCGCGGCGGAGCCGGTTCCGGCCACGACGACCACGGGAGCTGACCTGAACAGCTCCCCGGCGAACCTCGCGGTGAGGGCGTCGGGCGCGGTGCTGGTGAGCACCGACACCGACGGCGGCACTCGGGTCGCGGCCGCGAGCGAATCTCCGCCCGGCGCGTTCCACGGACCCGCCGCCACCAGGGTGGCGGGCAGCGTCGTGCAACCCGCCGCCGCGCCGGCGCACAACAGCGCGGCCGCGACGGCGAGAAAGCGGACAGGGATCAGGCGTGGCACAGTCGGTCCCCTCAATATCGACGCCAACGGAGAAGACGATAACTGCTCACCCGCGCGTCAACCTGCAAAAACGCCGATGACACGCGCGGCCGCTTGTAACAATGTCGCTACGCCCTGACACCATTGGACTCAAAACGAGGGAAAGGACCCGCTGATGACCGAGCCGAAGACCGACAGCATCGCCGTGCCGGGCGCGGTGCTGCACTACGACGTCCGGAGCGGCGACTCCACCGCTCATCCGGTGCTCCTGATCATCGGGTCGCCGATGGGCGCCGCCGGGTTCGTGACGCTGGCCGGGCACTTCGCCGACCGCACGGTCGTGACCTACGATCCCCGCGGATCGGGCCGCAGCCCGCGCACGGACGACGCGCAACAGACCACACCGGACGAGCACGCCGACGACCTGCACCGGCTGATCGGCGCGCTGGGCGCCGGGCCGGTGGACATCTTCGCCAGCAGCGGCGGCGCGGTCAACGCACTGGTCCTGGTGGCCAAGCACCCGGAACAGGTCCGCACGCTTGTGGCGCACGAGCCGCCCGCGTCCAGGGAACTGCCCGACAGCGGACCCGTGCTCGCCGCGAGCGTGGACATCCACGACACTTACCTGCGCGACGGCTTCGGCCCGGCCATGGCGAAGTTCATCGCGCTCGTCAGCCAGGAGGGACCGATCCCCGACGACTACGCGGATCGTCCGGCTCCCGACCCCGCCGCCTTCGGGCTGCCGACGCGGGACGACGGCGGGCGCGCGGATCCGCTGCTCGGGCAGAACATGATCTCCAGCTCGCATTACGAGCACGATTTCGGCGCGCTGCGCGCGGCGCCGACCCGCGTCGTCATCGGGGTCGGCGAGGAGTCCGGGCAGATGCTCGCCGGCCGCGCCGGCGTAGCCGTCGCCGGGCGCCTGGGCACAGAACCGGTTACCTTCCCCGGCGGTCACGACGGGTTCCTCGGCGGCGAATTCGGCCGTACGGGCGAGCCAGACGCCTTCGCGGCCACCCTGCGCGACGTCCTGGACGCCACCTAGTATCGGTTTATGGGTGCAGGAGCGGCGGGTGAGCCGGGATACGCTCAGGCGCTGCGGGCTCTGTCCCAGGGGACGTCGGACACCCTGGACGAGGTGCTCGCGCGGGCGTGCGAGACGCTGCCCGCGTGGGACCCCGTGGTGTACCTCGTGGACTTCTCGCGGCAGGCGCTGCTGCCGCTCACCCCGGGGATGACGCGGGAAGAAGTCGAGGGAACGCTGCCTGGCAGGTCCTTCACCACCGGGCAGCCGGTGACCGCGGACCGGGACGGCACGACGCGAGTGTGGGTCCCGGTGGTCGAGCACACGACCCGGACCGGAGTCCTGGCGATGACGGTCGCCGATTCCGGTGAGGACAGCGGCTCCGAGGACCTCCTGCGGGAGGCCGAACAACTCGGCGTTTTCGTCGGACTGGTGCTGGCCGCGCTCAGCCGGGTCAGCGACACCCCGCACATGCGGCGGCAGGGCCGGGACATGTCGCTGCCGGCGTCCATGCAATGGGACCTGCTGCCGCCGTGGACCACCAGCGTCCCCGGCGCGCTGATCGCCGGAATCTTGGAACCCGCCTACGACATCGCCGGTGACGCGTTTGACTACGCGGCCGACGACGGCATCATCCATTTCGCGATCATCGACGCGATGGGCCACGGGATCGGCTCGACGCTGATGAGCGGCCTGACGGTCGGCGCGTACCGGCACGCGCGCCGTCACGGCGTCCCGCTCGAGCAGACGCACGTGGCCATCGACGAGGCCCTGGACAGCTACTACCGTGACGCGTCGTTCGCGACCGGCATCATCGGCACGCTCGCAGTAAGCACAGGCCGGCTGGACTGGACGTGCGCGGGCCACCCACCACCCCTGCTGCTGCGCGGCCGCAAGGTCGTCGCCGAACTCGAAGGCGAGCCAACGCTGCCGTTCGGGCTCGGCTCCACCTCGCCCTGGGTAGGCTCCCGCGACCTGGAGCCAGGCGACGCGGTGCTGCTGTACACCGATGGAGTAGTGGAGGCCCGCAGGCCCGACGGCGAACTGTTCGGCGAGGAGCGGCTGGTAGACCTGCTCGAGCGGGAAGCGGCCGGGGAACAGCCTGCCGAGGAACTGCTCCGGCGGCTCGTCCAGGCCGTGCTCACCCACCAGGCCGGCGGCCTGCGCGACGACGCGACCCTGCTCCTCCTGCAGTGGACGGGCCTGCGAGAGTAGCCGGTCACACCGGCCAGTCGAGCTGATTGTCTGGGACACCGACCGAGCGCCCGTAGGCCGCGGCCTCGGCCCGTCCCGCGCTATCGCCGCGCGGGTACCGGAAGACGCGGCCAGCGTAGACAACGAACGTCTCGTCCGGCGTGCGGAAATCGGTGTACCAGCCGCCAGACCGCTCAAGCACGTCCGCGAGCGCGTCGGCGAGAACCGCGGCCTGCGACTCGTCGGCTTCAAACTCGATGAACGTCCACAGCTCTGGCTGCCCCGCGGCCGCGTCGCCCACTGCTGCCCGGCTGACCTTCCTGACAGTGAGCCGCACGCCACTGAGCTCCGCCCCAACACGAATGCTCTCTCCGATCACGGTGCCCTCGATCATGGCCGCACTCTAACCAGACCCACCGACATTCCAGCGGTCCTGTCTAGCTGTGCAGCGCACGGCGGACGTCCAGGGTGAGCTGCCGCGGTCGGCGCATGACCATGCCCGCGCCGCCCAGCGCGCGGATATGTTCCCCTGGCAGCAGAGAACCGGAACACATCGGTGATCGAGCCCGCGGGTGGTGACGCGCACCCCGTGTAGAGGGCCCCGTGGGACTGCCGTGACAGACGGGGCCGCGCCCAGCGAACCCGGTCGTATATATTTGCGATTTCCGGTGCTCTAACACCGGAAATCGCACATAAATCGGGCCGACCTGCGCCGCCCGCATTTCTGACGCGCACCTGGCGCTGGCTAGTCTCGTGCCATGGCAGACATCACGGAATCCGCGGGCGCGTACGCCTGCCGGACCGCGCTGGTGACGGGCGCGAACAGCGGGCTTGGGCTCGCGATGGCGACCGCGCTCGCCGAGGCTGGCCTGCGGGTCGCGGTGGCCGGACGGTCGGCGGACCGGGCCGCCGCGGCCGCCGGGGATCTGCCCGGCGCGTTCGGCATCGAACTCGACGTGCGTGACGAGCGCTCTGTCGGGCGCGCCGTCGAGGAGGCCTGGTCCCGCCTGGACGGCATCGACCTGCTGGTGAACAACGCGGGCATCGGCATGCGCACGGTCAACCCGGATTTCATGACGCAGCACCGCGGTTTCTGGACCGTGTCGCCGGACGGATTCCGCGACGTGATCGACACCAACCTGACCGGCTACTTCCTCGTCGCCCGCGAGGCCACCCCCCGTATGCTCGCCGCGGGCCGCGGCCGCATCGTGAACGTCTCGGTGAACCTGTCCACGATGACCAGGGCGGGCTTCGTCCCTTACGGTCCGTCCCGCGCGGGCGCGGAGGCGCTGTCCCGGATCATGGCCGCCGACCTGCGCGACACGCCGGTCACCGTGAACGTGCTGCTCCCCGGCGGCGCCACCCGCACTGGCATGGTCCCCGCCGAGCACGCGGCCGCCCTGTCGAACCTGCTGGAGCCGGACGTCATGGCCCCGCCCATCGTCTGGCTCGCCTCCAGCGCCGCGTCAGGCGTGCACGACCAGCGGATCGTGGCCGCCGAATTCGACCAATGGCTGAGCCAGCGGCGACCGGCCTGATGGCCGCCGCCGGTACCACCGGGCCGCGGGGAGCCGGTACCCTAGCAGGGATTCCGTGCCCTACCGGAACGTCGATGGTCCCGGAAGCGAGTGAACGGGCGGTTAGCTCAGCGGTTAGAGCGCTCGGCTTACACCCGAGAGGTCACTGGTTCGAACCCAGTACCGCCCACCTATCTACCAGTACCGCCCACCTATCTATAGGGATCTTCAGCCGGGATGTTCCCATGGCGGAGCAAGTCCGCGCTGATAGGCGTAGGTGACCGCCTGGGCGCGGTCGCGTGCGTCGATCTTGGCGAGCAGGTGGTTGATATGGCTCTTGACGGTGCCTTCGCTGAGGACGAGGTGCACCGCGATCTCGCGGTTCGACATGCCGGTGGCGATCAGCGAGAGTACCTCGGCTTCCCGGGGAGTGAGGCCCGCGGGAAGAGGCGAGAGCGATCGGGCGGCATGGGCCGGCGATAGCGTCGCGATGGCGTCGACAACGTGATGCTGAACGGCGGGGTCGATCACCGCGCGGTTATCGAGGACTTGTTTGAGTGCGTGGCGGATCTCCGTCCCGCCCGCGTCTTTGGTCAGGTAGCCGCGTGCGCCAGCTCGCAGGGCGTCTATCACCGACCGGTCATCCGCGTAGGTGGTAAGTACGACGACCCTGGTCTCTGGTACGCGCTCACGCAGCAGGCGGGTGGCCTTGACGCCATCACAGCGGGGCATCCGCAGATCCATGAGAACGATGTCGGGGAGTAGGTCAGCGGCTAGGGCGACGGCCTCGTCACCGTCAGAGGCGGAGCCTACGACTTCGACCTCGGGCAGGAGGCCGAGCACCAGCGCCAGTCCTTCACGGACCACTCGCTGGTCGTCAGCGATGAGGACGCGGATCGGCTGGTTCACGCCGGCACCCGCAACTCCACCCGGAAGCCACCGTGCGTCATGGCCGTGGTGAGCTCGCCGCCGAGCAGTTCGGCCCGCTCGCGCATCCCGGTCAGGCCGTAGCCGGGGCTGTCGCCGACCGCCCGCGGCGGTTCCCCGTTCATCGCGAAGTCCTCGACCGTCAGGCGGATGTGGTGAGGCTCGTAACCGAGGTGCACCTCGACCCGTTCCGGGCAGGCGTGCTTGGTGATGTTCGTCAGGGCTTCTTGCGCTACCCGGTACACCGCGAGCCGTGCCTGCGACGGAAGTTCGCTTGCGTGGCCGGACACCGTGAACTCGCACGGGACGCCACTGACCTCTTGGAAGTGCGTGGCCAGGCTGGCCAGGCGCTCGGGCCCGGGCAGTTCGTCGTCGCGCAGCATGCCGATCGCCCGGCGGGCGTCTTCGAGCCCTGACTTGCCCAGTTGGTGGGCACGCTCGATGATCCCTGGCAGCCGGGGATCGCCCGGGTCATCGGCCGCGAGCATCCGGGCGCCTTCCAACTGGAGCATGAGCCCGGACAGGGAATGGGCGAGCACGTCGTGCATCTCCCTGGCGAGCCGCTGGCGTTCGGTCAGTCCGGCGGCCCGTGCCTGCGCGGCCCTGGTTCCCTCCAGTTCGATCAGGAGCCGTTCGGCTTGGTGGTTGGCTTGTCCGAGCCGTCTCGCGAGCAACGTCATGCCGGGGAAGCCGACGATCGCGATGACGCCCATCAGGGCCGCGGCCGGTGAGTCGTGGCTGACGGCTACCACGAGCGCCGCCAGGCACGCGATCCCGGCGATCGTCGCGGCGATCGGGAAGCGGTCTGGCACCCGTGGGGGGAGCAGCACGAGACCCGTCAAGAGCCCGGCCAGGCCCGGTCCATCCGGTTGCAGTCTCATCAGCGCCGCCGAACTGGCCAAGAGCATTAGGGCGAAGACGATGCGGACCGCCGCGCGGCGGTAGCGGACCTTCAGCGCCCTCAGCCCGCCCAGGGCGAGCCCGGCCACGGCAATCGCGGTGCCTACGTCGCGGCTCGCGGGCCCCGGATTCCGGCCGCTGGTGAACACGACCACTGCCACCACGACAAGGAGCGGCGGAGCGAGGCGCCGCAGCCACCGGTGGGCTGCCTCCTGCTGCGCTCGCGCCCTGCGCAGCGTGGCGAGGGCGACTTTGGCCGCGGGATCTGCGCTCACCTGCTCAACGTTAGGGTGCGCCGACCCGGACGACATTACCTTCAGGCAGAGACACGGTCTGTCGCTGGGTGGATACGCCTCCATCCGGGGTTAGTCGGCGGGGACTGCAAAGCTCCACCCTCGCGCCGAAGACGTTTCCGCCTCCGTGTCGCATGCTCTTACACCAGAACCCAGCCTGTACATCAGAACCCGGCCTGGTGCTTCTTCCTCATCGCCGTTGGAAGGATCCAATGACCGCCTACATCATCGTGGCGCTGTTCGCCAGACCGCCGCTGGCGGCAGCGGTAACCGCCGGGGGTACCTGATGATCACCACGGCTGTCGAGGGTGCCCCAGGCAGGCTAGCCGACGAGTACCGCTGGGCCGTAGAGACGCACGGGCTCACCAAGCGCTTCGGGGCGAAAACCGCCGTGAACGGGGTTGAGCTCCTGGTCCCCCGGGGATCGGCGTTCGGCTACCTCGGCCCCAACGGTGCCGGCAAGACCACACTCATCCGAGTGCTGCTGGGGTTGACGCGCGCCGATGCTGGCACGATGTCCCTGCTCGGATACCCGGTCCCGAGGCATCGCGACGCGGCGCTCGCTCGGGTCGGCGCCATCGTCGACGAGCCCCGGTTCCACCGCCATCTCACGGGCAGGCAGAACCTGCGACTTCTCGCGGCGGCACGCGAGCCGGCCGCGCGAGGCCGCATCGGGCCAGCGCTGGAGCGCGTTGGCCTGACCCAGCGCGGCGACGACCGGGTCTCGGGATACTCCATGGGAATGCGCCAGCGCCTGGGGGTCGCCGCTTGCCTGCTTGGGGACCCCGAGATGCTCATTCTGGACGAGCCGATGAACGGGCTCGACCCGGCCGGAATGGCGCAGATGAGGGACATCATCCTTTCGATGGTGGCCGAGGGCCTCACCGTCGTGCTCTCCTCCCACCTCCTCGATGAGGTTGAGCGGACCTGTGACGCTGTCGCCATCGTGGACCGCGGCAGCATCGTCGCGCAGGGGCCGATCTCCGAGCTGCTGGCGGGGGCGCAGCTCGCACTTCAGGTCGAATGCTCCGAACCCGGCCGGGCCCGTGCCCTGCTCGCAGGCACCACCCTCGGTGCCCGCGTCGAGGCAGTGCCTTCGGCGCTGGGGCTGGGCATCACGCTGCCCGCCGGCGCGGGGCGCGACCTCATCGCCGAGATCAACCGCGTTCTTGTCGAAGGCGGAATATCCGTCTACCGGCTCCAGCCAGTCCAGACCTCGCTCGAATCGTGGTTCCTGCAAGTCACGACCAGGTTGGAGGACCCGGAATGACGGCCACGTCCCCCAGTGACGCTCCCGCGCCGGAGCAGGCACCCCAGCCCACGCCTGTCGGTCACTCCCATGACGGCAGGGGATCTCCGGTTCCCACCGCCGGCATGATCACCACCAGGATCATGGAACTGCGCAAACGGCGCGGCCTCATGATCGCCCTCATCGTGATGAACATCGGGCTCCCGGCACTCTTTCTCTTCATTCGCCTGCTCGGCCATGCGTTCTGGCCGCGCACCAGCCCACCCGCCGGCGGCAACCAGATCTTCGGGGTCTTGGCGGCCGGCTTCCTGCCCATCTTCGGCTTCCTCGTCGCCGCCGCGGCGGGCTGCACGGCAGGATCGCGCGACCTGACCGAGGGAATGTTCCGGCACCTGGTCGTGACCGGCCGGTCCAGGCTGGCGCTGTACCTGGCCCGGATCCCCGCCGGACTGGCGATCGTCGTGCCAATGGTCGCGATCGGCTACACGATCGTCTGCGCGGTGTGCGCCTTCGCCGCCCCAACCGTCATCACTGACAATGGCGTGAATGTACCTCCCGGCCTGTCACGCGCCGGCTTCGCGAACTGGGGCGGGAACCACGCCGAGCTGGTCGTCTGCAATTTCCCCTCCAAAGGGCCAGTTCCGGGAAATGTCGACTGCCCAACCGGGCCTGGCTGGTGGTCGGTGTCAACAGCCACCCCAGGCCAGGCCGCGCCTGCCCCGCTGGAAGCTCTGGCCGTCAAGATCGCCCGCCAGGACTACCCCGGCTACGTCGGCATTCTCCGCTCCCCGCCGACCTCCGTCATGATCGAGGCCGGACTGTGGATCGAGCTTGAAGCGACCGTCGCATTCATCCTCGGACTCGGGCTCGCCTCGCTGATGGGGCAGAGAACCGGCTCAGTGATCTTGCTATTCGTGTTCCAGATAATCCTGACGCCGATCCTTTCCGGGGTCGGCATCGCCCATCTGCAAAGCCTGCAACGCGCGTTCGTCGGGCTGGCCGTGGCACACCTGGAACCGTCCGGTCTGCCGATGGCAATCGGGGGGATGCCAGGGGTAACCGGAGGCGTCGGGGGCCCCGGCGACGCGCGATTGCCCGAGTCGGCCACCGAGGCCGTCTGCGTGATCATCGCCTGGCTGGCGGCTTGGACGACCCTCGGCGCATGGCGAATGATGACCAGAGACGCATGAGAAACGCCGGAAAGGTCCACCAGCCAAACGGGGTCGGTCGTCCCCGCTACCGCCCGGTGCGGTAGAGGATTCCGCCACACGTCACGGTGGCGTCGGGCGGGCGGAGCGGGCGATGCTTTCCAGCTTGTCGCTCATGGCCGAGAGTCTTGCGCCAAGCCCAGGAGCTTGTCGATCCGCCACTAGAATCCTCCCGAATTGGTGCACCGTTCGACCGGACACATCGGGCACGAACCAAGGCATAGTAAGGAATGACGCGATGACCACCCCGGACGCCTTTCCCTTGGAGCCCACTCCGATCCGTGTGTCCGACGCGGTCCTTGATGACCTGCGCGCCCGTCTCGCGCTGACTCGTCCGCCGCTGGACGAGCGGAATGCGGACTGGTCCTACGGCGTGCCGGACAGCTATCTGCGTGGGTTGGTCGCCCATTGGCGTGACGGCTATGACTGGCGCCAGGCCGAGGCTGCCATCAACGCCTATGAGCACTACCAGGTGAGCGTCGCCGGTGTCCCTGTGCACTTCATGCGCAAGCCCGGCCGTGGCCCGCGGCCGATCCCGTTGATCCTCACTCACGGCTGGCCGTGGACCTTCTGGCACTGGTCGAAGGTGATCGACCCGCTCGCCGACCCGGCCGCGTTCGGCGCTGACCC
>DATMKQ010000455.1:0-12605 GCA_035571275.1 Trebonia sp.
CGTCGCCGGAGGCGGCGTTGCTGACGGGGGCGTCTGTGCCGACGGCCGCGGGAGCGTCTGTCGCGGCAGCGCCGGCGTTGCTGACGGGGGCGTCTGTCCCGGCGGCGGCGTTGGCCGCGGGGGCGTCTGTTTTGGAGGCGGCGGCGTTGCCGGCCGGGGTGTCTGGTCCTGGGGTGGCGGTGTTTTCGCCGGGCGAGTCGTTCTGGGGGGCGGCATCAGGGGCCGGGGCCGTCGAGCTGGCGGCGTCTTTCGCCGGCTCGTCGTGCAGGCCGAAGACCTCGGTCCGTATCCGGTCGAGGGTGTCCTCGAGTATGTCGCGCAGCGACGTCATGACGTCCCCGCCGAGCGCGCCCGAGTCCCAGGCCACCTTGCGCAGGTCGGTCGCGAACTCTTTGGCCAGCCGCTCCATGTCGTGGAACGCCGCCATGTCACGCGGACCCGGCCAGCTCTTGCGTCCCGGCCAGTCGGTCCACCGAGCCCACTCGCCCCAGCCGTGCCAGCCGCCCCTATCGTGACCGCTGCCCTCGCGCGATTCCGAGCGGGGGCCGGCGTCGCGGGGCTCACCAGGGCCGGAGCCCTTGTCACGGGTCGCACCGCCGCGCGACCCTTGGTCGCGCTCGCCCGTGGCGTACTGGAACACGGAGCGGAAGCGGTCGCGAGCGTCGTCGCGCAGATGGGTGGCCTCCTCGCGCAGCCACTGCGCGTGCCCGAGAGCCTCTTCGCGTGCCTGCTTGGCCTGCTCCCTCGCCTGCTTGGCCTGCTGGCGAAGCTGGTCGGCCTGCTCGCGGACCTGCCGGGCCTGCGCCCAGCCAGTGTCGCGTGCCTGCTTGGCCTGCTCGCGCGCGGCCCCTCGCTGCTGGCTGGCCTGCTCGCGCGTGGCCTGTCGCTCTTCTGTCTGCGCCTCCCGCTCGGTGCGGCGCATTTCCCTCGCGGCGAAGGTCAGCTCCTCGCGCAGGCTGCGGACGGTGTCCCTGACGTCCTCCCTGACCTCGCGGACGATATCGCTTACCGACGCGGAGAGTTCTTCTTCCAGCTCATCCAGCTCGTCGGTGCGGCTGCGCAGCTCGGCGCGGCCCGCCTCGGTTATCCGGTAGACCTTGCGCCCGTTCTCTTCGTCGTGGGTGACCAGGCCTTCTTCCTCGAGCCTGGCTAGCCTGGGGTAGATCGTGCCGGGTGAGGGAGCGTACACACCCATGAACCGGTCGCGCAGCAGCCGGATGATGTCATAGCCGTGCCTCGGCTCCTCATCGAGCAGGCGCAGCAGGTACAGCCGGAGCCGCCCATGACGGAATACCGGGCTCATCGGGTCTCGCTTTCCATTTCAGCCTCCGTGCGAGTGGGAACCACGCGCGGAGTGGTGCGGCGGCCGGGGCGCCGCAGCAGCGTGACAGCACCGGAGACGCTGTTCACGGACACGTTCCCTGATCCGCCGCCTACGTTACCGCTTACGGTATGTGACCCTGGCGACATACTGGTTCGCAGTGCGTCAAATTCGCTGCGAACGTTCCCTGACGTCGAGTGCAGTCGGACCCGGGCGTCGCTGTCCGCGGGCAGTCGCACCGTTACGTCGCCGGAAATCGTGCTGATCCGCATGCGGCCCGAGGCGTCGAGGCTTACGTCCGCGGCGATCTGGCCGTTGATGCTGTCCGCTTCCAGCAGGGTGAGCGCGCCGTCGGCCAGCGTCAGCCCGCCCGATACCGACTTGAAGCAGACCGTGCCGTCGACGTCGCGTGCGTCCAGGGCCCCGGAGACCGTGTCCGCCTGCACGTGACCGGCGACTCCGTCCAGGGTGATCTCACCGGACACGCTCTTGACCGCCGCTCCGGAGTTGAGCCCGCAGACGACCGCGGAGGCGCTCACCACGCCGAGCTGAATCCGGCAATCCGCCGGGACCGTGATCGTGATCGCGGCGCTATCGTGCACCGGGTTCAGCCAGTCGAGGAGCCGCTCCCACGAGAGCACCTCGTACCCGACCGTCAGCGCGCCGTCCTCATAGCTGACCTGGAGCGGACGACCGTGAATGCCGCTGACCACTATCGAAGGGCTGTCGTCTGTGGCGAGCACGGCCACCGTTCCGTCGATGAGGCGGACCTGCAACGTGGTCACGTCATCGAAGTCAAAGCGCGTCGGGGCATCGACGGTCCAGCGCGGCATGACGGCTCCTCCCAGGGCGATACGTTCTCCTCCACGTACGATATATCGCGTGCGGGAGAAGTCAAGATGTATCGCGTTTGCCCCGCCGGGGAATACCCCCTTCAGCCTCCCGGCCAGGTTGAGCGCGGTCCGTTCGGGATGAGGATTGTGTCCTTATTCCTCGACGCCAGGCTCGGGCTCCGAATCGGTGTCCAGCCTCGCCAGCCACGACGCTAGCCGGTCCACGGCGGTCTCGAAGTCCGGGTTCTGGTCGACGAAGTCCCGCAGTCGCTCTGCCAGCCAGGACATGGTGACCTGCTCGTCGCCTCGGCGCTCGTCGAGTTCGTCGATCCCCTGGTCGGTGAAATACATCGCTAGCCCTCCGCGGGGATAGCCGCTTCTATCAGTTCACGGTGCGAGGAGGCGTGCACCTTCGCCGAACCGGGTGCGGGCGCCGAACTCGCCGGGAGGGACACCACGGACAGCGGCCGACGAAGCAGCTCGGGCAGCGTCAGCGCCATCCGCGGCCAGGCGCCCATGTTCGACGGCTCTTCCTGCACCCACACCAGCTCGGCGTCAGCCGGGTACCTGGACAGTTCCGCGCGCAGTTCCTCCACTGGAGTGGGATACAGGCGCTCGAACCGGACGATCGCCGTGTGCTTCGCGTTGATCGCGCCGCGCCGGTCGGCCAGGTCGTAGTAGACCTTGCCGGTGCACAGCACCACCCGGCGGACAGCAGAGCCGTCGAAGTCCGCCGGCTCACCGATAAGCGGCTGGAAAAACCCGCTGGTGAAGTCGGGGACCACCGAGGTGGCAGCCTTAAGCCGGAGCATCGACTTTGGCGTGAACACGATGAGCGGCTTGTGCCGGCCCGACAGTGCCTGCCAGCGCAGCAGATGGAAGTAGCTGGCCGGGGTCGACGGCATGGCGACGGTCATGTTGTCCTGCGCGCACAGGCTCAGGAACCGCTCCACGCGGGCCGAGGAGTGGTCGGGTCCCTGGCCCTCGTAGCCGTGCGGCAGCAGCAGGACGACGCTCGACCGCTGACCCCACTTCTGCTCACCGGAGCTGATGAACTCGTCGATGATGGTCTGCGCGCCGTTCATGAAGTCGCCGAACTGCGCCTCCCACAGGACCAGTGCCTCCGGCCTGGCGACCGAATAGCCGTACTCGAACCCCATGGCGGCGAACTCGGAAAGCAGCGAGTCGTAAATGAAGAACCGCGCCTTCCCGTTGTCAAGCCGCTTCAGCGGGGTGTACTCGGTGCCGGTATGCCTGTCCACGATGACCGCGTGCCGCTGACCGAACGTGCCGCGCCGGCTGTCCTGCCCGACAAGCCGCACCGGGCGGCCGTCTTGCAGCACGCTGCCGAAGGCGAGCAGCTCGCCGGTTGCCCAGTCGATGGCGTTCTCGTCAACCATCGTGGCCCGCCGGTCAAGCTGCGGCTTGAGCCTCGGGTGCGGGGTGAAGCCTGCGGGCATGATCAGCTGGGTCTCGACGATCTGCTTGAGCGAGTCCGGGCTGATTGCGGTGGTCACCTCCGTGTGGTTGACAGGGCGCCCGGCCTGCTCGCGGGGCAGCACGGTGCCGGGCTCGGCCGGCCGCTCGGCCGCCTCCTTCGTCTCGGTGAACGCGCGCTCCAGCTGCTGCTGGTAGTCGCGCAGCGCCGCTTCGGCCTCTTCCATCGTGATGTCGCCGCGGGCGATCAGCGATTCGGTGTACAGCTTGCGCACCGACCGCCTCGCCTCGATCTGGTCGTACATCAACGGCTGGGTGAAGCTCGGGTTGTCCGCCTCGTTGTGCCCGCGCCTGCGGTAGCACACCATGTCGATGACGACATCCTTGCGGAACGTCTGCCGGTAGGCGAAGGCCAGCTCACCCACCCGCACGACCGCCTCGGGGTCGTCCCCGTTGACGTGGAAGATAGGGGCCTGGATCATCCGGGCCACGTCGGTGGCGTAGACGCTCGACCGGGAGTACTGCGGCGAGGTGGTGAAGCCGACCTGGTTGTTCACCACGATGTGCACCGTGCCGCCGGTCCGGTAGCCCCGCAGCTGGCTGAGGTTGAGGGTCTCCGCGACGACGCCCTGCCCGGCGAAGGCCGCGTCGCCGTGGATGAGGACTGGCAACACGGTGAAACCGGGCTCGCCCTTGTCAAGGACGTCCTGCTTGGCCCGGACCACGCCCTCGGTCACCGGGTCGCCGGCCTCCAGGTGGCTGGGGTTGGCGACCAGCGAGGTGCGGATCTGGCTTCCGGTGTAGGAGGTGAACGTGCCCTCGGCGCCCAGGTGGTACTTCACGTCGCCGGAGCCCTGGGTGGACTTGGGATCGAGGTTGCCCTCGAACTCCTTGAAGATCTGCGCGTAGGACTTCCCGACGATGTTGGCGAGCACGTTGAGCCGGCCGCGGTGCGCCATGCCGATCACCGCCTCGTCCAGGTGCTCACCCGCGGCCTCGCTGATAACCGCGTCGACCAGCGGGATCAGGGCCTCGGCGCCCTCGAGGGAGAACCTGCGCTGGCCGACGAACTTGGTCTGCAGGAACATCTCGAACGCCTCGGCCACGTTGAGCCGGGACAGGATGCGGATCTGTTCGTCGTGCCCTGGGCGGTTGTGCGGCACCTCGATGTGCGACTGGATCCACTTGCGCTCATCTGGATCCTGGATGTGCATGTACTCGATGCCGACCGTGCGGCAATAGGAGTCGCGCAGGACCCCGAGGATCTCGCGCAGCCGCATGATCGGCTTGCCGCCGAACCCGCCGGTGGCGAACTCGCGTTCCAGGTCCCACAGCGTCAGACCGTGCTGGTTGATGTCGAGGTCCGGGTGCTTGCGCTGGACGATCTCCAGCGGGTTGGTGTCGGCCATCAGATGGCCGCGGACCCGGTACGCGTGGATCAGCTCCTGGACCCGCGCGCTCCGCGTGACGTCGTCCTCGTGCCCGTACGGGAAGTCTTTGACCCAGCGCACCGGCTCGTACGGGATCCGCAAGCTGGTGAACAAGTCGTCGTAGAAGCCGTTCTCGCCAAGCAGCAGCTGGTGGACTTGCTTCAGGAAGTCGCCCGACTGGGCGCCTTGGATGACCCGGTGGTCGTAGGTCGAGGTGAGCGTGACGGTCTTGCTGATCGCCAGCCTGGCCATCGTCTCCTCGCTCGCGCCCTGGTAGGCCGCGGGATATTCCATGGCGCCGACGCCGATGATGCAGCCTTGCCCGGGCATGAGCCGCGGCACGGAGTGCTCGGTCCCGATCGTCCCCGGGTTGGTCAGGGAGATCGTGGTGCCCTGGAAGTCGGCGACGGTCAGCTTGCCGCTGCGCGCCTTGCGCACTACGTCCTCGTACGCCGTCCAGAACTGGCGGAAGTCCATCTCATTCGCGGCCTTGATGTTTGGCACGAGGAGTTGCCTGGTGCCGTCCTTGGCCCGCAGGTCGATCGCCAGGCCGAGGTTCACGTGGTGCGGTGTCGCCAGGACAGGCTTGCCGTCCTCCTCGGCGTACGCGACGTTCATCTCCGGGTTCGCCTTGAGCGCCTGAACGATCGCGTAGCCGATCAGGTGGGTGAACGAGACCTTCCCGCCCTTGCCGCGCTGCAGGTGGTTGTTGATGACGATGCGGTTGTCGATGAGCAGCTTGGCCGGCACAGCGCGTACGGAGGTGGCGGTGGGGACGGCGAGGCTGGCCACCATGTTCGCCGCGGTGCGGGCGGCGGCGCCGCGCAGCCTGGTTAGCTCCGCATCCGCCGGTGGCGGCGTTCCCAGGGTGGGTGGCTTGGCGGTGCCAGGGGCGGCCGGGGTAGCCCCGGGGGC
This sequence comes from Trebonia sp., assembly GCA_035571275.1. Classification (GTDB taxonomy): domain Bacteria; phylum Actinomycetota; class Actinomycetes; order Streptosporangiales; family Streptosporangiaceae; genus Trebonia. The sequence continues at coordinate 5,937 of DATMKQ010000455.1, forward strand.
TGGGGCTGTGGTGGTGGCGGGGGCTTCGGGGGCTTCGGGCGCGGCCGTCGCGGTTGCGGTTGGGCTCTGGCTCGTCGCTGACGTCGGCGCTGGTGCGGTGCGGGTCGCGGCGAAACCGTCTTGCTGGATCACAGGATGCGGTCCGGTCCCGTTAGTGCGCACCGGCCGGTAGTCGGCGAAGAAACTCCACCACGCACGGTCGACCGAACCGGGATCCGCGAGGTAGCGCTCGTACAGTTCGTCAACAAGCCACTCGTTGGCACCGAAGTCGGCGCCACCCGGCGCGGCGTGATCTGGCGAGTCGCCCCCGGACGCCTGTCCCGATGGCGTCGACGGCCGGACGACGCCAGTCACTGCCGGTGTCGAGGGATTTGCTGCTGGGGCGCTGAGATCCGCGGCCGCGCGCGGCGACTCAGAAGACACGGCGGACATCGCCTTCTTCCGAAAGGTTAGACGTGATTTGCTAAGTCCGGCTTCCAGGTTACCTGTCGGTTGAGTAAGCAGGTGGCGTGAAAGCTCCCGAGTGACACCGGTGGACCGTGTGGGCTGAATCACGCGCTCGACAGGACAACTCTCGCGGCTTCCCCGCGTCTGGAAGGCGCCTGTCTCCTGTACGGTAGCCGCGGCCTGTCGCCATGCCCGTCGGGCCGGGCCTACCCCGCTTAGCCGCCGAGCGGCTGCTCTCGCCATCAGGTCAGCGGGAGATTAGTCCGGAATGCCGGAATGTCAAGTTCAGACATTCCGGGCAGGCGAGTTTGCGCGAAACAACCTGTGCCCTCCGGGGCCTAGGATCTTTCGCGCTATCCAATGGCGCGGTTTGCCCCTTCCGGTAGCTTGCCGCCGGGTACGATCGGCGCGAGCGAATAAGGGTGATCTGGGCTCGATGCCCAGTCCTTGCACCTAGCGATTGCACGGGTAGAAACATCGGTGAGTAGCAGGCGTGGGGGCGGCGATCGCGGGGCCGGGGACGGTGAGCGTCCCCGATTTCAGCGTGCGCGGCCTCCGGAGCGTCGCGATCCCTTCCAGGCTCGGCAGTCGCGTTCGGATCCCTACCCGCCCGCTCTCTCCGCCCCGCAGTCCTTCGACGGCTCGCCTGGCTATGAGTTCGACGCACCTCGCGACGGACGCGACACTGGCGGCTTTGGCCGCCTCAGCGATTCCGGCGGGTTCGAACGGCTGCGAGGCACTGACGGTTTCGACGCCGTCCGCGATTCGGGAGAGTTCCAGGCGGTCCGTGACTCCGGAGAGTTCCGGGCGGTCCGTGACTCTGGGGAGTTCCGGGGGCCGAGCGATCCCGGCGGGTTCGGACCTGGTCGCGACTCGGGCGGGTTCGGGGCGGTAGCCGACTCGGGCGGATTTAACCGCGTGCGAGACTCGGGCGAGTTGCGGCCCGCGCTCGACGGGCCACGGCAGTCGCGGATGGATCCCCGGGCATCCCGCGCTGAGCGCGGCGCACAGATGCCAGGGCGGCGCAGGCTCCGCTACACGCCGACGATCGCCGCCAGCGGGCCGATGGCTCCCGTCCCGACTCCGGCCGAGTTCTTCGATCCCCGCTCGTCCGGCCCTCTTGACGTGCCGGATTATCCCGACACCTCTGGATGGTTCGACCCGAGGCGCCACCTCCCCGAGGCCGATCCACGGTCGGCACGGCAACCTGGCCCGCCCCCCGGCACCGGCCGCCGAACCGGACCCCAGGTGCAGGCCACGCCCTGGCGAGACAGCGGGCCCCAATCATGGGCCGCTCCGCGGCGAGAATCCGGCCCGCAGGCCCAGGCTGGTCAGCGCCCGGCGCGTCCGCAGGCGGCTCCGCGTTATCCGACGGGTCCGCAGGACGCTGCCCGCTATGGGACCGGCCCGCGGGCCGCCGAGCGGTACCCGACCGGTCCCCAAGCGAGCTATCCGGCCGACTCGCAGGCTCCCCCGCGCTATCCGACCGGCCCGCAGGCGGCCCCGCGCTATCCGACCGGCCCGCAAGCGGCCCCGCGTTATCCGACCGGACCGCGGGCCGCTCCGCGTTATCCGACCGGCCCGCAGGCCGCTGCCCGATATGACACCGGCCCGCAGGCCACCGAGCGACGGCCGACCGGTCCCCAGGCCGCCCCACGGTATCCAACCGGTCCCCAGGCTGCCGCCCGATACGACACAGGCCCGCGAGCTGCCGAGCGGTACGGCACCGGCCCCCAGACGGCGGCCGGGTACGGCACCGGCCCGCAAGCCGCGCAGCGGCGGCCGACTGGTCCCCAGCCGGCCCCGCGTTATCCGACCGGCCCGCAGGCCGCCGCCCGGTACGGCACTGGCCCGCAGGCGCCGACCCGCTATGGCACCGGCCCGCAGGCCACCGCCGGCTACGGTACCGGCCCACAGGCCCCCGTCCGTCGCCCCACAGGACCGCTGCGCACCTCAGGTGCGCAGCGCACCTCAGGGCCGCTGCGCACCTCAGGGCCGCAGCGCAGCTCAGGACCGCGCACTTCCGGTTCGCGTGCCCCCGGACCACGCATTTCCGGTCCGCGTGCCCCCGGGCCGCGCACCTCCGGGCCGCAGCGCCAGACCGGACCGTATCGTGGCTCCGCGCGCGACCGCGACGGCCTCGACGGCCGGCGTGACCAGGGCACGCTGCGCCGCCTGCGCGATATGGGCGACCGGTATGACGAACCGGGGCTCGGCCAGCGCATGGCCTCGGCCTTCGCCGCGACCATGCGGTCCAGGAACTGGGTGACCGGCCTCGCGGTGCCGATCGTGGCCGCGATCGCCGTCGGCATCGCGATCGTGGTGGTCGCCGGGGCGAACAACGGTAACGCCGGGCCCCCGTCGTCGTCGACGCAGTCGACCGACTTCCCGCCGGCCAGGTCCGCTGCGGCGGACTTCACCGACACCGCCGCGCTGGCCGGCCGCGGGATCAGCGGGCCGCTCGGCCAGGTCGCGGCGGTCGGCAGCGACATCGTCGCGGTAGGCGCGCAGAATGGCGCGAACATCGCCGGCGCGCGCTTTTTCTTCTCCGCCGATGCCGGCCGGACGTGGCGGCTGGCTACCGTGCAAGCGCAAGGCGGCGCCGCCGCACCGTCAGGCCACGCCGCCACGCTGGTGGCCGGGGACACGCACGGCTGGGTCGCGATCGGACCCACTGCTGTCTGGACGAGTCAGAACGGCACAAGCTGGCTCCTCGAGCCCTCCCTCCCGCAACAAGCGGGCGACAAGATCACCGCGCTGACCGCCACAGGTTCCGGATACCTCGCCGTCGGCCAGAACATCCCCGGCGGCAACGCCGCCAAAGCCACTCCCGTCGTATGGCTGTCGGCCAATGGCACGACATGGCAGCGGCTCAGCGGCACTCGGCTAGACCTCACCGCGGGCACGGGAACCGAAACGGTGACTGGCATTACCGCCGCCGCGGCGAACGGCGGCGTGATCGTCATCGCCGGGACGGTGGGCGGCGCGACCAGCGGCTCGCAGGTGTGGCGGTCCGCCAACGGCGGACAGTCATGGACGGCGGTGACCATTCCGGCCACGAGCGGGGCCGAGGGGACGATCAGCGGCCTCGCGCCGCTGAATACCGGCTTCGTCGCGGTCCAGCCCGCGCAGGTGTCGGGAGTGGCCGGAGCCTTGGTATACACCTCCGCGGACGGTACCGCCTGGCAGCAGACCGCCTCGCTCACGTCGGCCGATAGCGCGCCGCTGACGATCGGGCTGGTCAGCGGCGGCCCTGGCGGCGCCGTGGTGGCGGCACAGGCGGATGGTTTTAACGTCGCGTTCCTGTCCCAGAACGGCACGAGCTGGACCGGCACGGACCCGGTCGGGACCACAGCCCGCGAGCAGGTTGACGGTGTGGCGCTGAACTCGGCGGGACAGGCCGTGTTCAGCGCCACAAGCACGGGAAACACCGCCGGGCAGCCGGTGCTGACCTTGATCGGCGCGCAAGGCGGTCCTGACGTGATCGACATGCGCGCCATCCCCGGATTCGTCACCGCCCAGGTCGCGGTGAACGCCATCGCCTCGTCGTCCGCCGCGCAGGTGGCCGTCGGCAGCGCGGACGGCTTGCCGGCGGCGTGGGTATCCACGAACGGCGGCTCGACCTGGACGCGCGGGACCGGCACCCCGACGGCCTCGCTGACCCAGCCGGGGAACGAAGAGCTCACCGGTGTCGCCTATGGAACCGCTGGCTGGGTGGCGGTAGGCGGCGGCCTCGGTGCCGCGCAGCAGACCTCCGTGGGCCCCTCCGTGGAGCCTCCCGTGGTCATCGGGTCGGCCACCGGGCAGACCTGGACGGCGGAAAACGGCGGGACCGTGTTCACAGGCTCCGGCCAGGTGGTGACCGAAGCCGTCGCGGCGGGGCGCGGCGGGTACGTGATCGCCGGGTACGACACCACGGACAACCACAGGGTCGCGGCGGCCTGGTACTCGGCGGGCCTGACCGGCTGGCAGCGCGCCCAGGACGCGCAGGCGGGCGCGCTTGAGGGCGCCGGTAACCGGCAGATGAACGCGGTGACGGCGACAACGGGTGGATTCGTGGCGGTAGGCTCCGCCGGGCTCCGCCCGGCGGCCTGGCTGTCGCCGTCCGGCCGCTCCTGGACGCTGGTGACGCTGCCGCTGCCCGGTTCGGCGGTGCAGGCGGAACTCGGCTACGCGGCCGCCAGTGGCGGCACGGTAGCCGCGATGGGGACTGAGGTCACCGCGTCCGGCCAGCAGCTGCCGTTCGCCGCCGTGTCCCGCGACGGCGGGACGACGTGGACAGAGACGACGCTGCCGGTCCCCCGCGAGAGCGCGGATGCCACGACAGCGGTCACCGCGCTGGCGGCGGCCGGCGGCGGGTTCACCGCGACGGGTACGTACAGCGCGGCTGGCAACCAGGACGTGATGATCTGGATGCTGTCACGCGGCGCGGCGCCAGCTACCGGCTGGACGATGGCGACGCCGGCCGTCACGGGGCTCGCCGGACCAGGGACGCAGGCGATCAACGCGCTGGCGCAGACCGGAAGCATGCTGACCGGGGCCGGGTTCCTGGCCACGTCGGCCAGCGAGGAGCCGACCATCTGGCAGTCCCCGATCCGGGGCTGAGCGCGGCCTTCGTTAGCATTTGCTGGGTCCGTTCGGCCAGCGGAAGACACGAAAGTGGAGCCCTCATGCCAAGCACTCAGCCCGGCGTTGTCTTCGTCACCGGCGCCAGCAGCGGGTTCGGCGCCGCGGTCGCGCGCAGGTTTGCCGCGACCGGCGCCCGCGTGGTAGCCGCCGCGCGCCGCGCGGACCGCCTCAAGGACCTGGCCGCCGAACTGGGAAGCCAGCTGCTGCCCGTGACTCTGGACGTGCGGGACCGGGCGGCCGTCAGCGAGGTGGTGAACAGCCTGCCGGCGGAGTACGCGGACGTCGACGTGCTGGTCAACAACGCGGGCCTCGCGCTTGGCCTGGGCCCGGCCCAGACGGCGGATCTCGACGACTGGGACCAGATGATCGACACGAACTGCAAGGGGCTGGTCTACTGCACCAGGGCGATCCTGCCCGGCATGGTGGCGCGCCGCCGCGGTCACGTGATCAGCCTGGGCTCGGTGGCCGGCACTTATCCGTACCCCGGCGGGAACGTGTACGGCGGCACGAAGGCGTTCGTCCACCAGTTCAGCCTGGATCTGCGCAGCGACCTGCACGGCACCGGGGTGCGGGTGACCTGCGTGGAGCCGGGCATGGCCGACACGGAGTTCTCGACCGTCCGGTTTGGCGGCGACAAGGCGAAGGCGGACGCGGTCTACGCGGGCATGCAGCCGATGACCCCGGACGACATCGCCGAGTCGATCTTCTGGGCCGCGACGCTTCCGCAGCACGTCAACGTCAACGTGATCGAGCTGATGGCGACCGCGCAGAGCTTCGCGCCGTTCCGGGTCGCCAGGGAAAGCTAGCCCGCGTTAGCCGCGGCGGTCCGCTCCGCGCCGAAGACATCCTCGCGGCGGTTGGCGAGCGACGGGATCGCCAACCGCGTCGAATCGACGAGCGACATGTCCGCCTCGACGACAGCGACACCGGGCGCGGGCCCTAGGTCGCACCTGACCACCCCGAGCGGGTCGATGAGCATCGACCGCCCGATGCCGGTGGGTGCGCGGGTCGGCGGCGAGTCCGGGTCAGGCACCTGCCCGCACGCCGCGACCCACACCGTGTTCTCGATCGCGCGAGCGCGCAGCAACGTCACCCAGTGCTCTTCCTTGAACAGCCCCGCCTGCCAGGCGGCACTCACCACCAGCAGCGACGCGCCACCGACGGCGAGCGCGCGGGACAGTTCCGGGAACCGGATGTCATAGCAGATCTCCAGGCCGACACGCGTCCCGGCCAGCTCAGAAACCACCGGAGCAGACCCCGGCGCGACCAGGTCGGACTCCCGCTGCCCGAGCGCGTCGAACAGATGCAGCTTCCGGTACGACGCCACCAGCGCGCCAGCCGAAGAGAACGCCACCGCCGTGTTGTACACCCGCCCATCAGGCGCCGGCTCGAAGACCCCAGCCACCAGCGACACCCCCGTCGCCACGCAGGCACTAGCCAGCCCCGAGCAGAACGGTCCGTCCAGCGGCTCCGCCGCCCCCCGCAGGTCACTCCCGAACCGCACCATAGTCGCCTCAGGAAACACCGCCAGCTCCGCCCCGCCAGACGCTTCGGTTAACTTGTCGCGGGTGCGGGCGGCGTTGGAGGAGGCGG
>DATMKQ010000456.1:0-7716 GCA_035571275.1 Trebonia sp.
CGAGCGCGATGGACGCGGCGTCGGTGAGCATGTGCGCGGCGTCGGAGATCAGCGCGAGGGAGTGGGCGATCACCCCGGCGACGACCTCGCCGGCCATGAACGCCACGATCAGCGCTCCCGCCGCGATCAGCCAGCGGCCATCGGCGTCCTGGCCGAGGCCGTGCCGCTGGCCCAGACCGTGCCCGTGACCGTGGTCCTGGTGTCGCATGCGCATCCCTGCAGCTTATTTACCCGGAAATTCGCTGTATACGGCCATCGGCCTCGGCCACGGCGCGGACCAGCACGTTCGGCTCCGGCGTCAGCCCCGCGAGCACGTCATCCGCCGACCGCAGCCCGGCCCTGTCGGTCAGCGTCTTCTCGTTGGTGACCCATTCGCCGCGCCCGGCGAGCACCCCGTGCGCGGCCTGAACGAAAGCGAGCCCGATCGCGCCCGCGGTGTCGGTCAGGTGACCGCGGCCGCGTGCGCCCCGCGAGCGTAGTCGAGGGTGTGCCGCGCGTCCGCCAGCCAGCGGTCGTGCGCGCTTTCCCGCAGCTTGTCCGGGTAGCCGCCGGGGGAGGGCAGCGCACCATAGAGCACGACACGCACCGCGAGCTCGGCGACCACGATGTAGCTCGGCACCCCCGCCAGGTGGAACATCAGCCGCTCGACCCTGAACCGCCCCTCGCGCGCCTCGGCGAGCTCGTGCTCGACGTCGTCCAGGTCCCGGTAGTGGACGTCCACCCTTCGACCCTGCGCCCGCAGCCACGCGCCGCCGTTGAATACCCCGCCGCCCCACCCCCCGACCGGGAAGATCTCACCAGGCCAGCCGAGTTCCCGCAGCTCCCCGGGGTCGAACCGGCCGCGGTAGTACACCGAGAAGTCCCAGTCACTGTCCGGCCGGTGGGTGCCCGCCGCCCGTGATCCGCCCAGCGAGACCGCCGTCACCCCGCTGATCCCGCTCAGGTGCCGCGCGACGTACTGACCGAACTCCGCATCGTCGACCACGCCCGCCAGCATAGCTAGGGCGGATTTCCCGCCCAGATCCGTAAGACCTATAACGCTCTGAACCGTGCACGTCGCAGATCACGCAACACTAACGTCCCTGTCGGGCAAGTCCGCATCCTCCAGACACAGGCGAGGACGATTGATGACTGAAGAATCCTGTTGGACCGGAGCCGCCTGCCGCCGTGGCGTGCTCCTGGCAGCGGGAGCGGGAATCGCGGGAGTCGCGGTGGCGCTCGCCGGATGCAGCACCGCGCCGGTGCCGTACGACGCGAATGAAGAGGGAGTGGCACCGGGCTCGGAGGTCGTGCCGTCGGCGACGGGTCAGGCTTCGGCTGGCCAGGCCGGCGGGGGCCAGGCCGGCGGGGGCCAGCCCGTGGCGGCCGACGGCGGTGCCGCGATGGGAACGCTGCTCGGCTTGGTCACCGACATCCCGGTCGGTGGCGGCACCATCTACACGAGCGAGAAGATCGTCGTCACCCAGCCCGTCAAGGGCGTGTTCAAGGCATTCAGCGCCGTGTGCACCCACGTCGGCTGCATCTGCAACAAGGTCGCGAACGGCACCATCGACTGCCCGTGCCATGGCAGTGAGTTCAAGATCACCGACGGCGCGGTCGTCACCGGCCCGGCCCCCTCGCCGCTGCCCGCCCGCACGATCACTGTCTCCGACGGCAAGATCCTGCTGCAATGACGGGCCCAAGGCGCGCGACGCCCTGACCGGGCCGCGCACGAGCCCCGGCGGCCCGCATTCCCCCCCGCACCGCCGGGGCTCCTTATAGCCGGGGCTCCCTTATCACGGTTGTGTGGCAGGATTGCGGGGGTGGGCTCGCTAATGCTGCTGGACACCGCGTCGCTGTACTACCGGGCGTTCTACGGGATGCCCGAGACGGTGACGGCGCCTGACGGCACGCCGGTGAACGCGGTCCGCGGTCTGCTCGACACGATCACCCGGCTGGTCAACGACGTCCGGCCGGGGCGGCTTGTCGCGTGCCTGGACGCGGACTGGCGTCCGGAGTTCCGGGTCGCCGCCATCCCGTCGTACAAGGCGCACCGCGCGGAGCCAGACGGGTCCGAGCAGACGCCGCCCGGCCTGGCCGTGCAGATCCCGATGGTCACCCAGGTGCTCGAGGCGGCCGGGGTCGCCATCGCGGAGCACGCCGGTTACGAGGCTGACGACGTGATCGCGACGCTCGCCGTCCGTGCCACAACCCCGGTCGACGTGGTGACCGGCGACCGCGACCTGTTCCAGCTTGTCGACGACGCCAGCGGCGTCCGCGTCCTCTACACGGTGCGCGGTCTGGGCAACATCGGCGCCATCGACGAGGCGGAAGTCACGAAGAAATACGGGATTCCCGGCCGGGCGTACGCCGACTTCGCGGTCCTGCGCGGGGACCCGAGTGACGGGCTGCCTGGCGTGCCGGGCATTGGGGAGAAGACCGCGGCGACGCTGATCAACGCGTTCGGCAGCGTCGACGGGATCAAGCAAGCGCTCGACCTCGGGCACGGCGGCTTCCCCGGCGGCACCCGCAAGAAGCTTGAGGCCGCGCGCGACTACCTCGACGTGGCGCCCACGGTCGTCTTGACCGCCACGGACGTTCCGCTGCCCGACGTCGACGGCACGCTGCCGCTCAGCCCGCCAGATCCCGGGCTGCTGACCGAGATCGGCGCGGCGCTCGGACTCGGGTCCTCGCTGACCCGCTTCCGCGCCGCGGTGACCAAGGGAGATTCGTCATGACCACAAACGCCGCCCTGTACCCGGCCGAGCGGCTGACCGTTGTCGCCGCCGCGGTCCGCGAGGCGGGCCTGTCCGCGCTGCTGCTGACGCCCGGGCCCGACCTTCGGTACGTGACCGGCTATGACGCCAAGCAGCTCGAGCGGCTCACCTGCCTGGCGGTCCCGGCCGTCGGCGACCCCTTCCTCCTCGTGCCACGGCTTGAGCTCGCCGCGGCCCAGGCCTCGCCCGCGTCCGGCCTGGGGATAGAGACGGTGGCCTGGGGAGAAACCGAGTCTCCGTTCGGGATAATGAAAGAACGCCTCGGCCCGCTCGGCTCAGTCGCTCTTTCCGACCGGATGTGGGCGCTGCATGTGCTCCAGTTCCGCGACGCCTTCCCTGCGGCCAGGCAGGAACTCGCCAGCACCGTCCTTTCGCCGCTGCGGATACGCAAGACGCCGGCCGAGGTCAGCGCGCTGCGCGAGGCGGGCGAGGCGATCGACCGGGTGCACGCCCAGGTGCCGGGGTGGCTGCGGGCCGGCCGCACCGAACGCGAGGTCGGCGCCAGGATCGCCGAGGCCATCCTGGCGCAGGGGCACGTCCAGGTGGACTTCGTGATCGTCGCCTCCGGGCCGAACGCCGCCAGCCCGCACCATGACGTCTCGGACCGGGTCCTCGGCGACGGCGACGTCGTGGTGGTCGACATCGGCGGCACGATGCCGTCGGGGTACTGCTCGGACTGCACCCGTATGTACGCGATCGGCCGGCCGCCCGCCGACTTCGCCGCCTACTACGAGGTCCTGCGGGAGGCGCAGGAAAGCGCCTGCGAGGCGGTCCGGCCCGCGGTCACCGCCGAGGCGGTCGACCGGGCCGCGCGGGACATCATCGCGAAAGCCGGCTACGGCGACTGGTTCATCCACCGCACCGGCCACGGCATCGGTCTGGAATCCCACGAGGATCCCTACATCGTCGAGGGGAACACCACCGAACTAGCGCCAGGGATGGCGTTCTCCGTCGAGCCGGGCATCTACCCGGGACCGCATGGCGCGCGCATCGAGGACATCCTGGTCTGCACCGCCGCCGGGCACGAGCGGCTGAACAACGCGCCCAGGGACCTGGTGATCGTCTAGCCGGCCGCCGCCGGGGCCGGGCTAGCGGTCCGTGCCATCGCCCCGCTGCTGATCGGCCAGGAACTGCTCGAACTGCGCGGCGAGTTCCTCGGCCGTCGGCATCTCCTCGCCGTCGGCGAGCAAGTCGCCGCTGCCCTCGGCCTCGAGGGCCGCGTCGTACTGTTCCTCCAGGCCGTGCACCAGGTCGGCGACCTCGGTGGACTCGGCGACCTGCCGGTCGATCAGCGTGTTCGTCCGGTCGGCGGCCTCGCGAAGTTCGAGCGCCGGCAGGTCAAGACCGGTCGCCTCGCATACCGAGTCGAGCAGGGTCAGCGCCGCGGTCGGGTAGGCGGCCTGCGAGAGGTAGTGCGGCACCTGCACCGCGAAGCCTATCGAGTCCCTGCCCACCTCCGCGAACCGCAGCTCGAGCAGCGCGGACGCGCTGGCCGGGACCTGCAGCTTGCTCGGCATCGGAACGCGGCTGGTCACCAGCCCGGCGCGGTTGGCGTGGGCGAGCACGCCGAGCGGCCGGGTATGCGGGATGCCCATCGGGATGCCCAGGTATGTGACCACCGGGCCGACGCCGAGCCGGTCGGCGATCGACCGGGTGGCCGCGATGAACAGCTCCCACTCGTGGTCAGGCTCCGGCCCGGTCAGCAGCAGGAACTGCTTGCCCTTGGCGTCGGTGACCAGGTACACCTCAAGCCGCGGCCGCTCGTAGCTGTCCCAGTGGTCCTTGTCGAAGGTCATCAGGGGCCGCCGGGACCGATAGTCGAGCAGCCGGTCGGTGTTGAATGTGGCGACCGTCTGGTGCTCGAAGACCTCAAGCAGGTGCTCGGTCAGCAGCCGGCCCGCCGCGCCGGCGTCCATGAACCCTTCCAGATGAACGAGCATGGCCGCGCCAGCCACATCTGGCGTCGCGAGGTCGAGTTCGTAGAGTTCTTCCGGCTGCTCCATGCTTACAGTCTCCCACCACGTATCACCGTCTTTGGCCCTCCAACGTATCTGCGAGCGAGATCCATCCCGCGAGATAATGACGTCACGGTTTTGTTCGTTTCACGTTAAGTTGTCACGGTGGAAGAGATCGACCGCAGGATCGTGTCCTTGCTGTCCCGCAACGGACGCATGAGCTTCACGGAACTCGCCAGGCAGGCAGGCCTTTCTGTGTCGGCGGTACACCAGCGCGTGCGCAGGCTGGAGACAGACGGTGTGATCACCGGTTACGTCGCGCTGTGTGACCCCGAGGTGATCGGTCTTCCGCTCACGGCGTTCGTCTCGATAAAGCCGTTCGACCCCGCCGCGCCCGACGACATGCCGCAGCGACTGCGCCATCTCACCGCGATCGAGGCCTGCCACAGCGTGGCGGGCGACGAGAACTACATCCTCAAGGTCCGGGTCGCCTCTCCGGGGGCACTGGAGGAATTGCTGCAGCAGATCCGCAGCGTCGCCAACGTGTCCACCCGCACGACGATCGTGCTCAGCACGCCGTACGAGAACCGCCCGCCGGGGATTTAACGAGGCTTTCATCCCGAACGGAGGCGTTACTTCGCCTCGTCCCTCGGACGAAGACCGTCGAGCATGATCGACAGCAGCCGGTCGGTGTCCTCCGGGGCCTGTTCGGTGCTGACGACGATGCCGTGGACTAGCCGCAGCACGTCATGCGGCGTGATGTCGGACCGCAGCACGCCGGCCAGCTGCGCGTGGTTCAGCAGCCGCTCCGCGGCGTCGCGCATCGCCATCCAGCAGCCGGACATCAGCTCGGAGTCCTTACCAAGGCCGGCGATCAGCGAGCCGGAGAGACCCCGCTTGGTGACCAGGTAACCGGCCAGTGCCCGGATCCAGCCGGCGAACGCCTGCTCGGGGGTCGCGGTCGCGATGAGCTCGTCCGCGGTCGCGCAGACGGACTGCACCTGGCTGCGGTACACCGCCGCCTGCAGGTCCAGCCGGGTGGGGAAGTGCCGGTACAGCGTGCCGATCCCGACGCCCGCGCGGCGCGCGATGTCGTCGAGCGGCGCGTCCGCGCCATTCTCGGCGAACGCGACGGTCGCGGCGTCGAGCAGCTTCGCGCGGCTGCGGCGCGCGTCCGCGCGCATCTTCGCCGGCGGCTCGCCGCCCGCGACAACGCTGTCGGCCTGCTCCCCATAGGGGTCTGGGGGGGTCGTCCCCCCGGATGCGCCGACCGTGGCCAGTTCTTCTGCGGTACTCATCGTGTCAGTAAATCCATTTGCTAAGCGGAGGGTCCCTCCGTATAGTAACCGGAGTGGACCTCCGAATATTTTCTCATCGTACCTCGCGGCCCGGAGTCGCGCTCGCCATAATGCTCGGCGCGCAGCTGATGATCATCCTGGACGCGACCGTCGTCAACATCGCACTGCCCAACATCCAGTCCGGACTCCACTTCTCGGCGACCAGCCTGTCCTGGGTCATGAACGGGTACACGCTCACCTTCGGCGGGCTGCTCCTGCTCGGCGGCAGAGCCGGCGACATCCTCGGCCGCCGCCGGACGTTCATCGCCGGAATCGCGCTGTTCACGGTGGCCTCGCTGGCCGGCGGGCTGGCGACCTCGGCGAGCATGCTGCTCGCCGCCCGCGCCGCGCAGGGCGTCGGCGGCGCGCTCGCCTCGCCCGCCGTGCTGGCGCTGGTCGTCAGCGGCTTCCCTGAAGGCCGGGAGCGTACCCGGGCCCTGGCGATCTACGCCGGCGTGGTAACCGGCGGCGCGTCGCTCGGCCTCGTGCTCGGCGGCATGATCACCGAGTGGCTGTCCTGGCGCTGGGTGCTGTTCATCAACGTGCCGATCGGCCTGCTGGTGATCGCGCTGACGCCGATGTTCGTCGCCGAGACGCCGCGAGTGTCCGGCCGGTTCGACCTGACCGGCGCGGTCACGTCGATCGCGGGGGTCGTCGCGCTCGTCTACGGCTTCATCAGGGCCGCTTCTGACGGCTGGGGCAGCCCGGTGGCGCTGGCCTCGTTCGGGGCGGCGTTGGTACTGCTCGCCGGCTTCCTGCTCAACGAGTCCCGGGCCCCGCAGCCGATCACGCCGCTGCGGCTGTTCGCCGACGCGAGCCGGTCCGGGTCGTTCGCGGCGCGGCTGCTGCTCGTGGCCGGCATGATGGGCATGTTCTTCTTCCTCACCCAGTTCCTGCAGGACGTGCTCGGCTTCAGCCCGCTGAAGGCCGGCGTGGCGTTCCTGCCGATGACGATCAGCTTGTTCGGCGTCTCCCGCCTCACTCCTCGCCTGGTCCCGCGCTTCGGCCCGAAGCCGCTGATGATCGCCGGCATGATCCCGGTCATCGCCGGGATGGCGTTGCTGTCGCGGGTCTCGCCCGCCACCAGCTACTGGACCGGGGTGTTCCCGCCGATGCTGATGTTCGGGATGGGCATGGGCGTGGTGTTCGTGCCGCTGACCACGGTGTCCCTGGCGGGGGTGCGCCCGCAGGACTCCGGTGCCGCCTCCAGCATGGTCAACGTGATGCAGCAGGTCGGCGGGTCGCTGGGCCTGGCCGTGCTGGTCGCGGCCTTCGGCACGGCGACAAGGAACGCGGTCTCGTCGCCGCTGACCAGCCTGCCGACGGCCGTCCAGCACCGCGTGCTCGCCCACGGCATGTCCGACGCCTTCGCCCTCGCCGCGATCTTCGACGCGGTCGCGCTGCTCATCGTCGCCGCCGTGGTGCGCACCCGCCGCGCCGCGGTCCCGGCCGCGCCGCCGGCCGCCGTCCGCCCAGACCGCACCCCGGTCCGGGTCCCCGACGTCGACTAGCCGGGCGAAACTCGACAGCGTAGTAAAAGGACGTAGCCCCGGGAGGCGCCTGTTGTGGGGGACGTCCTCCTGTTGCGGGAGTACGGGCTTGGTGTCCCAAACGCATCCAGAGAGGACGTCCTGGTGAGCAAGGCTAGCGGTATTTCGCGTTCGGAAC
>DATMKQ010000457.1:0-6658 GCA_035571275.1 Trebonia sp.
CTCCGGGTCCGGCGGAGCCGGGCCCGGACCCGGTGACCGGGTCTTCCTCGCCGGCGACGCGGCGCACCCGGCGAGCACTCCCGGCGGCCTCGGCCTCAGTATCGCCATCGCTGACGTCGCCGACCTGGCCTGGAAGCTCGCGGGCACGCTGCACGGCTGGGGCGGTCCGGCCCTGCTGCGCTCCTACGAGGCGGAGCGCCGCCCGGCGGCGGCGCAGGCGATCACGGCGCTGCTCGCCGCCGCCGAGGCCGAACGCCGGTGGCGGTCCGAGTACCGGGCCGACATCCTCGACGACACGCCCGCCGGCGTGCGCAGCCGGCTTCTGCTCACCCAGGCGGCCGCCGCGGAGCACTGGCACACCGACCTGCCGGGGATCGAGCGCGGCTTCCGGTACACGGGATCACCGGTGATCGCGACCGGCTCGGGCACCCCGTCGGGCGGCGACCCGGACCCGGCCGGCTACCGGTACGCCCCCACGACCTGGCCGGGCGCCCGGCTGCCGCACATCTGGCTGGACGACGGCACCCCGCTGCACGACAAGCTGGGCAACGGGTTCACGCTGCTGCTGCTGCCGGTCTCATCGGACGACGGGGCGCAGTGGTACGTGCGGGAGATCGCCGCCGCTTTCATCCGGTTCGGCGCGCCGCTCGAGCTGGTCGAGGTGACCTCGGCGACGGCGCAGGCCGTGTACGCCGGGCACCGGCTGATCCTGGTCCGCCCCGACCTGCACGTCGCCTGGCGGTCCGGGGACTCCCGGCCGGACGCGGCCTCACTGGCCGCGCTGGTAACAGGGAACGCCTGAGCGCGGTCGGGCCAGCCGTCGGGCTAGCCGTCAGGTCAGCGGTCAGGGCAGCGGTCAGGGCAGCGGTCAGGGCAGCCACGAGACGTGGCCGACCAGCAGCGCGTACCCGACGAACGCCACCGCGTCGATCAGCGTGTGCGCGATGAGCATCGGGCCTGCGCGCCGCCAGCGCAGGAACAGTACCCCGAAGATGACGCCCATGATCGCGTTGCCGGCGAACCCGCCAAGCCCCTGGTACAGGTGGTACGACCCGCGCAGCGCCGCGCTGATCGCGACGGCGCGGGCCGGGCTCACGTCGAGCTGTCTGAGCCTGGTCAGCAGGTACCCGAGGACCAGGACCTCTTCGAGGGCCCCGTTCTGCAGCGCGGACAGCAGCAGCACCGGGATCCGCCACCAGACGTCCGGCAGGTTCTCCGCGACGACGTTCAGCGCGATGCCGGACTTGTAAGCGATCAGGTACAGGCCGAGCCCGCTGCCGCCGATCAGCGCCGCCAGCGCGGCGCCGCGCAGCAGGTCGCGGCGCGGCTGCGAAAAGTCCACGCCGATCGTCGACGGGCCCTCGCCGTTCCTGGCCAGCAAATAGAACACGAGCAGCACCGGTGCGGCCGCGCTGGCGATGGATACCAGCTGCAGGAACAGGGCGAGCAGCGGGCGGCCTGGCGCCGGATTGCCGTTGAGGATGACCTGCTGGGAACTGAGCGACTGGTGCGCGGTCAGCGAACCGATGTAAGAGACGAAGGCGTACACCCCGCTGGCCCCGAGGGACACGGCGAATACAGACACGATCTCCCACGTCAGGAGCCGCCGCGCCGTTCGGGATAGCGGTTGTGCATTTGAGACCGCCGGTACCGCGGTCTCGTCAGGCAAGAAGCGCGTCGAAATCCCCGTCCTGCGCGCCGCCGATCAGCGCCTCGATCTCCGCCCGCGTGTAAATCAACGCCGGGCCATCCGGGTCCGCGGAATTCCTGACCGCGATCTGCCCACCGGGCAGCCTCGCCATCTCGACACCCTCGCCGGTGCCGCCGCCGGGGACGCCGCCGGCGCGGCGCCACTGGACGTCCTTCAGCTCGCCGGCGGGCATTCCGTTGTAGACGTCGCCCTTGCCTGCCACCCGCGTTCAGATCTCCTTCAAAATGGCGGCGAGCATCTCCCTCGTCTTCTCCGGTGGGGTACCCGCCACAGACAGCCGCTCCATCACCGCAGCGTACCGTTCGACCTCGTCCGGCTTGTCCAGGTACAGCGCGCCGGTGAGGTACTCCATGTAGACCATGTCCGGCAGGTCCGCCTCGGGGAACCGCATGATCGTGAACGAGCCGCCGTCCGCCGCGTGCCCGCCGTAACGGAACGGCAGGATCTGCAGCGTGATGGAGGGCTCGCCGACCGCGTCCATCAGCCGTTCGATCTGCGCGCTCAGCACCTCGCGGCCGCCCATCGGGCGGCGCAGCGCCGCTTCGTCCACGATCGCCCACAACCGGGGCGGGTCGTCCTTGGCGAGCACATTCTGCCGGCCCATCCGGACCGCGACGCGCCGCTCCACTTCCGCGGGATCCAGGCCTGGCGATCCCTGCTGCACGACGGCGCGCGCGTAGTCCTCGGTCTGCAGCAGGCCGGGCACGAACTGTACCTCGTAGTAGCGGATGAGCTGCGCGGCTTCCTCGAGACCCACGTACACGGCGAACCAGTCGGGAACGACGTCCTGGTACCTCTGCCACCACGCGGGCGCATTGGCCTCGTGAGTGAGCTGAACCAGTTTCTCGCGCTCAGAAGGGTCCCCGACGCCGTAGAGCTCGAGCAGGTCGGTGACGTCGCGTTCCTTGAACGACACCCGGCCAAGCTCCATCCGGCTGATCTTGGAGCCGGAGGCCCGGATGTGATAGCCGGCGTCCTCACGCGAGATGCCCGCGGCGTCCCGCAGCCGTCGAAGTTGTGCGCCGAGCAGTATCCTCAGCACGGTAGGCCCGCCTGCCGGGGCTGCGCCCCCAGGCGACCCCAGAGTCACGGCGAACCCCTTCCGGGCCCACGATAGGGCCGGTGCTCCCCCCTCACCTGCACTTCCTCACCACCCAGAGCTCATGCACAGACCGTCTGCACGCGCATTCGCGCTTGCGAGCGTTAATGACCTGTGAATGATATCGCGCAAGGTGCTACGAAACGAGGTTCCCGGCAATACTAAGAAGTTGGGTCACATTGGGGCATCGCTAGCGCGTGCACAGACTCGGTCGGTTGGCCACTATGCTTCGACCGTCAGTCCGTTACGTTGGGGCACACATGTTCAAGTCTTTCGCAGAGAAGCTTCCGGTCCGCGCCGCGACCGGCAAGGGCACCGTCGGCGAGCCCGACGCGCCCGAGACCGTGCGTTGGGCGGTCAGGCTCATGCTCGTCGGCGCCGCCATCAGCACGGTGTTCCTCCTCTTCGGGGTGATCGTCACGGTGAGCGAGCGGAACTCGCTGATCAACGCGCTCATCTCGTGGAACAAGACGCAGCCGAAGTCGAAGCAGCTCTCGCTGAGCCAGATCCACTCCTACGTGACCGTCTCGATCGTCACTATCATCATCGTCGGGCTGGTCTCGATCGGCCTGTGGCTGTGGATGGCCCGGACGAACTCGGGCGGCAGGAACTGGGCCCGGATCACCGCGTCGGTGCTCTTCGCGCTGTGGACGTTCTACACGTACCAGAGCATCGGCGACACCCGCGGCGCGGCCACGCTCATCGCGTCCACCGTCATCGTGCTGCTCATCTGGCTGGTGGGCCTGGCCTCCCTGTTCTTGCTGTGGCGCCCGGCCTCGACCCGGTTCTACAAGTCTGCGCCGGCTCGCTGACGGTGGCAGACGTCGTACTAGCCGCGGTGCCGACGCCGTTCACCGCGGATGGCGACGTGGATACCAGGGCGGCTCGCCGGCTGTACCGGTTCCTCGCCGGCGTCGTCGACGGCCTGTTCGTGGCCGGCACCACCGGAGAGTTCCCGGCTCTCGACGACCGCGAGCGGCTGGCTCTTATCGAGGCCGGGCTGGACGCGGCCGGCCCGGACCGGGTGATCGTCCACATCGGCGCGCCCGACTCCCGCCGGGCCGCCCGGCTCGCGGTCTCGGCCGTGGGCCTAGGCGCCACCAGGATCGCGGCGATCACGCCCTTTTACCTTGCGCCGCGGCGCGACGAAGTAACGGCTTATTACGACAGGATCCGACAGGCCGCTCCGACCGCCGGGCTTTATTCCTATGTTTTTCCCGAACGGACGGCGGTGACCGTCCCGCCGGAGCAATTCGCCTCACTGCGGAAGCGGTCGGACTGGCAGGCGCCAAGTTCAGCGGCGCTGCCGCGCGGAATGTGGCGGCGTGCGCGGCGGCGTGCCCCGGGGTGAAGATCTTTTCCGGCGACGACACCGACCTGGCGGCCACTCTGCGCGACGGCGGTGCGGGAATTATCTCCGGCCGCGCTTCGGCGTACCCCGAGGTATTCAGCGCGCTCGCCGCGGCGATTTCATCCGGGTCGGCGCAAGAGGCGGCGCGGTATCAAGCGGAGGTGACCGCGATCACCTCGATCGGGGCGAGCATCGGCCGGGTCAAGGAGGCGCTGCGGGCTCGCGGTTTCGACTCGATGGCCGCCCGGATGCCGGTCGGCGTCCCCGACGAGGCCACCGCGGCTCGGATCGCCGAACTCGTCACGTCGCTGGCCCCGGCCGCGGCCTGAACGGCTCCCTCCGGGGCGGCCTTCAATTCGTTACCGGCCCTGGCGCAGCCATTGGTAACAGATCCGCAAACGTGGCCAGCGGCCGGTGAACCGGGTGGCCTTGATAGCCGTCTCTCATTATGAGGCCCGGCGAAAGCGGGGCGCCGGGCCTCTCTCTTCCTTCTGTGGGCTGAAACCAACCGGGCTTTCCCGGTGCCCGCGCGCCAGTTCGCGCCAATACGGCGGCGCGCCGGACTGGATCGATGACATCGATTTCGCCGGGATTCCGGATAGCTTCCTCGTGGATTCCGCGCTCCCCCTCTGGACTAATCGCAGCTAGGGGCGTAAGCAGGTGAGAGAAGTCGGGTCCGCGAGGTCTAGACCCCTTATCTGGGAGGGAAGCCTGTGCCATACGCATGGATGCCGGGAGCAAGGCGCATCCGGGCGGAAACCGACGGGGGGCAACTCAAGGGGGGTGCGCCGCGCGCGATCTGGCTGACGCTGGGGACCGCGCCGTGCGCTGTGTCCATTCAGTCGGCCGCGCAGCGACTGGTCAGCGAACGGCGGCCGCCTCATCTGGTCTGGGACCCGGTGAGCGGCGACATCGTTCAGCTGATCTCGATCCTGCGGGCGGGCCAGGCGCTCGGCGCGCCCGAGCGGCTGGACTGGGGTCCTAAGCAGGTGCCCGCCGCACCGGGGAACGTCAACACCGAAGGCCGGGTCTGCGTGCAGATCGGCGTCCTGTGGCATCCAGCCGACCCGTTCACCGGCGGTCCGCTGGCCGGCCTCGGGGCGATCGTGAGCTGGCTAGACTCGTGGAACGTGTCACGGCGCTGGCCGGCGGGTCAGCCGGCCGCGTACCGCGCCGCGAGCGCGAACCGGATCCGCGACGGCGCGGAGCGCAGCCGGGGCAAGTGGGCGCGCGGCGGCCATTTCGGCGCGTCGCAGGTTCCTGGCTGCGACAACATCGGGCCAGGCGCGATCGACATCGACCGCCTTACCGGCACGCACGTGCTTCAGGTCCACCCGCGCGCCGTCCCGACCCCGGTCGCGGCTCCCCTCCCAATCCCGGCCTAACGCCTCCCCGCTTCGGACATCCGGCGGGGCTGTTTCGGAATCGGTCGACGTCGCCTGGGATTTGCGTCGCACCCCGCGTCGCGACGCGACGCGGGGTGCGACGCGGGTGGCGTCAGGCGGATGGGAGCGCGCCGCGCTTGACTTAGCTCGCACGAGGATAACCAACACGCTGATTTCTAGGCCGAGCACCGGGTCGGTCCTTGCCCCGCGGGCAACTTCAGCCCCGCTGGCAACGGCGCTGCCTACTTCTCTTGCCGATAACGACGTCGTGGTCGCCGGTCCGGTGCTCTCACTCCTGCGCCGAGAGCGCGATAGAACATACTGCTGAAGATTGAACCGGTCATGACCGGTTCAATCTTCAGCAGTATCGAAAACAACGCCTGGGTAGGGTTTGCTATCCGGGGAAGTATGCGCCAGAGCCCCAGGGGACCGCGCCGCGCCGACTTAACACACCCTGTGACGAGAACATGTCGGATATTTCAGTATATATCTACCGGCGAAATGGTCACTGGGTATGCAAAGACGGTTACCCCGCTTTGGTACATAAATGTTATCTAGGCAGCGGCTGTCACTTGACGAACGTGCCGATGCCCTGCGCCGACTCGATCAGCCCGCGCTCGATCAGCACGCGCTTGGCCTTGCTCACCGTCTCCGGGCTGTGCCCGACCAGTTCGGCTAGCTCGCGCTCGGCAGGGAGCTGGTCGCCCGACTCCAGCTCGCCCGCCGCGATCCGCCCGGCGATCCAGTCCGCAAGCTGCACGTAGACAGGCGTAGCACCGCGCCTCGCCTGGAATTCCGACCACGTGACAGACATGCAAGTGATGGTAGACCCGTGCTGACCTGCGCCTTTCCATGCTATGCCCTGTGGTGTCATGCAGTGCCATGCAGTAGCCTGTTTACAGGCGGTGCTGCTGCAGGCACCCCGGCAGAAAGGGAAGGAACATGTCGCGGCTTGAGACCACGCAAACCCACGAGATAGTCCCGATCAAGGACTCCTCATACTCCGAGCGCACGCAGCATCCCGCCAACCTGATGGACCACGGGCACTACCCGGTGCTCGCGGTGTGCCGGGAGTGCAGCGGCCGGATCAGGCTGCTGCACTTCTACGACTC
>DATMKQ010000458.1:0-27450 GCA_035571275.1 Trebonia sp.
GAAAAAGGTGATCATCACGTTGACCTGGGGTATTCACATTTCCCTGGGGATGTGACATGGTTTAGCTACACTCCGTAGTCGCCCGGGGAGATCCCGGGGAGATGCCGGGGTCCGGCGGTTCTCGGGGGCCCGCCGGACCCCGGTCGCGCCGCCGTCCCTATCGCGCCGCGCATCAGCGACGGAGGCAAGCCGCCGCCCGGTAGGGTGTCACCAAATATCCGGACTCCGGGCGTGGCCAAGGTGGGTGACGTGTTCGAATACGTGATCGTGGGCGGCGGCAGCGCGGGCTGCGTGCTCGCCGCGCGGCTCGCCGAGGATCCCGGCGTCAGGGTGCTCCTCCTCGAGGCCGGCCCGGACCCGGACGCCGAGGAGATCCGCATCCCGGCCGCCTACTCCAGGCTCTTCCAAAGCAGGTACGACTGGAACTTCGTCACGCTCCCGCAGGAGCGCGCCGACGGCCGGGCGATCTACTGGCCGCGGGGCCGGGTGCTCGGCGGCAGTTCCGCCCTGAACGCGATGATCTATATCCGCGGCAACAAGAGCGACTATGACGCGTGGCGCGATGAGTTCGGCTGCACCGGCTGGGGATACCGTGAACTGCTCCCGTATTTCCTGCGCGCCGAGGACAACTCGCGCGGGGCGAGCCCGTATCACGGAACGGGAGGACCGCTCGCCGTTCAGGATCTGCGTTACAAATCCGAACACGGGCGGCACTTCATCGCCGCCGCCGGCCGTCGCGGGGCAGTGGAGAACGACGACTTCAACGGACCCAAGCAGGATGGGGTTGGCTTCTTCCAGGTCACCCAGCGTGATGGGCGCCGGTGCAGCGTCGCGGACGCCTACTTGGCACATAAGCCGGAAAACCTGACGATCGTCACGAACGCCCTGGTCACCGGCCTGCTCATCGAAGGAGGGCGGGCCGCGGGGGTCACTTACCGTAAGGCGGGGCGCGACGAGACCGCACGCGCCGAGGCCGAGGTCATCCTCGCCGCCGGGGCCATCGGCACCCCGCAGCTGCTCATGCTGTCCGGCATCGGCCCCGCCGACGACCTCAGAGAACACGGCATCTACGTCATCGCCGACAACCCGGCGGTCGGCGCGAACCTGATGGACCACCCGATGGTCCCCGTGCTGTGGTCGACCCCTCGTGTCAGGGGTCTGTGGGAAAGCACCGGTAACGTCGGCATCGCGCGCTGGCGGCTCACCCACAAGGGACCGCTCACGTCCAACATCGCCGAAGCGGGCGGGTTCGCTCGCAGCGACCCCAGGCTGTCCGCGCCGGACCTGGAGTGGCAGGTGCTGCCGGCCGGCTTCAAGGAGCAGGGGCTGACCGACCCGGCCAGCCGGGCGATGACCGTGCTCGTCGGGCTGGTCGACGTGGCCAGCCGGGGCAGGATCAAGCTGGCGTCCCGCGACCCGCGGCACCGGCCGCTGATCGACCCCGGCTACCTTTCCGACGTCCGTGACCTCAGCGCGCTGGCCGTCGGCGTGCGGATGGCGCGGGACTACGGGACCGCGGCCCCGCTGTCGAAGATCTGCGCCACCGAACTCGCCCCGGGCGACGGCGTGCACACCGACCACGAGATGCGGGACTACATCCGCGGCGCGCTGGTGAGCAACTACCACCCGGCGGGCACCTGCGCGATGGGCGGCGACGACCAGGTGGCCAAGAGCCGTCAGGCCAGCGTCGTCGATCCGATGCTGCGCGTCCGGGGCGTGGATGGGCTGCGCGTGGTGGACGCGTCCGTCATGCCGGCGCTGCCGCGCGGCAACACGAACGCCCCGGTCATCGCGATCGCCGAGCGAGCAGCCGACCTGATCGTCGGCCGGGCGCCGCTGGCGCCCCTGGACCCCGCTTCGGCTGATACAGCCGCCCGTGGAGCACCGTGACGAGCTTGACGATGCGGTCCATGTCACGCGCGTCGCGGCGGAACGTCGTGGTGCGCACCAACGGCCGCATCCGCTGCCGCGTGATCGACTTAGGCCGGGAGAACTCGCGTAGTCCGTCCGCGCCGTGGATGCGCCCGAACCCTGACTCTCCTGATCCGCCGAACGGCAGCGCCGGCACCGCCGCGAACGCGATCACCGAGTTCACCGAGGTCATCCCCGCGCGCAGAGCCCGCGCCGTGCGCAGGCCGGCCCGCCGTCGCTTGGTGAACACGGCGGACCCGAGCGCGTAAGGCGAGGCGTTGGCCAGCCGGATGGCATCGGCCAGCGACGGGACCGGGGTGACGGTCACGACCGGCCCGAAGGTCTCCTCCCTGACCGCGGCGCTCTCCTCGGGCACGTCGACGAGCACGACCGGGTGCACGTACGGCGACCGCACCGAGTCGAGGCCGCCAACCGCCGCGCGCCCGCCGCGCGCCATCGCGTCGGCCACGTGCCGCTCCACGACGTCGACCTGCCCAGGCAGCGTCATCGGCCCGTACGAGGCGCTCTCGTCGTCGCCGGGGCGCAGGTTCGCGATCCGGTCGTTCAGCTTCTCGAGGAACGACTGATAGACCTGGTCGGCCACGTAAACTCGCTCGACGCCCACGCAGGTCTGCCCGGCGTTGGACATGGCGCCCCAGGTGACGGCGTCGGCCGCGGCGTCCAGGTCGGCATCGGCGGCGACGAGCAGGGCGTCCTTGCCGCCGCATTCGGCGAGCACGGGGGTGAGCGTGTCCGCGGCCGCGGCCAGCACCTTGCGGGCCGTCGCGGCCGATCCGGTGAAAGCGATCTTGTCCACGCCGGACTTGGCGAGCTCCGCGCCGGTCGCGCCGAGCCCGGTCACGAGCTGGAGCACCGGCTCACTGTCGCCGAACACCTCGCTGAGGACCTCGCTGAACGACTGGACCAGCCACTGTCCGGTCCCCGTGGTCAGCTCGCTTGGCTTGAACACGACGGCGTTGCCGGCCGCGAGCGCGTACCCGATCGACCCCATCGGGGTGAACACCGGGTAATTCCACGGCCCGATCACGCCGACGACGCCCAGTGGCTGGTATTCCACCGAGGCCGCCTGGTTCACCATCGCCAGGCCGCTCGGCACCCGCCGGGCCTTCAGCACGGCGTGGGCGTGCCTGGCGGCCCAGTCCAGGTGCAGGATCGTGTTGACGATCTCCAGCGTCGCGTCGTCAAGCGGCTTGCCTGTCTCGTCGTGCACCAGCCGGGCGAGCCGCCCCATGTACCTGGTGAGGTGGGACTTCCAGGCCAGCAGCCGCAGCCGCCTGTCCTGCCAGCCGAGCCCGGCCCACCACGTCGCCGCGTCGCGAGCGCGGCGCACCGCGGCGACGACCTCGCGCTCCGCGTCGATGGGGTACGCGGCGAGCACCTCGCCGGTCGCCGGGTTCACCGACTCGAACGTGTCGCGGACCGCGCCCCAGGAGGGCACCGCTGGCGATATCGCATGACCTGCCATGTGAACACAGTAAACCGCATCGCCTGCCGGTAGAGTGCGGTCCGTGCCGCGCCGCCCGTACACGCTGCTGAGCTGCGCCGTCTCCGCCGACGGCTGCCTCGACGACGCGTCCGCGGACCGGCTGGTCCTGTCCGGCCCGCAGGACCTCGACGAGGTGGACGAGCTTCGTGCCGCGTCCGACGCGATCTTCGTCGGCGCAGGCACCATCCGTGCCGACGACCCCGGCCTGCTGGTTCGCTCGCCGGCCCGCGCCGCCCTCCGCGAAGCCGCCGCCCGGCCGCCGCACCCGGTGCGCGTCACCGTTACGGCAACGGGCCGCCTGGATCCGTCCGCCCGCTTCTTCGCCGGCCCGGGCACGCCGCTGGTCTACTGCGCCGCCCCCGCCCTCGCGGCGGCCCGGGCTAGCTTCGGGGAAGCCGCCGTGATCATTGACGCGGGCGACCCCCCGTCCCTGCGCGACATTTTCGCCGATCTTTATTCGGAACGATTGGTGGCGACTCTCCTGGTAGAAGGCGGCTCCCACATCCTGCGCGACGTCCTGACCGAGGATCTCGCCGACGAACTGCGCCTCGCTATCGCGCCGTTTTTCGTCGGCGACGCGACCGCTCCGCGCTTCGGCCTGCCCGCCGCCTACCCGCACACCCCCGCGAACCCGATGACGCTGGCCGCCGCCGGTCGCCTCGGCGACACAGCCGTTTTGCACTACCTGCTGGGCACCCGCGAGCGCCCGTCCGGCCTGCCGCCGCTCGCCCGATAGCGCCCCGCTTCACGGTCTGACGAGATCCTCGACGTACCGCAGGACCGGGTGCGTCCGCCCGGTGTACCCGCCCAGTCAGGGCTCCGGTGAACACCTTCGGGTGCGCCCCGATCGTCGCGTAGTCGAGCAAGTCCACCAAGTGGCCGGCGCCGGTTCCGCCGCTGACACCCGGACGCGGTAGCCGCGGCCACCGGCCACTGACATTTCGCGGCGCCGCGACCACGAGATCAGAACAGCGTGTTCTCGGGTTCGATGCCGCGCATCGTCTCGTAGTTG
The DNA here is from genome assembly GCA_035571275.1 of Trebonia sp. Lineage (GTDB taxonomy): Bacteria > Actinomycetota > Actinomycetes > Streptosporangiales > Streptosporangiaceae > Trebonia. The sequence goes on from DATMKQ010000458.1 coordinate 4,431, forward strand.
AGCGTGACGCAGCGGATGCCGCGGTCGATGGCGAGCACGCGGGCCTGCGGCCTGATTTCCTGAGCGGCGAAGATGCCGTGCACCGGCGCGAGCAGCGGGTCGCGGTTCAGCAGGTCGAGATATCTGGTGAGCTGCTCCACGCCGTCAATTTCGCCACGACGCTTGATCTCGACGGCGACATGCTCACCGTCGGCGTCGCGGCACATGATGTCGACCGGGCCGATCGGCGTCGGGTACTCGCGGCGGATGAGGCGCCAGCCGTCGCCGAGCAGGTGAAGCTGCCCGGCCAGCAGTTGCTGCAGGTGCGCCTCGACGCCGTCCTTCACCAGGCCCGGGTCGGTGCCCAACTCGACGGACGTGTCGGTGATCGTCTCCTCGATGGTGATCGTCAGCGTCTCGCCCGCCTTGTTGGTGACCGTCCACTTGTCCGGTTGCTCGGTCAGCCGGCACGGCGGCGACATCCAGTTAAGCGGCTTGTACGAGCCGCCGTCCGAATGCACGAGGACGGAGCCGTCGGCCTTGACGATGAGCAGCCGGAGGGCAGAGGGGAGATGAGCGGTCAGCCGACCGTCGTAGTCGACGCTGCACCGGGCAATGACGAGCCGCACGAAACGTCACTGTAGTGCGAGTCGGCGAGTATCTGCACACGGATAAGCTCTGTTTGCCTGCGGGGGACGACCCCCGCACCCCCGATAATCTGGATAATCATGAGTCCGCGTAAGACCCGGCGACCCCGGCCCGCAGCGCCGGCCGCGCTGCTGGGGCCAGAGCGGATCGAAGAGTGGCCGGACGGTGACTGGGTGGTGAGCCCCGTGCCGGGCGCCGCGGCCGGCAAGGCATACCGCTGCCCCGGTTGTGACCAGGAGATCTACCCTGGTACCGCACACGTGGTGGTGTGGCCGGGGCACGCGGGCACGTCGTCGCGGCGGCACTGGCACACCGTGTGCTGGCAGCGGCGCCTGCAGCGCCGCCCCGGCTGACGCTGACCCCGAGAGGAAACCGTGAATCAGATCAGGGCCGCGACGATCCTTCCGGCCAGGCGGACGCCGATCACCATCACGACGGCGGACGGCTTGAAGCTGGTCGGCGAGCTCGCGCTGCCCGCGCACCGCGCGCCGGCCGCCACGCTGGTCTGCCTGCATCCGCTGCCGACGCACGGCGGGATGATGGACAGCCACGTGATCCGCAAGGCGTCCTACCGGCTGCCCGCGCTCGCGGACCTGGCCGTGCTCCGGTTCAACACCCGGGGTACCGAGTCCGAGCAGGGCAAGAGCGACGGCGAGTTCGGCGCGGGAGAAACCGAAAGACACGACGTTGAGGCCGCGGTCGCCTACGCCGCGGCGCAGGGACTGCCCCGGCTGTGGCTGCTCGGCTGGTCGTTCGGCACCGAACTCGCGCTCAAGTGGGGTGCGTTGCCGCAGGTGGAGGGGGCGATCCTGCTGTCCCCGCCGCTGCGCCGCGCCACGGACGAGAACCTGGACGCGTGGGCCGCATCGGGGAAGCCGCTGCTGGCGCTTGTGCCGGAATTCGACGACTACCTGAGGCCGGACGAGGCGCGGCAGCGTTTCGCCCGGGTTCCGCGGGCCGAGGTCATCGGCGTGGACGGGGCCAAGCACCTGTGGGTCGGGGAAACCAACGTTCGCACCGTGCTCAACGAGGTTGTGCGGGCGGTCAACCCGGCCGCGCTTAACGAGTCGGGGGAGCTGGCGACCGAGTGGGAGGATGAGCCGTGACCCAGCAGCTGTTCAGCCTGGCCGGGAAGAAGGCCCTGGTGACCGGCGCGTCGCGCGGCATCGGTCAAGTGATCGCGGTCGCCTTCGCCGAGGCGGGCGCCGACGTCGCGGTGACCGCGCGCGGTGTCGAGGGCCTCAACGAGACCGCCAAGCGGATCAGGGATTTCGGCCGCGAGGCGGCCGAAATCCAGGCGGACCTGAACGCGCAGGAGGTGGCCGCGGGCGTGGTGGCCGAGGCGATCGACCGGCTCGGCCGGCTCGACATCGTCGTCAACAACGCTGGCGGCTCCAACTTCGTGGTGCCGTTCCTCGACATGCGGATGTCCGGCTGGGAGAAGGTCCTCCGGCTGAACCTGGACGCCACCATGTGGATCTGCCAGGCGGCGGGGGTGCACATGACGGCGCGTGGCATCGGCTCGATCATCAACGTCGCCTCCGCGGCCGGCCTGGCCGCGGCGCCGTTCCTCGCTCCCTACGGCGCCGCCAAGGCCGCGGTCGTCTCGCTCACGAAGACGCTCGCCAGTGAGTGGGGCCGGACCGGCGTGCGGGTGAACGCGCTCTGCCCCGGCTGGACCGCGACCGAGCTGAACCGCGGCCTGTGGGACACCCCCGACGGCGGCCAGGCAACGATCGCGAACGTCCCGATGGGCCGCTGGGCCAGGCCCGAAGAGATGGCCGGCCCCGCGGTCTTCCTAGCCAGCGAGGCCTCTTCCTTCATGACCGGCCAAGTCCTAACCATAGACGGCGGCCAAACCTCCACGGCCTGACCGGTTTTGTCTCAACTACAAGTTAAGACAAAACCGACTTCGCATAGGAGCCGTAGGCTCATAACGGGACAAAACGACCCGGAATTTGGTCATCCCCTATGCGAAGTTGCCTTCCCCTATGTGAAGACGACACGGGGCCGTGCCGGGAGGCGGCTGAAGCGGCCGCCCCGGGACAGCTGCAGTCAACCGCCGCCCGGGGGCGGCGCATAACACACGTGGTGCCCCCGGCGTTACCGCCGGGGGCACCACGTGTGTTATCCCGCGAACCGTTGGAGCCGTTAGGCGAATGCCGTTACTCGGTCCACCAGTCCTCGTCGTTTTCCGGCTTGCCCTCCGCTTGGCCAGGGGCGTTGCCCGGCCGTGCGGCCTGGGCGGTCGCCGTGCCGTTGCCTGCCTGCCGGACGGCAGCACCCGCAGCCGTGGCGGGCGCGGGGGCCGGCGCAGGAGCGGGGGCCGGCGCAGAAGCGGGGGCCGGGGCCGGGGCGCTTTCCGTGATGGCCGGCTTGGCGGCGGGGGCGCCGACCGAAGCCGCGTCCATGCCGGGAATCGCCCCGCCGAGCTGCCCGCCGAGCAGCTGTCGCACCTGGGCGAGGTGGCTGGCGATGTTGTCCTTCTGCCTGGTCAGCTCGTCGACCTCGCGCTGCGAGGTGACCCGGCGGCGCTCGGCCTCGGACTTCACCTCGGACATCAGCTGCTCAGCCTGTGCCTTGGCCTGCCCGACGATCTGGTCGGCGTTCTTCTTCGCGTTGCTGACAAGCTGCCGTGCGTGCTGGTCGGCATCGCGGCGGGTCTGGTCGGCCTGCGCGGACGCCTTGGCGGCGCGCTGCTCGGCGGTCGAGGCGCGCTGCTCGGCCTCGGAGACCAGCTTCTGGGTGGCGGCCTGGGCGGCGCCGAGCCGCTCGGCCTCCTGCCGCTCGGCTTCTTCGCGGCGGGCGGCGAGCTGGATCTCGAACTCGCCCTCGGCCTGTGCTCGCTGCGCCTCGCTCTCCTCGAGGATCCGCTGCGCCTGCGACCGCATCTCGTCGGCCTGCCGCTTGGACGTGGTGAGGATCTCGTCCCGCTCCCGCTTGGCCGAGGCCTTAAGCTGCGCCACTTCGCGCTCGGTCGTGGTGCGCAACTTGGCGATGTCCCGCTCGGTGGCGGCGCGCTTCTCGGCGACTTCGTGGTCGGCGGTCGCGCGCAGCTTGGCCACCTCGCGTTCGGTGGTCGAGGTCAGCTCGTCCGCCTCGCGCCGCGAGGCGGTGCGGATCGAGTCGGCCTCGCGCTCGGCCGCGCCCCGCACGTCGTCGGTTTCCCGCTTGGCGTTGGCCCGCAGTTCGCCCGCCTCGTTCTCGGCGGCGGCGCGCAGCTCGGCACCGTCAACCTTGGCGGCGGCCTTGATCTCGTTGGCTTCTGACCTGGCGGCCTGGACGAGCTCGGTGGCCTGCTCTTCGGCGAGCCTCAGCAACTGCTCAATGCGCGCGCCGAGACCAGAGTAGGTCGGCCGCTCCTGCTCCTGGATCTGCCGGTGGGCGTCGGTGAGATCGCGTCGCGCGGTCAGCGCGTCTTCCTGGTGTCGGCGAACCTCGTTAGCGAGCTGCCGGATGTGCTCGTCGACCTGGTGGGGATCGTAACCGCGCATTACCTTCGCGAAGTCGCGCGGTGGGGTCTCTTCGAAGAAGCTGGTCAGTTGAGCGTCAATATCCGATTGCATGTGGCCTAATCCTGGCTAGACGTGGGAAACGGCAGGCGGGGGTCAGCGGCCGGGTCACCGCCGGCGACCAGCACGAGATGCACCCCACCCCTTCGTCAGCCCGAAGTCCGTGGCTCCGGAGGACTGTAGGCGCTGCATCATGGTCTCCGGCGATTATCTCGCCCAGTGACAGGCACACTACTCCGCCTCCGTCCGGTTGGTGCGGTCTTCAGAGTTCTCGGCCAGATCAATCCGGTTGGCGGCTTTCGTCGTTGCCTGCCTGGCATTCTACGGGCCTCGCGCCCCTCGTGCGTCCCGGACCTACACGGGCAAAGGTTACGTTTCGTGCACGTCACGAGGCTAAACGGGGCTGCACGAGTTCGGTCAGAACCCCACCCAGATCTGCTGGGTGCAGGAAGGCGATCGACGCGCCCATCGACCCGTGCCGCGGGCGCTTGTCGATAAGGCGCACGCCGCTCTCGCCAATCTCTGACAGTGCCGCTACCACGTCCGGCACGGCGTAACCCACGTGATGGATTCCCTCGCCGCGCCGGGCAAGGAACTTGCCGACAGGGGTGTCCGGCGCGAGCGGTTCGAGCAGTTGCACATAGGACGGCCCGTCCGGCAGGGCGAGTATGGCCTCACGCACGCCCTGCTCCTCGTTGGTCTCCCGGCCGAGCACCCTGAGCCCGAACACCGACTCATACCGCGAGATCGCGGCGTCAAGCGACTGGCAGGCGATGCCCACATGATCGATACGCAGGAGCATGCTGGGTATCTTTTCAGGTAGGTAACGAAGCACCACATAGGAGGCCGGCATGGGCGACCCAGTGATCATCGGCGGAGCGCGAACGGCGATCGGCCGGCTGCTCGGATCGCTGGCAGGATTCTCGGCCGCCGACCTGGGCGGCTTCGCGATCAAGGGCGCCCTCGACCGGGCCGCTGTCCAGCCGGCGGACGTCCAGTACGTGATCATGGGCCACGTGCTGCAGGCCGGTGCCGGGCAGATCACCGCTCGGCAGGCCGCGGTCAAGGCGGACATCCCGATGACCACCCCGGCCGTGACGGTCAACAAGGTCTGCCTTTCCGGCCTGGACGCGATCGCGATGGCGGCGGACCTGATCAGGCTGGATGAGTACGACGTCATCGTGGCCGGCGGCATGGAGTCGATGACGAACGCGCCGCACCTGCTGCGGAACTCCCGCCGCGGCTTCAAGTACGGCCCGGTCGAGATGGCCGACTCGATGGCGCTCGACGGCCTGACCGACGCGTTCGACGGGCTATCGATGGGCGAGTCCACGGAACGTCACAACAAGAAGCTCGGCATCAGCCGCGCCGAGCAGGACGAGTTCGCCGCTCGCTCACAGCAGCGCGCGGCGCGCGCCACGAAGGACGGCATCCTCGCCGAGGAGATCGTGCCGGTCGACCTCAAGCACAAGCAGGACGTGGCGACGTTCGGGACAGACGAGGGCATCCGCCCCGACACCACTGCCCAGTCGCTGAGCAGGCTGGCACCGGCGTTCGGCGCGGACGGCACGATCACCGCTGGATCAGCCTCGCAGATCTCTGACGGCGCCGCCGCCGTCATCGTGGCCAGCCGGGCCGCCGCCGAACGCCTCGGCGCCCAGATCCTCGCCGAGGTCGGCGCGTTCGGCCCAGTGGCCGGGCCGGACAACTCGCTGCACTCCCAGCCAGCGAACGCCATCAAGAAGGCGCTGGCACGGGAGGAAGGGCGGGGTAAGAACCCCCACACCGTCGCCGACCTGGACCTCATCGAGATCAACGAGGCCTTCGCCGCGGTCGCGATCGAGTCGATGCGCGAACTTGACGTCACGCCGGACAGGGTGAACATCAACGGCGGCGCGATCGCGCTCGGCCACCCCCTTGGCGCCTCGGGCACCCGGATCGCGCTGACCCTCGCCTACGCGCTGCGCCGCCGCGGCGGCGGTTTCGGCGCCGCGGGTCTGTGCGGTGGCGGCGGCCAGGGCTCGGCGCTGCTGCTCAGGGTGCCCTCCTGACCCCGCCCGGCGCGCCTCGGGGGGGCTCGGGAGGGTCCCCCCCGGAGCCAGCAGAGCCACCAGAGCCACCAGAGTCAGCAGAGCCAGCAGAGCCACCAGAGTCAGCAGGGCCCAACCTGGCCGAACGGGTTCACGCCGGGGACGTGCGTGCCGTCGCCAAGGCGATCTCGATGGTGGAGAACGGAGACAGCGCGGTCCGTTCGGTAATGAAGGACCTCGCCCCGATGGCGACTGGGGCGCGGATCATCGGCCTCACCGGCGCGCCCGGGGCGGGAAAGTCCACCGTGACCAGCGCCCTGGTCCGGAAGTTCCGGGCGCGCGGTGAGCGGACGGCCGTGCTCGCGGTGGATCCGACGTCGCCGTTCTCCGGCGGGGCGCTGCTCGGCGACCGGGTGCGGATGCAGGACCACGCGACCGACCCCGGCGTGTTCATCAGGTCGATGGGCAGCCGCGGGCAGCTCGGCGGGCTGGCCGCCGCGACACCGCAGGCGGTCCGGGTGCTCGACGCCGCCGGTTTCGGGGTGATCCTTATCGAGACGGTCGGCGTCGGGCAGGCCGAGGTGGAGATCGCCTCGGCGGCGGACACGACGGCGGTGCTCGTCGTTCCCGGCATGGGTGACGCGATCCAGGCGGCGAAGGCGGGCGTGCTCGAAGTCGCCGACGTGCTCGTGGTGAACAAGGCGGACCGCCCGGAGACGCAACGCGCGGTGCGGGACCTGCGCTCGATGGTCGCGCTCTCAAGCGCACCGTGGAAACCGCCCGTCGTGACGACGGTCGCGACCTCGGGCGAGGGCGTCGCCGAGCTCCTCCGCCAGCTGGACCGGCACTGGGCATGGCTGGCGGAAGCCGGGGAACGGGACCGGCGGCGGCTCGAGCGGGCGCGCGACGAGGTGACAGCGCTGGCGTTCGGCGCCGTGAGGACGCGGCTCGCGGTGCCAGACGAACTGGCGGCCCGGGTGGCGGAGGGCAGGCTAGGCCCGCACGAGGCGGCCGAAGAGCTCCTCGCCAGCGCTGGTTTCTAGAGAATTTATCCGGAACGATTGCGGCTTACTCCGCGCGGTCAGCTCACCTTGGCGTAAATGGACGGCGCCAGGGTGGCCAGATGCGTCGAGTTGCCGAGGTACTCGGTGGACCACGTGGCGGACAGCGGGTCCACGAATGTCACGCTGAACCGCCCGTTAGAGTCCGTGCGAGGGATCGTGAAATAGCACCAGTCGCTGCACCTGCCTGGCGCCCGCAGGATGATGTACACCGACTGGTTCGCGTAGTCCTGCCACTTGCCCGAGTAGTACTGCAGTTGCCCCTTGACCGTCAGCGTGCCGCCCTTGTGCACCGTCTGCGGCGACACCGAGAACGCGGTGATCCTGTCCTCGTACTTCCACACGAGCAACCCGCCGCTGGCGGCGGCCAGGTAGCCGGTTCCCGCCGCGGTAGTGCCGGGGTACCAGGCGCGATAGTAGGCGTAGTTGAGCTTGGCACCGAACGTGCCGCTGAACGACCAGCCGCCGTTGCCGCACCTCGCGCCGCTTTGCCTGGGCAGGCTGCCGAGCGACCGCCACGGCCCGTTCGGGCCCGCCGAGTACTGGATGGCCAGCCCGGAAAGCGACGGGACGTGGCCGGGGACGCCGGTCGGTAGTGTCAGGCAGCCGCGGACGCTGACTTGCCCGAATACGCTCAGCGCCACCCCGAAGCCGGTGACGACCGTCGGCAGGTTGACCTTCATCGGCAGCGTCACGTTCGCCGGCCCCAGGTACTTGCTGGCGGCCGGGCCGCCGGCTTGCACGACCCATTGCACGCTGGCGGCCTCTTTCGGCAGCGTGGCGGTGAAGTGGCCCGCGGCGTTGGTGACGGCCGTGGCGACGGGCGCGGACGCGCCGGGCCGGTTGTAGATCCGCACGGTCTGGCCGGATAGTGGCAGGAAGCTTGCGGTCGGCTGGTAGCTGAGCGTGCCGCCGAGCGTCACTGTGCCGCCGTACGTGACGGAGGAGGCGCTCAGGCTGGCCGAAAGCGCCACCGGGTCGGCCTGGGAGTCGAACTGCCCGGTCACGGTGGCGCCGCCGGCCAGGCTCGAGGTGGGCGGCACCACGATGCTGAAGATCTCCCCAGGTTCGGGATGGGAGAAGGTGTAAGTGTATCCGCCGCCGACGGTGGTGGTTAGCGGGACGTCTCCGAGGACCGAATCCTCCAGCATGATCTGCTGGCCCCCGTAGGGCTGAGCCTGCGCGGTCGTCGCGCCCGGCGCCAGCGTGGTGATGGTGCCGGAGATCGTCGGGGTCGGGTTGTCGTGGGTGATCATGACGTCGGCCGGATTCGGGGTGATCGACGGCGTGTCCTGGAACGCGAACGTGCCCGCGGGCTGATAGCTGACCGACGAGCCGCCCTCGTCGGCGGCGTCGACCGCGACGTTGTAAATCCCGAGCGGGAGGCTGGCCTGGCTGACGAGCGGGCTTGTCCACGTGCTCGGCCCGGACCCGGGCGGGTTGGCGGGCTGGATCATTGGCAGGTCAAGCACGTCCGCGTCCGACGTGGCGCCGAGCAGGTGCACCGTCATGCTGGTGAGCGCCGTCGTGGAGTCGGCCGTCACGGACAGGATCTCTCCCGTCTGCCCGTTGGCGCTCGCGGCCGTTACCTGGACGACAGGGTCGATCGTGATCGTGTCGGTCGCGGTGGTCCAGGTCTGCCCCCCCGTGGGGGTCGGCAGGGCAACGGGGGACGCCGCGGCCCCGGGAGCGATCCCGCTCACGCCAAGGGAAGCCGCGCCGATGAGGGCAAACGCAGCCGTGAGGACGACGAGCGTCCGTGACCGTGGCATGAAGGCTCCAAACGGAAGCTGAAACACCAGATGTCATTATGGGCTTACGTGGCGGCGCAGACTACCCGTGAACAAGAATGTGTATATCGTATGAATGAGAGTGGTCGATAACGTGCGGGCTACGGATTGGCCACCTATCCGGGGTCGCGTAATGGGTCCGGTGTGCGGAAAGCGCTTGAGCTGCTTAGTTGCCCGGCGTGATCGGGGTGGTCGGCGCCCATGTCTGTCCGCCGTTCAACGTCATCCAGATCTCGTGCAGCGACGTAGCGGCCGGCACGGCCACGCCCTGCGCGTTGGTCGTCATGCCAACGTACGTGAATCCCCCCGTGGGTCCGCTTGCACCGCTCGCGTTGGCTGACTCCCATTGTGTGCTTCCTGCAGGGCGAACATATATCCCGGTCGTGGTGGCGAGCACGAGCGTGCCGTCCGGTGCCGCGGCGAGCGATGTCGCTATGCCGTAATCAGAGCCGATCGACGCTCCCAGCGTGGGCTGCTGGGTCCAGAATGCACCACCGTTGGCGGACGTAAAAATGTGCAGAGCGGAAGCCGAGATTCCCTGGCAGGCGATCGCCAGCTGCGTTGGGCTCGCCATCGCGAACCAGGCGTCCCCCGGGAGCCCGTTGGCCAAGGCCCCTCGGCCGGGCTGGCAGGGCGCGGTGCCGGCCTTCACCCAGGTGCCGCCGATCGGCCCGGAGTACAGCGTCCCGTCCGGCGCTAGCAGGAAGCCTACGGAACCGGTGAGCGCGATGACCGCCGACGTCGGGTTGCCGCCGTTGGTGAGGTCGTTGGTCAGGCCGCCGACCGCCACCCAGTTGTCGCTATCCGCGGTGGTCGTCATCAGCGTGAAGCTGTTGCAGTCCCAGGCGAAGCTGAAGGGGATGGAGCCGGAACAGCTGGCCCACAGCGCGTATGCCCGGCCGTCGACCGTCTCCAGGTCGCTGACCCGCTGGCCGTCGGTGGGGATCTGGTGCCAGGAGTTCCCGGCGTTGTGAGTGACCCACAGTTCCGGGCCGAACGCCCAGCCGTTTACACCATCGAGGAACCTGATGCCGCTCACACCGCTAGCCCCGGTCGGCGGGCCGGTCTTCGGCGCGGGGCCGCCGTGCCAGGTCTGGCCCGCGTCGTCGGTGTGCACGAGCGACGTGCAGAAGTCAGGGTTGGCGTCGGCGCAATGCCCGGGCGTGCCTGCCTGCCCGATGACCCAGGCGTGATTCGCGCTCACGAATGTGACCGAGCTTGGCTGGAAGTTGTCAGGGACCGGGCCGAGCGGTTCGGTGAACCCACTTGACGTGGGGGTTGGGGAGGTGGGGGAAGTGGCCGCGGGTGACGGTGACGGGGTCCTGGTCCCGTGGCCGGTCACCTGTTGCGAGCCGCCGCCGGTGGTCGTTGGCGACTGGCGTCCCGCGGCCACCCCCGTCGCCGTCGAGGAGGGGCTGAGGTGCAGCAGCAGACCGCCAGGCACGGCGACGACCACGGCGGCCGCCGCCACGGCGGCGGCGGAGCCCACCGTGACCGCGAGCTTGCGTATCTTGCGGCGGCGCGCCCGCCGGGTGATCAGCTCAAACGTCCCTGGCGGTGGCGGCAAGGGCCGCACTTGCTGGCCGAGCCAGCTGTCGAGGGGGTCGTGCTCGTCGTTACCCCGCATGGCCCGCCCCCTTTCCGCCGCCGTGGGCGTTCGCCGCGAGCGCTTCCTTCAGCCGCGCCCTGGCATGGAAAAGGTCGGCCTTGATGGTGCCGTCCGGCCGCTTGAGCAGCACCGCGATCTCACGCACTCCAAATCCCGCATAGTAGTGCAGCAGGAACGGGTCACGCAGCCGCGCGGGCAACTGCTGGATCAACTCGCGCACATCAACGTCCTGCGCTGGGTCGGAGTACGGCTCATGTTCGGCGCCCGCGGTCACGTTGCGCATCGCCCGGCGCTCACGCTCCATTTTGCGCCAGTGGTCACGGACCAGGTTCGTCGCGATCATGTACAGGTAGCTCTGCGGGTTCTGCAGCTTGTCCATGCTGGTCCACTTGGACAGCAGCCGGACGAACGCCTCGGATGCGATCTCGTGCGCGGTCTCGTCGTCGTCGACGAGCCGCCGGATCCAGCCGGCCAGCTTCGGGTAGTTGGCTGTGAACAGCTGCTCCGCTAGCGCCCGCCGCGCCCCCGTACCAGCAGCGATAGTGGCGTAAGGCCCGGTCTCGGCGCCCGCTTCCGTGCCCACCGAGCCTCCCTGTGTCCGCCCTGCCCACGACGTTTGCTGAGCGGCTGCGCCGGTCAGTGTGCTGCCGGCGCCCCCAAAGCCGATAGCTTCAGCAAGCGGTCGTGCATCCCCGAGGGTATATGTGGGGTACATCAATGGCTACCACACCTTCGCAAGGCAGCGACAGGGTCGCTTGTCCCGGACTCAGTTGTTATTGACGCCGCTGGCCGGCCTACGGTTGGAGCCTTTTTTTCTCCGCACTCCGTGAGATTCCCCCGTCACAGCGAGTGGTCAGCGGGCGGGCGGCCGGGCGCGAATGTGCATGCGCTCGCCCTGCGGGCCGAACAGGCTCAGAATCTCCACCGTGTCCGCCCCCGCCGGGCCGAACCAGTGTGGTATCCGCGTGTCGAATTCCGCCGCCTCGCCCGGTGTCAGCACCAGGTCGTGCTCCCCGAGCACGAGGCGCAGCCTGCCGTTCAGGACGTACAGCCACTCGTACCCCTCGTGGCTGCGCGGGTCGGGTTCAAGCCCGCGCTGCTGCGGCGCGATGACCAGCTTGTACGCCTGCGGTCCGCCCGGTCGCCTGGTGAGCGGGTACATGGTCATCCCGTGCCGCTTGACCGGGCGCGACTGCACGCGCGGGTCGGCTACCGGCGGCTCGACGATCTGGTCAAGAGGGACCTGGTAGGCCCGCGCGAGGGGAAGCAGCAGTTCCAGGGTGGCCTTGCGCTGCCCCGACTCGAGCCGGGACAGCGTGCTGACTGAGATGCCCGTCGTCGCGGACACGTCCGCCAGGCTGGTGCCGCGCTCGCGGCGCAGCGTGCGCAGCCGCGGCCCGATGGCTTCGATGATCTGATCCGCTTCGTCGTCCATGTACCTAGTTTGCCAAACCGGCAAGCCAGTTTGCCAGTCGGCGGCCGACCGTTCATCATTGACGCGGGAGGTTTCACGTTATGACAGACAACGAGCAGCACGCGGTCGCCGGCGCTAGTCGCGCCGCCTACGCGGGGCACGCGGACCATGGGGAGCCGGTGCGCTTCGACCGCACGTACTGGGATGAGCGCTACCGCTCGGCGCATTCGCTGTGGAGCGGCAACCCCAATCCCCATCTGGTCGCGGAAGCGGACGGCCTCGCTGCCGGCGCCGCGCTTGACGCCGGGGCCGGGGAAGGCGCGGACGCGATCTGGCTCGCCCGGCGTGGCTGGCGAGTCACCGCGGTCGACATCTCGTCGGTCGCGCTCGACCGGGCCGCCGCGCATGCCGCGGCGGCGGGCGCCGAGGTCGCGGACCGGATTCGCTGGCAGCGGGAGGACATTCTGCGGTGGCGGCCGCCTGAGCGCGCCTACGACCTCGTCTCGGCCCAGTACCTGCACCTGCCCGCCGCGGACCGCAGATCGGTGTACGCCAGGCTGGCCGCGGCGGTCGCCGACCGGGGCACGCTGCTGATCGCGGGCCACCATCCGTCGGACATGCAGACGACCATGCCGCGCCCGCACCAGCCCGACCTGTTCTTCACCGGCGAAGACCTCGCCGCCGAGCTAGGCGGCGACGGCTGGGAGATCGTTACCAACGTGGCCGCGCCTCGCGAGGTCACCGACCCCGAGGGCCGCATGGTCATCATCCATGACGCCGTGTTCCGCGCCCGTCGCGTGTGAGGGGAAGCCAGGTCGGCCCTCAGGACGGGCTGTCGACGGGCAGGCCAGCTTCCCTGGCTGCCGCGAGCAGGTCCTCGTCGTACGCGACGAACGACACCAGGTCACGCTTGATGGCGAGCGCCGACGCGAGGTGGATGGCGCCGGCGGTGCCGAGCTTGCCGGGTGGCAGGGTCGCCGCGTTGTCCAGCACGTCGTTGCTGAGCCCCACCCGCCCGATCCGGCGGATGATCCGCTGGCCGCGAGGCAGCGCGCCGGGCTCCGCCCGCCAGATCGCCCGCAGCACCTCGGCCCGGTGCAGGGCGCTGGAAACGAGCGCCTGGTCGGCGCGTTCGGCGAGCCAGGCGGCGAGCGCGGCCGACTCCGGTTCTGTCACCGCGAGCTTGACGAGCGCGGAAGAGTCGAGGTAAATCAACGCCGTCCCTCGCCTTCCTCAGCGCGCATCTGCCGCAGCATCTCGCTCGCGTTGGGCTCGCCAGCGGCGGCTCTGTGCGCCGGTGCGGGCGGATACGGGTCGACGTCGAGCACGCTGCCGTCTTCTTCGGCGCGTTCGACGACACCGGCCGCGATCCAGCGTTCGAGCGGGCTGTTGGGCTGGCGCACCGGGACCATCTGGGCGACCAGGCGCCCGCGGTTGGTGATGTCTACCGTGTAGCCCCGCTCGACCAGGTCGACGTAGATGCTGGCGTGCTGGCGGAGTTCTCTGATACCGATCCGCTGCGGCGGTCGACGCGACGTCGAGTGATGGACGGGGTCTCCGGAGTACCCGAGGTCCGCGCTCAACGGCCTTCCACGCCGCCGGTCACCTTTCTGTGGCATGGAGGGACTGTAGCACACGATATGCTACACTGGCACGGACCGAGAACGTGTCGCAGGAACGGACCGGACGCCGGACATGCACCGGGCACGCTGATCATGGGGCAGGATAGAGGTATGCAGCAGCCGAGGGATTTCTCCCTGTACGGTGCCGTTGATCTGGGTGCGCGGCAGGTGGCCGCGCAGCGCAGGCAGCAGGCGGCCCGGCCCGCGGGGACCGGCGAGTCCGCCGGGACCGGCGAGTCCGGCGACGGCCAGGCGTCGGCGTTCGTGATCGACGTCACAGAAGAGACCTTCAACACCGACGTGGCGGCCAGGTCCAGGACCACGCCGGTCATCGTCGACCTGTGGGCCGACTGGTGCGGGCCGTGCAAACAGCTCAGCCCGGTGCTCGAGAAGCTGGCCAACGAGGCGGCCGGCGCGTGGGTGCTGGCCAAGATCGACGTCGACGCCAACCCCAGGCTCGCCCAGGCGTTCCAGGCGCAGTCGATTCCCATGGTCGTCGCCATCATCGGCGGCCAGATGGTGGATGCCTTTCTCGGCGCGATGCCAGAGGCTCAGGTCCGCCAGTGGCTGACGCAGGTGCTCGCCGTGGCCGACCAGCTTGGCGTGCAGTCCGCCGCCGCCGACAGCGCGGCGGCCCCGGACGGCGTGGACGACGCGGACGAGCTGCCCCCCGCGTACGAGGAGGCGCAGCAGGCGATGGAGCGCGGCGACGTTGACGCGGCCGCCGCGGTGCTGGAGAAGGCGCTCGCTGAGACTCCCGCCGACCCCGTGCTGAAGAGCTGGCTTATCCAGGTGAACCTGGTCCGCCGGGTGGGCTCCTATGACGAGCCCGCCGCACGCCGTGCCGCGGCCGCGCATCCCGGTGACGTGGACGCGCAGATCAAGGTGGCCGACATCGAGATGGCCTCCGGGCAGGCCGAGGAGGCCTTCCAGCGGCTGCTCGGCGCGGTCAGGCGGACCACAGGCGACGAGCGGAACAAGGCACGGCTAGCCCTGCTCGATCTTTTCGAGATCCTCCCGCCGGATGACCCTCAGGTGAAGAGGGCAAGGAGTCAGCTCACCGCCTTGCTGTTCTAAGGCTGTTTTCAGCGGGCGCGGGGATCGGCCGGGACGACCGGGACGACCGGGTCGGGCCCGGCTAGCTGCTCGAGCGCGGGAAGCGCCACGGCCAGCGCGGCGCGCTGCTCCGAGGTCAGCAGCATCAGGCTCTGGATCAGCAGCGCGGTGCCTTCGGCGCGCAGCCGCTCGAGCGTCTCGTGACCGAGCGGCGTGATGGCAAGCGTGCTCGCGCGCGCGTCCTTCGGGTCGGCGCACCGCTGCACGTAGCCAAGTTCCTCGAGCACCGCGACCAGCCTGGTCAGCGTGGACGGTGCGATGCCCTCGGCAGCGGCGAGGTCGCCGAGCCGTAGCGGGCCTGACCGCTCGACGGTAGACAGCGCGGCCAGTTGCGTGGGTGTCAGTCCGGCTAGCTCGTGCCTGCGCAGCCGCCGGGATAGGCGCGCGATAGCGACGCGCAGCCGTGTTACATCGATCACGCCGGATTCGGTGTCCATCGTGCTCAACCCGGCGGTCGAGGGGCTTATGGTGGTGTCCCGCGCCATGCATGAAGACTACTTGCTCTTGCGAAAACATCGAGGGAGCTTGCGGGGCTTGGCGGGCCGTCCGCTGTGGAGCGCAGCACGGTGCGGACCTCGTAACCTGAGATTGAGGCGCCCGCGATAGGGCGCCCGTAAACGCTTGGAGAGGCGGTAAGCGCACGTGACGATGGCGCCGAGCGTTTCCTACTCGATTACCGTCCGCCTCGAGGTGTCGTCGCACGGTCGGGCGGTAAGCGAGATCACGCGCGCCGTCGAGCACGCCGGCGGGCTGGTATCGGCGCTCGACGTCGGCTCCGGCCATGGCGGCAAGCTCCGGGTCGACGTGACTTGCGCCGCGACCGACACCGCGCACGCGGAGTCACTGGTCGCCGCGCTGGCCGGGATCTCGGGTGTGTCGGTGCACAAGGTCAGCGACCGGACGTTCCTGCTGCACCTGGGCGGCAAGATCGAGATGCGGTCCAAGGTTCCGCTGCGCAACCGTGACGACCTGTCGATGGCGTATACGCCAGGAGTGGCCCGGGTCTCCCTCGCGCTGGCAGCCAGGCCGGAGGACGCGCGCCGCCTCACGATCAAGCGCAACAGCGTCGCGGTCGTAACCGACGGGTCCGCCGTGCTCGGCCTGGGCAACCTAGGCCCGTACGCGGCGCTGCCGGTGATGGAGGGCAAGGCCGCCCTGTTCAAGCGCTTCGCGGACATCGACGCCTGGCCGATCTGCCTGGACACCCAGGACACCGATGAGATCGTGCGGACGGTGCAGGTGATCGCGCCAGGGTTCGGCGGGATCAACCTGGAGGACATCTCGGCGCCCCGCTGCTTCGAGGTCGAGCGCAGGCTGCGCGCGCTGCTCGACATCCCGGTCTTCCACGACGACCAGCACGGCACCGCGATCGTCGTGATGGCCGCCCTGACCAACGCGCTCCGGGTGGTCGGCAAGGACATGAGCCGCGTGCGGATCGCGATGGCGGGCGCCGGCGCCGCCGGCACCGCGGTGCTGAAACTACTGCTCGTCGCGGGCGCCCGCGACGTGATCGTGGTGGACGACCAGGGGGCCGTGTACCAGGGCAGGCCGGACATGAACGAGAGCCTGACCTGGATCGCGGAGCGCACCAACGCGGCGGGCTACTCGGGTGACCTGGCCGGCGCGGTGCGCGGCGCTGACGTGTTCATCGGCGTGTCGGCGCCCGGCATCCTCGCGGGCGAGGATGTGAAGACGATGAACGACGGCGCGATCGTGTTCGCGCTCGCGAATCCAGAACCGGAGGTCGACCCGGACGTGGCCAGGGAGTACGCGGCCGTGGTGGCGACCGGGCGCAGTGACTACCCGAACCAGATCAACAACGTGCTCGCGTTTCCCGGGGTGTTCCGCGGCCTGCTCGACGCGCAGAGCCGGAAGGTGACCGACCGCATGCTGGTCGCCGCCGCGCGGGCGCTGGCCGACGTCGTGCTGCCCGACGAGCTTGGCCCGGACTACATCATCCCGTCCGTGTTCCACCCCGACGTCGCCTCCGGAGTGGCCGCGGCCGTCCGCGGCCTCGCCGTGGAAAACGAGGACGCCGGATCGCCGCAGGACGAGTAGGCGCGCTGGTCCAGTCCACCCGGAATCTGGCTCATGATGGTTACATGGACCACATGGGTTCGGATCCGAAGGCCGGAAGATTGCTCGTCGCGACTCCATTGCTGGGGGATCCGAACTTCAGGCGCACGGTTGTCCTGATCGTGGAGCACGAGGTGGAAGAGGGGACCCTCGGCATCGTGCTGAACCGGCCCACGACGATCGGCGTGGACCAGGTGCTCGAACAGTGGACCGAGCTGACCACCGATCCTTCCGTGGTGTTCAAGGGCGGCCCGGTGTCGCCGAATAGCGCGCTGGCCCTCGCGATGGTCCCCGGCGCGGACGAGCCGGTCGGCTGGCGGGCGCTTGACGGCGCCCCGTCGCTGGCCCGGCTAGGCCTGCTTGACCTGGACGCGCCGCCCCGGCTGCTCGCCCCGGCGATCACCTCGCTGCGTGTCTACGCCGGCTACGCCGGCTGGTCCCCTGGACAACTCGAGGCAGAGATCGACGAGGGGGCCTGGTACGTCGTGACGGCCGACCCCGGTGACGTGTTCGCCGCCGAGCCGGATCAGTTGTGGCGCAAGGTCCTGCGCCGCCAGGACGGCGATCTCGCGTTTCTGGCCACCTACCCGGACGACCCCGGCCTGAACTAACGCCGCCCGCCCGCCCGCGTGCCACGCCCCGGCCTGTCTCCAGCAGACGGTAAGATTGGTTGGGTGAACACCGAGGTACTGCCAGACAGCGATCTGCGGGTCGACGAGGACGTCCGGGTCGACACGTCGCACGGCGATCACGAGCGGTTCGCGCACTACGTCGACAAGAACGAGATGATGGAGAGCCACGTCTTCGGCACTCCCATCAAGGCGCTGTGCGGCAAGGTCTGGGTGCCGAGCCGGGACCCGAAGAGATTTCCGGTTTGCCCGGAATGTAAGGAAATTTACGAGTCGCTGCCTGCGGGCGACGACGGCGCGGAGTGAGCGACGCTGACGAGTCGCCACGGTCCGTTCTGAATAATGGTCTTTCTTTTCTCCGTGGCTGGCAGAGGGCTGCTTACGAAGAGTATTTTCGCGTTGCGCGCCGTGATTTCCTGCTGGTAGCGACGCCCGGCGCAGGCAAGACGACGTATGCGCTCACGGTAGCCGCGCACCTGCTGTCGCGACGTGAGGTCGCGGCCGTGACGGTCGTTACGCCTACCGAGCACCTCAAGTACCAGTGGGCGCGGGCGGCGGCCGGGTTCGGGATCGCGATCGACCCGTCCTACCGGAACGCGCAGGGCCGCGCGGGCGCCGACTTCCAGGGCGTGGCGGTCACCTACGCTCAGGTGGCCGCGCACCCGGCGCTGCACAGGCAGCGCACGGAGAACAGGCGCACGCTGGTGATCTTCGACGAGATCCACCACGCGGGCGACGCGCTGTCCTGGGGCGACGCCACCAGGGAAGCCTTCGAGCCGGCCCGCCGTCGGCTCGCGCTAACGGGTACGCCGTTCCGCAGCGACGCGAACCCGATCCCGTTCGTCACCTATGAGCCGGAGCCCGACGGGTCCAAGCGGTCGGCGTCGGACTACGTGTACGGGTACGGGCCCGCGCTCGCCGACGGCGTGGTGCGGCCGGTGATTTTCCTGGCCTATTCCGGCGAGATGCACTGGCGGACCAGGGCGGGCGACGAGCTCACGGCTACCCTTGGCACGCCGATGACCAAGGATCAGGTGGCGCAGGCGTGGCGGACCGCGCTCGATCCGGCGGGCGAGTGGATCAGCCGTGTGCTCGAGGCCGCCGACCGGCGGCTCACCGAGGTGCGCCGGGCGATGCCCGACGCGGGCGGCCTGGTGATCGCCGGTGACCACGAGACGGCCCGGGCGTACGCCGGACTGCTGCGCCGCATCAGCGGTTCGCGTCCCGTCGTGGTGCTCTCAGACGACCCGACCGCGAGCCGGAAGATCTCTTCGTTCGCGCAGTCGGACGACCGGTGGATGGTCGCGGTGCGGATGGTGTCCGAAGGAGTGGACGTGCCCCGGCTGGCGGTCGGGGTATACGCGACGAGCGTGTCGACACCCTTGTTCTTCGCGCAGGCCGTCGGCCGGTTCGTGCGGGCCAGGCAGCGCGGCGAGACCGCGTCGGTGTTCCTGCCGTCGGTGCCGGTCCTGCTCGGGTTCGCCGCGGAACTCGAGGCCGAGCGGGATCACGTCGTCAGCGCCATGTCCCGTGACCCGGAAGCGGAGCTGGCCGAGGCCCGGCGCACCCGCGATACGCCCGACGGAGAGCTTGATGGGCGCGCCTTCGAGGCGCTGGCCGCCTCGGCGACGTTCGATCGCGTGCTGTACGACGGCGGCGAGTTCGGCACCGCGACCGAGGCGGGGTCGCCCGAGGAGGAGGACTACCTGGGACTGCCAGGGCTTCTCGAGCCGGACCAGGTGGCGGTCTTGCTGCGCAAGCGCCAGGCGGCCCAGCTAGCAGCCCGCTCCGCCGGGGTAGCGACGGCAGAGCGCGTCGCGCCGTCGCCGTCGCCGTCGCCCGCGCCGACCGCGCCCGCGGCCTCCGCGGTGTCGTCGGCGGTCAGCCGTGAGGGCCTGGCCCTGCTCCGCAAGGAACTCAACGGCCTGGTCGGCGCCTGGAGCCACAGAACCGGCCAGCCGCACGGCGTCATCCACGCCGAACTGCGCAGTGTCTGCGGGGGTCCCGCGCTGCCGCAGGCGACGGCCGACCAGATCCGTGGACGGATCGACATGATCCGTCAGTGGGCCATTTCCCGGCGGTGACGTGGGCGGTGACCTGGTCAGTGACTCAATGTGAGAACACGGGCAGGCGGCGGACGGCGTAGGGATGCGTTAAGCCCGCATGTGCGGGGCGCTCCACCCAAAGGAGTAAGCGATGAGCGCTGATGCACCCGTTACCGGCCGCGCCGAGACTCGTCCCGCGGCGCCCCCTGTCGCAGAGGCGCCAGCTATAGGCTTCTGGCACGGTAACCCCGCGGCGCTTGGACTCCCCTGCTTCATCGCCGGTTCGGTCGTGCTCGGCCTGGCGCTCGTGGGCGTGGTCCCGTTGACCGCACTAGGCGCGGCGGTGCCGATCATTCTCACGGCCACCTCAATCGGCCTGTTCCTGGCGACGATCTGGGCCGCCGCGGTCGGTCAGACGGCGGTAGCGAGCGTGTTCGGCATCTTCGCGGGATTCTGGCTCAGCTACGCGGTACTTTCTCTCGGCCTGAACCACAACTGGTTCGCCATCCCGCTGACCTCGGTACGCGTGACGTTCGAACTGTTCCTGGTGGCGTGGCTGGTCGTGATGGTCATGCTCACGCTGGCGACGCTGCGGCTGCCGCTGGCGTTCACTGGGGTGTTCCTCTTCGTGGACGTGGCGCTGATACTGCTGTTCGCCGGGTTCAACGCGATACCGACGTCCACCGGCCTGCTCAGGGCAGCCGGGTGGGTGGTCCTCGTATTCGCGGCTATCGGCGTATATCTGTACGCCGACTGCGTTTCACAGGCCACAGGAGGCGGCTCGTTCCCGCTGGGCAAGCCGGCCCTGCAGATGTCCCGTGGCCGCCGCGAGCAGCGTGTCCCGTCCCCTAGGCAGGGATAACGTCAGGGAGCTACGTCTTGCTCGAGGTACGTACCGTGCCCGGATGAATGGCCCGTTCAGCTGCCAATAGCAAGCTGAGCGGGACATTCATCTGCTGGGTCAACGCCAGCGAGGGCGCCTTCCCGCCCGCTGACGTCACCGGGCTACGTCTACTCCGGCGGCGCGCAGGGACTCTAGGGCATCCGCGGTCGAGCGCGGGTCGACACCCGCGGTCAGGCCAAGCAGGACCCGGGTGCGCAAGCCCTCCGCGGCGGCGTCCGCCGCGGTCGCGCGCACGCAGTAGTCCGTGGCGATGCCGACGACATCGACCTGGTCGACGTCGCGGCGGCGGAGCCAGTCGCCGAGCGGCGTCCCGGCGTCGTCCGCGCCCTCGAACCCGCTGTAAGCAGCCGCGTGCGCGCCCTTGCGGAACACGGCCTCCACCTGACCGGTGTTCAGGTTCGGGTGGAACCGCGCGCCGGCCGTCCCGGCGACGCAGTGCGGCGGCCAGGACCGCGCGTAATCCGGGTGCGCTGAGAAGTGGCGGCCAGGGTCGATGTGGTAATCCTGCGTCGCGACGACGTGCCCGTACCCGTGGTCCGGCGAGGCCAGCAGCGTGCTGACGCCGCTGGCCACCGCGGCCCCGCCCGCGACCGCGAGCGAACCGCCTTCGCAGAAGTCGTTCTGCACGTCCACGATGATGAGCGCACGCACGACATCTACCGTATCCCGTGCGAACGCAGAGCCGGGAGTTACCCCGCGCAGCGGCTAAGTCCCAGCACCGTCACGCATAACGCCGCGTCGCTCGATGATCGCGTAGCGCTGGGGCTTGGGCTCGTGTCGGGGCTCGGGCTGGGGCTGGAGTCGGGATGCGGACTGGGTTTGGCCGTCGGACTCGAAGTCGGCGAGCTCGCGGGAGAAGATGACTCGGCCGGCGAACTCACGGGCGGCGAAGAAGACTTGGCCGGTGAACTCACGGGGCTTCCGGTGCCTTTGGGACTGGCGGTCGAATGTTTCTTATGGCTGTCGGTGACGCTCGGGATGCTCGTCGGGAGCTCCGTCGGAGTCGTCCGCCGTGGTGACGCCGAGACGTTAGCGCCATGGAAGGCCACTGCCCCGGGTTGGCTCGACGAGGATGACGGCGCGGCCGTCGCCCCGCGCACGAAACCTGCCGAGACGGGATGAGGCTTCGCGGAACCAGGTATCGGCGGAAGCTCAGCGACAAGGGTGATGAGCCCGGCCGACACAACGATGGTCCCGATGGTGACAGCTAAACTCTCACCCCTGCTGAACCGCGTCATTTCCCCCTCCTTGCCGTCAGTAGCCAGTTGCTGGCTGACGGTGACGATATTACGGCACGCCAATACGATTCGACGGGTATTCACAGAGATAAGCATGTATGAACGGACATGGCTCATCCCGGAGGGCATCGATGAAGCTCGGCGAGGCATGGCCCGACTCGGGTGTGTCGTACTGGAACCACAACGTTCACTACCACCCGGTAATCCTGAACGCGGTCCCTCCCGGCTGCCGTGACGCGATCGACGTCGGCTGCGGCGACGGGATGCTCGCATGCGCGCTCGCCGCGCGATGCGCGGCGGTGACCGGAATCGACAGGGACGCGCTGATGATCACGCTCGCGCGCGACCGCGCTCACACCGTCGCCAACGCGACCTTCCTCGAAGGCGACTTCATGGCCCATCCGTTCGGAGACGAGAGCGTCGACTTCGCTTGTGCGAACACCTCAGTGCACCACATGGGTTCCGCGGACGCGATCGCCAAGATGGCCCGCGTCGTTCGCCCAGGCGGTCGGCTGGTCGTGGTCGGCCTGGCCGGCGACGGATCACCGGCCGACTGGGCCATCGGCGCCGTCGGCCTTCCAGCCAACTGGTACTACAAGGCCGTTCGTGGCGAGGGCAGCGCGGGAGCCCCGGTGCTACCGCCCGACCTGACCTGGGGGCAGCTGCGGCGTACCGCGCGGCGGCTGCTACCGGGCGTGCGTTACCGCCGCCATCTGCTCTGGCGCTATTCGCTGATTTGGGACAAGCCCGCGACCTGGGACAAGCCTGCCCGGTAGCGCCGTCAGTCGCCGACCTCAGCGGGCGTGCCTGAGGTGATCCTGAGCAGTTCGCCGAACGATGTCGGGAACACCGTGTGCGGATGCCCCGCCGCTGCCCAGACGACGTCGTACCTGGACAGCCACGTATCGACCAGCGTCAGGATCGGCGCGGGGTGCGCCACCGGCCCGACCCCGCCTATCGCCTGGCCGGTCCATTCGCGGACGGACCGTGCGTCGGCGCGCGCGACCACCGACGCGCCGGCCAAGGCCGCCACCCGCGCGGTGTCCACCCGGTGTGCGCCGCTTGTCATCACGAGCAACGGGCCGCCGTCGGCGGCGAACACCAGGCTGTTCGCGATCGCGCCGATCTCACAGCCAAGCTGCGCGGCCGCCGCCGCGGCGGTCGGCGCCGGTTCGGGCAGTTCCCGCACCACACCCGTGACGCCCAGCGACTTGAGCACCCGCTCGAACCCGGAGAAGTCAACCGCCATGCCGCTCACGCTACCGGCGCCACGCGGCGCGGCGCGAAGCATTACCGCTCCGCCCGCCTTCCGCCCGCCCTCCGCCTTCCGCCCGCCGCCCGTCGCCC